>JAFZUS010000050.1 GCA_017618275.1 Prevotella sp.
CATCTTGAACTCCTGGCCGTTGATGGTGAATGATGTAGGATCGGGCATACCATCGGTATAAGGCTCCACAATCAGGTGTACCTCACCAAACTGTCCGGCACCACCCGACTGCTTCTTGTGACGATAGTCGGCACGAGCCATCTTCGTGATAGTCTCACGATACGGGATCTTCGGCTCGAGGTATTCTATCTGGATCTTCTCATTGTTCTCCATACGCCACTTCAAGGTGCGGAGGTGGAACTCGCCCTGTCCGTGAACGATGATCTGGCGCAACTCCTTAGACTGCTCAACCACCCATGTGGGATCCTCCTGACGCATCTTGTTCAGGGCAGACATCATCTTCTCAGTCTCAGACTCGTTGATGGCCTTGATGGCACGTGAGTACTTCGAGTTCGGATAGACGATGAAGTCGAACTTATTGTCAGCATCCTTGCCGTTCAGAGTGTTACCTGTCTTCACGTCCTTCAGTTTCACAGTACAACCGATATCACCGGCATTGAGTTGGTCGACCTGTACGCGGTTGGCACCAGCACAGGCATAGAGTGTACCAATGCGCTCCTTCGAACCACGATCAGCATTCGTCAGGTCATCGCCACTCTTCACGCTACCACTCATCACCTTGAAGTATGACACCTCACCGATATGGGGCTCCACACCTGTCTTGAAGAAATAGAGCGAAGCAGGACCTGCCGTATCTGGAGTAATCTCCTTGCCAGCAGTATTCTTCACCTTCGGCATCTCGTTGACGAAAGGCACCACGTTGCCGAGGAACTCCATCAGACGGCGCACACCCATGTCGCGACCTGCGCAAACACAGAACACGGGGAAGATGGAACGGGTAACGAGGCCCTTGCGGATACCCTCGCGCATCTCGTCCTCAGTAAGGTCTTCTGTCTCGAAGAACTTCTCCATCAGAGAGTCGTCACCAGCAGCGGCAGCCTCCACGAGAGCGGCCTTCATCTCCTTGGCCTTGTCGAGTTGGTCAGCAGGAATATCCTCAATGATAGGAGCACCACCCTCGGGCTTCCAGGAGTACTTCTTCATCAACAGCACGTCAATCACGCTGTTGAAACCAGCGCCTGTTGCGATAGGATACTGTACAGGTACACAGTTCGGACCATAGGTCTCCTTCAGGCGGGCAAGGATCTGGTCGTAGTCGCAGTTGTCGCGATCCAGTTGGTTCACCAGGAAGATGACGGGCTTCTGGAACTTCTCCGTATTGCGGAAAGCATTCATCGTTCCCACCTCAGGACCGTACTGGCCATTGACGAGGATTAAAGCCTGGTCAGTCACGTTCAGAGCGGTGATGGCACCTCCCACGAAGTCGTCACTGCCCGGGCAGTCGATGATGTTGAGTTTCTTGTTGTTCCACTCCACATGGAAAACGGTGGAGAATACGCTGTAGCCGTACTCCTGCTCCACGGGGAAATAGTCACTTACGGTATTCTTCTGCTCAACAGTACCGCGACGCTTGATAATACCTGCTTCGAAAAGCATTGCCTCGGCAAGAGTGGTCTTGCCGCTACCCGCACTGCCAATGAGTGCGATGTTTTTGATCTCGTTTGTTTGATAAATCTTCATATCTGTCGGTATTTTAGGTAAATTATTCGTTTTGAGTGCGCTAAATTAGACATTTTTTCAGAAATCACCAAAGAAATCTTCTATTAATTAAAATTAATTAGTAATTTTGAAGCCGAAATGGCAGGAATCTACATACATATTCCATTTTGCAGGAGCCGTTGCATCTATTGCGGCTTCTATTCCACCACCGCCATAGAACTCCGCCAGCAGTATGTCGAGGCTGTATGCCGAGAGATGGAGACCCACCCCTTTCCCCTCCCTGAAGGGATGGGCATAGATACAATCTACCTCGGTGGAGGCACACCCAGCCAATTGACGATGGATCAATTGAAACAACTCTTTTTATATATTAATAAGGTGTATTCACTCCCCTCCATACAGGGAGGGGCCGGGGGGGGGGCTGAAATCACCATCGAAGTGAACCCCGATGATGTGACCGTTGAGTTTGCTGCTGTGTTACAACAGTTCGGCATCAACCGTGTGAGCATGGGAGCCCAGACCTTCAGCGACGAACGACTGAAATGGTTACACCGAAGACACTCCTCGCACCAAGTGGCCGAAGCAATAGAACGCCTACGTGACAATGGGATTCAGAACATCAGCATCGACCTGATGTACGGATTCCCGGGTGAAAGGCTTGAAGATTGGGAAGCAGACATCGACGCAGCCCTCACCCTCAACGCAGAACATCTCTCTGCCTATTGTCTGATGATTGAAGAAGGCACACCTCTCTATCAGATGATGCACAATGGGGACAGTCCCCAATGTGTCGACGAGGAACTGGAGCGACAGATGTACTATATGCTCATCGACAAACTTGAGGCCGCAGGCTATGAACACTACGAGATCTCTAATTTCGCCCGCCCAGGTTACCGTTCCCGTCATAACTCCTCCTATTGGAACGACACACCCTATATCGGACTTGGAGCAGCCGCCCACTCCTACAACGGTCACACCCGCAGTTGGAATGTGGCCGACATTCACCAGTATATCGAAGGTATGAAGCATGGAAAACGGATCTTTGAGTCAGAGGATATCGAGGGTGACACCCGTTACAACGACCGTCTGACTGTTGCCCTCCGCACCCGTGAAGGCATTGACCTATCTATCCTATCCGACCATCACCGCCACTATGCCATAAAAAATGCCCGCCGTTTCATCAACGACGGGCTACTCCATATCACTCCTGCTAATCATCTCGCTCTCACCCGCCGTGGCCTCTTCGTCAGCGACATGATTATCAGCGAACTGATGCTTGTGTGAATTAAAAGTTAGTTAGCGGCCACCACCAACATACGCAATGGAGATACCCCTGTCCCACTGTTGACGAATATACTCTTTGGCATCATCGGGACTGACCTGCAAGTTCTGGAAACGGTTATCGCCTTTGGTATAGTTGCCATAGACCACCACATAGTTGCCCTCGCCATAGACCACCTGATGAAGATTGAATCCCCTGCCCCACACATTGGACTGGACACGGTCCATCAACTCGGAAGTGGACTTCTCCCAGAAATAACCCTGTGACGTATATTTAGGGGTACGGCTCAACACCACCGTCCAAGCCTTGCCGTCATATGCCAGATCGGTAATGAGGTAGCCATTGCCTTTCTGCTCAGTGATCCAAGGAGCCAGTTCAGCCCACTCGTTGCGCCAAATGATCTGACTGGTGATTCCTGAACCTTGCGACATCACCACCAACCACTCTTTCTCGCTTCTCGATAGCGACGTGATGGCGTAACCGCTCTTGGTCTTTTCGGCTATCCACTCCTCAGGCCATTCCTTGGTCAGAGAGAACGACTGCTGCACGTATTCGGTGTTCTTGGCCATCACCACCAACCAACCCTCCTTGGTATAGGCGGCAGAGACAATACGCTTACCAAGATTCCAGTTGCTGGTGATATCAGTCTCATCAAGTGGTTGGCCTACACCATAGGCATACCAGGTCTGTTCGGTATAAGGCAGACCCGACTCTGATATCAGCATGGTCTTGCTTTGCGCCATCATCGAGATAGAGACCAATGCGAAGCAACTGACCAACATCATTCTTAAACAATTTTTCATATCTGTCTTGTTTTTAATTAATTACGGTATCAATAAAGACGAGTCTCCATAACTCAGAAAACGGAAGTCATGACTAAGGGCATAGTCATATATCTTACGCCAATCGCCCTTGACAAAAGCACTCACAAGGAGAAGAAGCGTGGACTGAGGCTGATGGAAGTTCGTCACCAACAATTTTACGATTTTATAGTCATAGCCCGGGGCGATGATGATCTGGGTGCTGGAATGCAGCACCTGCAAGCCATGAACATCCATCCAGTCAGCCAATGCCTGAAGAGCATCTTGGCTTCCGACTTCTGACTCCTGACCGTCATACGGTTCCCACTGAGAGACGTGGAGTTGCTCTTCCGTGGAGGCTAGATTACGGAGCACCTTCAAGCCCATATAGTAAAGGCTCTCCAAAGTTCTGACACTGGTAGTGCCAACGGCGATGGCAGAGGCATCATGGTCAATGAGTTTTTGAATCGTCTCACGTCGCACACTGATATACTCGGTATGCATCTCATGACCCTCTATCTCCTCGCTCTTCACAGGCTTAAACGTACCGGCGCCAACGTGTAGTGTCAGTTCCTCACGATCTATACCGTGCGCATCAATAGACTGAAGCACCTCCGGTGTGAAATGAAGACCAGCCGTAGGAGCCGCCACACTACCTTTGATCTTGGAATAGACGGTCTGGTAGGTAGTCTTGTCACTCTCCTGCGTCTCTCGATTCAGATAAGGTGGAATGGGCAACTCACCCATCGCGTCAATGATTTCGGCAAACGAGACCTCTTTACTATCCCATTCGAAGTCGATACGATGGGAGGTGCCATGAATGGGGCCACGTGTAGCCGTGACTATCACCTTGACACCTTTGATATCAATCTCTCGTGTCAATGGTCCTTCTTTCCATTTCTTCAGATTGCCCACTAAGCAATACCAGGCACAATAACCTGTGGTCTGGAACATCAGTTCGTAATCTGAGGGCTCGGCGGGTTCCAACAAGAACACCTCTATCAAGGCACCTGTCTCTTTGCGGAAATGCATACGAGCCTGAATGACCTTGGTATTATTGAATACCATCAACGCTCCCTCGGGCAGATAGTTCGGCAGATTATAGAACATATCCTCTCCTACTTCACCTTTCCTGTAAATTAGTAACTTGGAATGGTCACGATGGGCCATAGGAAACTTGGCGATACGCTCGTCAGGAAGCGGATAGTTATAGTCGCTGATATGGATATGTCGGGGATTTGTCATCTGTACTGAAAATATTTATACGAAAGCGGCACGGAGAAGGGCATACAAGAGTGTGAATACCAACATACTGACAGGTATATCAATATCGCTACGCAGATAACCCGTCTTCGTGTAATGCGTCGAGGTGAAGTTCATACCTGTAGACAGGCGACGGACAATACGCTGGTATACCCAGTAGACGACAGAGCCAGCAAAGGCACCCCAGCAGAGTCCAACAAGGATATCGCCCGGATAGTGAACACCCAGATAAAGTCTTGTCCAACAGTTGACAAACGACCAGATTACCATCGCACAAGTGAGCAGTCGGCTACGCACCAGCCACCAGAAGAAAATGGCTATGCTGAAGGTGTTGGAGGCATGGGCAGAAAAGAAACCATAATTCCCTCCCCTGTATCCGTCGACGATATCCACCAACAACCCAATCTGAGGGTCATGGGTAGGACGCCAACGAGCCACCGTCGGTTTAACGATAGTATCATCAATGGTACCAGCCAAAACCACACAAAGTCCGGCAGATGCAAGCACAAGCAGGATTTTCTGCACACTCTCATTGTTCTTCATGACAACAAAGAAGAGAGTCAGATAGAACGGTATCCACGTTATGCCATTGGTGAGTATACGGACCAAGGCATCTAGATACAGCGATGAACTACCGTTGAACCACAACAGCAGTTGCTTGTCTAAATCTATCAGTGTCTGCCAATCCATAATTTATCTGTATAATCTGGGCTCTATATCAACTCTATTTGTTGAGTTTCTATCCAGCCTTCCTTACCATCGGCAAGACGAATGCCTTTCCAGTCCTTCATAGAGCCATCGGTAATGGTCACCTTCGTACCCTCATGCAGTATGAACAGGTCTGTACCCTGTTTGGCTGGAGTACTCTTCACCGTGACAGCAGGAGCCGTCACAATGGCTCCACGACGATGAACGAGCAGATCCTTCTGCTGATGGGCAAAAACATTGCTCAACAGGAAGAAAACGATGAGGATAATAGCACCAAAGAAGCCCACCTTGCGCAACCAAATACGCTCAGAGAAGAGATAAAGCAGAGCCAATACGATGGCGAGGGCCAATGATATCAGGGCAATATCCGCCCATCCGTCGACACTGGTCAAATTCACTAACGAACGGTACCAGGTAACGAAGAACATATCCTGTTCTGGGGTGACTTTATCGATAGTCTTAGAACGGGCCATCTGGAGATTAAAACGAATATCCCTATCACCTGGTGACAATAGCAGGGCGCGTTCATAATTCAACACAGCACGGGTGATGTTCTCCGTACGGTAGTAAGCGTTACCGAGGTTGTAGTACAAATCGGCAGAAGCCCCCTGTTTCAACAAGGCCTCATAGTCCTTGATGGCTTGCTGATACTCACCACGAACATAAGCAGAATCGGCGTCAGCCTTCGTCACGGCATATGTACCCATGGGGAACAGAAGCATCAACAATATGACAGCCGTTGTTGTCTTGGCAGAATGCCGCTTTTTCATCGTTTCCTCAATCTTCTCAATAGCAGTCATCGCCTTATCAAACACTTTATTCATATTTCCCTTAGGATCACCTGGGGCATAGCGTTCAAACTCACATTCATCAAGCGCCCCCATGAACTGGGCCACAGTATCCTCATTGACATTACGCTCTGCCAGACGCTGACTGATATTGTCGTGCGACAACTGCTCGACGGGCATATTAAGTTTGTCGCCCACATAGCCCCAAAGAGCACGAAGCACCTCATCGTAGAACTCGCCTGGCTTATTGTCTGTCATCAACTTAGAGGCCTTCTTCAGTCGTTTCGTTGCCACCTTATTGGCCTTGCCAGCCCGACGCTTGGTGATATTGGCATTTTCAATAGCCCGTTGACGGAAGATGACAAACAGCGAGATAAAGACAAGTGCCAGAACAGCCAGAGCAATCCAATAGCCCGTTGATCCGAAGAAGAAATCATCGAGTGAGTGCTGACGAGTTTCGCCGGTCTTGATATGACGGATATCCTTACCTAACAGTTGGAGATCTTCTTGACCTGTATAGTCGCTTACGCTACCTGTTCCAGCACCTTTGGCAACATTGAGTGTGAAGCCCTCAGTCTTTACCGTCTCATATTTCTTTGTCGTCGTATCGAAATAAGTAAACTCAATAGGCGGAATATCATACTTACCCTGATGGCGCGGCACAGCGAGGATGTCGTAGATCATTGAGCCCTCCACTCCGTTGGCAGACAACTTGGTCTTGTCGGTAATTTTGGCATCATACTTGTCGAAGTCTTTGGGAAACTCCACGGTAGGCTGTTTGATAAGTTTCAAATTGCCAATACCACTAATAACCAGATGCAGTTTGATAGGATCATTGGCTTTTACTTCAGTCTTGTCGATCTGGGCAGAGATATTGAACTTACCCACGCCACCAGAGAACTTAGCCGGACGTGTAGGCAACGGATCCACCTGAATCTCAATACCTGGGGCCTGAATCTGTTTCTTCACTTCTATATAGCCAGAGCCCCCATTGAAGAAGGCCTCAAAAGGATCGATGTTACGGTTCTGCTGCACCACAATACCATTGAAAGTGATACTCGGAATCTCAAGTTTGCCTGTCAATTGAGGGAACATCACATATTGGCTCCAGGTCACCGTTTTGTAAGGTCGGCCATTGACTGTCTCAAGTTTAAAACTCTTTTGCTGCGGCAGATCCACCTCTTGTGTATGGAAGCCCTTCAAGTCGGGCATCTTACCTTCCAGTTGTGTGAGGGAAACCAATGTATAGACCTTATAGGTCAGCAGGATTGGTTCCTGCTCATAGACACGCTTCTTATTGGCACTGACCTTGATAAACAGGTCTGAGCCAGAGATTCTGCTACCTGCATCACGGAGTTCCGTCCCTTCGTTATCACGCTGACGTTGCTGTCCACCTCCACCGTTTGTCTGACTGCGGGCATTGCCTGAGACAGTTATCTTCACTGCATTTGAGGCGATGCTCTTCCCATCCACCACGGCATGGGCTGCAGGAATGGTGTAAGAGCCATTCTTCGTTGCCACGACAATATAGGTATAGGTGATTGATGATGACGAACTCGTATGTCCATTAATCATCTGATAACTGGATTGTACGGAACGATTCGGTCCAATCAGCACTTCCAGTTCTTCAGGAATGTTACCAGCACGGAACTCGCTGACATTCTGCGTATTAATGGTATAGCTCAGACGGAACTGCTCTCCCACAGAGACCTGAGAGGGAGCCGAAGCAGTCAGCGTCTGCGAAAGCAAACTAAAAGGTAAAAAGGTAAGAAGGTAAAAAGGTAAAAACCATTTCACCCACCTTTGCACCTTTATTTCTATACTTCTTATCATTTTTTTACTTTCTTACTTTTTTTACCCTTGCATCACCAGTTCTTCAGGATATTACGTCGCTGGGGCTGCTGCTGAGCCTTCTTCATACGATCCTGCGTCTGCTTCTCCTGTTGCATGGCGGCATTCAACAGTTGCTCGGCATTGTCCTTACTCATCTGAGGCTTCTGCTCCTGCTTTTTGTCTTTTTGCTTATCCTTATCCTTGTTCTGGTCTTGTTTCTGCTGGTCTTTCTGGTCATCTTTCTTCTGATCGTTCTTGTTCTGATCCTGATTCTGCTTGTTCTGATCCTGTTTCTGTTTCTCGTGCTTACAGAGAATCAGATTGTAACGGGTCTCATCATCCGCAGGATTCAGGCGGAGGGCATTCTTATAAGCCTCTATCGCCTCACCATACATCTTATGCGACTGGCAAATGACACCCATATTGTGGAACGACTGGTATTTGCGCAACGGATTAGTCTCCATCTTCGCCGCATTCTGGAACTGTTCGATGGCAGCAGAGTCTTTCTTCTGTGCCAATAAGGCATTACCCAAGTTATAGGCCGCCTGTGGATTCTTCGGATTCTTCTCTACGGCCTTACGATAAGACACCTCAGCATTTGGATAATCGCCGGCATTATACTGTTTGTTGCCCTGACGGATATACTGACGGTCTGTCTGCGCAGAGATACTCATTGCAACCAGCAACAATAAAGCGGCTACAACCTTTCTCTTGCCAAAGAACGAAATACGTTTCAGCAACGGGTTACGGCGGTCAAAGATACAGATCTCGAGAATCAATAACAGAAGTGCAAGGATACCGAATGCCTGAAACTGTTCATCGAAATCACTATAGACCGTCGTTGAGGTCTCTTTCTTCGAGAGTTTGTCGAGTTCATTGTCAAGTTGTTGTTGGGCAGCACTATTGTTCTCCACATGGATATAGACACCACCACCGGCTTGGGCCACTTGACGACACATCTCTTCATTCAGAGCCGACATCACAGTATTACCTGTATTATCCTTCATATAATCACCTGTGCCGGGAATGGGAATCGGTGCGCCTTGGGTACTACCCACACCAAGTACATAAACACTCATACCTTTCTTTCGGGCTGCTTCCGCAGCCTCCATTGCCCCACCCTCGTGATCTTCACCATCGGTAATCACGATGATGGCCTTGCCGATGCCTTCCTCTTGGGTAAAACTATTGACAGCCATATTAATGGCAGCCGCAATATCCGTACCCTGGGTTGCCATCATCGATGGGTCTATGCTTGACAGGAACATTTTGGCCGACACGAAGTCACTTGTGATAGGCAACTGCACAAAGGCATCACCCGCAAACACGATGAGACCAATCTTGTCGTTGGTGAAGTGATCCACTAGATTCTCCACCATCATTTTCGAACGATCCAGACGACTCGGTACAATATCCTCAGCCCGCATAGAGTTGGAGATATCGAGGGCAATGATGGTCTCTATTCCTGTCCGCTTCTCCTGACTGATCTTCGTTCCCATCTGTGGACGGGCCAGCATCACAATCAATAGTGCAAGAGCCGCCAACAGGAGCCAGAACTTCACCCGCGGACGGAAATGTGACACATCTGGCATCAGGTCCTTCAGCAACTTAAGGTCGCCAAACTTACGGAGACGTTTTTTCTGATTCCTGTATGTCACAAACCTGACCAGTGCCAATATGGGTATCAGCACCAACAGCCAGAGATATATGGGGTCTTCAAATCTAAACATCTTACGGTATCCTCCTGAATATGGTTATGCGCAATAGTATCTCCAGCAACAAAGCCAGCACAGCCACAATGGCAAAGGGCTGATAGGCCTCATATTTCTTGCTGAACTGCTTCACGTTGAGTTTCGACTTCTCCAACTGGTCTATCTCCTGATAAATCTTCCGGAGTTCCTTGGTATTGGTGGCACGATAGAAATCACCATCCGTAGCGGCAGCAATCCCACTGAGCGTCTGGGTGTCAATCTCCACCGGGATATTCACATACTGCACACCACCGGCCACCGGCATCGGATAAGGTGCAACCTTATTAGTACCCACGCCAACGGTATATACTCTTATGCCAAGGCTCTTGGCAATCTCGGCAGCCGTCATCGGTGATATATCACCACGGTTGTTACTACCATCCGTCAATAAGATCACCACTTTGCTCTTCGCTTTGGAATCCTTCAATCGGGAAACAGCATTAGCCAGACCCATACCGATGGCTGTACCATCCTCGATAAGGCCACGGGCGGCAATATCCGTGCGGACATTGTGAAGGAGGTTCAGCAACGATGCATGGTCTATCGTCATTGGGCATTGGGTAAATGCCTCACCAGCAAAGATGCTCAAGCCGATATTGTCATTCGGACGACCAGAGATAAACTCCGACGCCACCTGCTTGGCAGCCTCAATACGGTTCGGTTTCAGGTCCTCTGCCAACATAGAGGTGGAAACGTCTATCGCCAGCATGATATCAATACCTTCAATGGTCTTGTTCTTCCACGAATTCTGTGTCTGTGGACGGGCCAAAACCAAAACAATCATCGTGAAGGCGAGCAAACGAAGGAGCATGGAAAGCGGCATCAGACGAACCTTCCAACTCTTCGGCGCATTACGGAAAGCAAAGGTGTCGCTCATCCGCATAGTGGGTTCCGTCTTCTTCCTATACATCAGATACCAAATGACATATGGTATCATCAGCAGCAGTAGAAACAGATATTCTTTATTGGCAAATTCCATACTTCAATTCAATTGATCAGTTGATAAGTAGCATAAGCCACATAGACCAGCAACACGGCACTGACGACGAGCAACGCCGTAATTACAGCCTTGAGGATACGGCGCGTCTTTATGCTGCGCTGGTCTTCCTCTGATAGTTGCGGCTTGACGGTTTCCTCGGTAGGAACATTCTCAAGTTTCGTCTGGTTGATAAAGTCGATGGCACTCACCAGATTCTTGTCGTTCTCATTAATGAGGGTTGAATACTTGGCGAACTTCACAAGGTCAGCCGTTGTGAAGAGTTGACGAAGTTCGTCGAGAGCAGTCTGATCCTGAGTAGCCATCAGTTTTTCAATAATCTCACTGCTCGTCATCTCCATCGCACTGAAGCCATAACGCTCTTCAATGTATTTACGAAGGGTATCCGTCAACTTCGTATAGTACTCCTTGGAGTTCTCAGCAGTCACCATCTTGTCTGCCTTAATCTGCTCGATTTCCTTCATGGCTTTCTGATGAGGCAGGAGTTTCTTCACGATACGGATATGGGTAATGATCGGTTTATTGTCACGCAGACGAACATAAAGGTAATACGTTAATGCCGAGACGATTAACAGCAATACACTCAACCAGAAGATTAGGCTCCACTCACTCCACAAGAAAGGATTATCCTGCACGCCCTTGGGAGGGAAGAACTTCTCGGCATGAGCCGTATCAACCTCCATCGTCAGCACCTTCAAGGCAAGGCTCTTACTCTGGTATGGCTTTCCGTCGATCTTCACCGTCAGAGGGGGTATATAATACAAGGTATCATCGAAGGAGGTCAACGTATAAACCATCGACTTCTCGACGAAACCATTATCAGCCTGTTTGTCTTCCTGTGGCTGACAGGCCAACACCTCTACGCCAGGTGTCACGAACTGCGTCGGCTGAAACTGGGGGAACTCCACCTTGGCATTCTCCTTGGCAACAGCCTTCAACGTGACATGAGCCTGCTCACCTATCAACATCTCGATATTGTCAATGCTGGCCTCAACAGACTGTGCCTGCACAGCCACAGTCCCAATCGCCCATACGACCCATATCACCCATATCTTCTTCATCAACTTCTCTGTTTAAACAACATCATCAGCGCCTTCACGAAATCCTCATTCGTGGCGATGCTCACATTATCCACATTACTCTTATTAAATGTCTCCAACAACTGCGTCTGTCGGTTCATCCAGTATTTGCGGTAGGAATCACGCAGACGTTTCGAACTAGTATCAACATACTGTTCAAATCCTGTCTCTGCATCCACCACCTTCATCAGTCCCACGTCAGGCAGTTCTTTTGCACGTTGGTCGTAAACCTGAATAGCCACTACATCATGCTTGCGATTGGCAATCTGCAACGACTGCATGAAATCGTTGCGCACATAGAAGTCACTGAGAATGAACGCAGTAGTACGACGCTTCTGAACACTCGACAGAAACTCCACAGCCTGCTTCACATCCGTCCGCTTCGACTCTGGATGGAAGTCGAGCATCTCACGGATAATATATAGGATATGCTTGCGGCCTTTCTTCGGCGGAATATACTTCTCTATCTTGTCGGAGAAGAACACCACCCCGATCTTATCGTTGTTCTGAATAGCCGAGAAGGCAATGGTAGCGGCAATCTCCGTCACCATATCCCGTTTCATCTGTTTCTGCGTACCGAAATCAAGAGAGCCGCTGACATCAATGAGCAACATCACCGTCAGTTCACGCTCCTCCTCAAACACCTTCACATACGGACGGTGGAAGCGGGCGGTCACATTCCAGTCGATGTCACGCACATCATCACCGAACTGATATTCGCGCACCTCGCTGAAAGCCATACCCCTACCCTTGAAAGCAGAATGGTACTGACCTGCGAAGATGTTTGAACTCAGACCTCGGGTCTTGATTTCAATCTTACGGACTTTCTTTATGATCTCACTAGTTTCCATAATCTTTCTAGGCAATCCTAGGCAATTCTAGGTAACCCTAAGCGATCCTAGGTTTTCTAGGAATTAGGGCACCTCGACCTTATTGATAATCCTCGACACGATTTCCTCACTTGTGATATTGCTGGCTTCTGCTTCATAGGTGAGTCCTATACGGTGACGCAGCACATCATGAGCCACAGCGCGCACATCCTCAGGCACCACATAACCACGACGCTTGATGAAAGCGTAAGCACGGGCAGCCTTGGCCAGATTGATGCTGGCACGCGGAGAACCTCCGAAGGAAATCATATCCTTCAGATCTCTCAAGCCATATCGGTCAGGATAACGCGTGGCAAATACAATATCGGCAATATATTGTTCTATCTTCTCGTCGAGATAGACCTCACGAACCACCGCACGGGCATTCAGAATCTCCTGGGCTGTTGTTACAGGTGTCACCTTTGGCATTTCACCAGCGATATTCTCGCGAATAATCTTCTTCTCTTCGTCAAGTGAGGGATAGTCAATCACCACCTTCAGCATAAAACGGTCCACCTGTGCCTCAGGCAGCGGATAGGTACCTTCTTGTTCTATCGGGTTTTGGGTGGCCATCACCAGGAAGGGATTCGGAAGCAGGAAGGTCTCACTGCCGATGGTTACCTGCTTTTCCTGCATGGCCTCAAGCAAAGCACTCTGCACCTTGGCCGGTGCGCGGTTGATTTCATCTGCCAACACGAAATTGGCAAACACAGGCCCTTTCTTCACCTGAAACTTCTCGTCTTTCTGCGAATAGATCATCGTACCGATGACGTCAGCAGGGAGAAGGTCTGGAGTAAACTGGATACGACTATAGTCAGAGTCTATCAACTGTGCCAGCGTCTTGATGGCCAAGGTCTTTGCCAAACCTGGTACACCTTCCAGAAGGATATGTCCATCACTCAACAGACCGATGAGAAGGGAATCAACAAGATGCTTCTGTCCCACAATGACCCGATCCATACCTGTTACAAGATTCGTAACAAATGCGCTTTGTTGTTCTATCCGGATGTTCAACTCACGGATATCAATTGCTTCTGCCATAATATTTTCTTTTATTAGTTTTCTAAATTTGACCGCAAAAGTACTTATTTAGTTGATAAAACAAGACATCATACCACCTAAATAATATTAAAAAAGTTTCCCAAAACCTAAGTTTTAAGAAACTTTTTCATTATTAAACCGATTTAATTGTCTTTTTTGACTTTTTTCTTCTTATGTTCGAGTTTCGGAATCTTTATTTCCTGTCCGACCTTTAGGTCGGCATCTCCTTTGATTCCATTATATGCTTCCAAGTAGCACTCCATACCTGGCCCGATAGTTCGTTTGCAAATTCTTGACAAATTATCACCCGCCTTGACCTTTTCCATGTGGTCTGTACCCACAATCCGATAAGCACCTGTACGAATGCGCACATCTAACTGCTCATATTTATCAAGTGCCACCTCAGGTTCTGGCTGCGCAACAGGTTTGACCTCGGGTTTTGCTTCAGATTGGGATTCGGTTTGAGGTTCTGTCTTTACCTCTGATTGAGGCTCAGCCTCCTCTGTTTTGACAGGTGCCTCAACCTTCGGCTTGACCGTATCAACCTTAAGGCTTTCAGCCTCCTGCACGACAATAGGAGTTGACACGCCAAAAGTCTTGCCAACATAATAGCCTCCGGCGAAACAGAGACAACAAGCCACAATACCAAGTAGCCATGCCTTCCATCTTCCTAAACTTTCTTTCTCTTCATAGACGATTTCCTCCACGGGTAACTTTTCATCCACCGGAAGTTCATCTTCCACAGACTCATGCTCAGAATCTGGTTCAGGTTCAGGCTCTGAATCGGGCTCTGGTTCTGGTTCGGAATCAGGCTCTGGCTCTGGTTCAGGCTCAGGATCGGGCTCTGGTTTCGGTTCAGAATCGGGCTCTGGCTCTGGTTCGGGATCAGGCTCTGGCTCTGGTTCCGGTTCGGGAGCAAATTCTGATTCTGGTTTGGGTTCAGGTGAAGCCAAAGGCTCATTATCTGTCACAAAGTCAACCAACGGTGCCATAGATGCATCCACATCATCAACTATTTCTGGTTCAGATACCGGCTCTGTTTCTGGCTCCAGGTCCAATTCAGGTGCCGTCTCCGGTTCTTGCACAACCTCCAGACCGGGTTCTTCTTCAAAGTCAACGCCCTCATTCAACACCACCGTCTCGAATTGAGAGAATGGCTTGTTCACCAATTCCTTCATCAAAGAATCAGGCGTAAATGTAATCTTACTATGCCCTTCTATCAACACACGTTCACCGTTGTTGACATTCACACTCTCACGGTCATCCACATCAATGATCTTAAACGTACCAAAACCTTTGACCTTTACAATCTTGTCCTGTTCAAGACCTTTCTGAACCAGATAGAACAATTCGTTGACAAATGCGGACGCGCTCTTCTTTTTTAGGTTCTTGCGCTCAATGAGCACAGCAGCCAACTCATTAATTGATATTTTTCCCATTACTCCGTCCCCCCACTCTTTACACGTTCTTTCCAACCTACATTCGGTTTAAAGTTCAGTACCAGTTTGGGTGGAACAAGCATCCGCTGCCCTGTAGAAGGATTCACCATAATGCGTTCCATCTTCTTCTTTACCTCGAATGTCCCGAAATTCGGGATCAACACAGAATCATCCTCTAGGAAATGGTCTCCCATCGTCTCTATCACGATGTCCACCATTTGCTGGGCATCTTCTACTGAAAAGCCTGTTCTGTCAGCCAGTTCTGTAATGAAGTCTTTGTTATTCATATCTTAATAAGTGATTGTTGTTGCATATAAGTCAAATTCTTCTGAGTCCGTAATCCTCACTGGATAGAATTCTCCGATAGTCAGTTCTTTTTCCTTAACAGGGATAAGAACCTCTGGGTCAACCTCAGGAGAACAGAACTCAGTTCGTCCTATATAATAATCCCCTTCTCTTCTATCGATGACGACACGCTGGACGGTTCCGATCTTATCTGCCTCTATCTCAGCGCTGATTGCCTGTTGGATACGCATCAGTTTATCTAACCGATACTGTTTCACTTCCTCAGGCACATCATCTTCATAGTGCTGTTCCGAATAGGTGCCCTCTTCCTCCGAATAGGCAAAAGCACCCATCCGCTCAAAGCGAGCCCATTTGGTGAAGGCAAGGAGTTCTTCGAAATCTTCCTCCGTTTCTCCTGGGAATCCCACCATCAGGGTTGTACGCAGATGAATACCTGGTACTTCCTTGCGCAGTCGCTCTATGAGTTCGTATGTTTCCTGCTTGGTTACATGGCGTTTCATCCGATCTAGCATACGGTCAGAAATATGCTGCAGGGCAATGTCGAGGTAGTTGCACACATTCCGTTTCTCCCGTATCACACGGAGTAAAGCCCATGGAAAATGTGTGGGATAGGCATAGTGCAGACGAATCCACTCCACACCTTTGATATCTGCCATCCGCTCTATCAATTCTGCGATATGCTGTTTGCCGTCGATGTCCACACCATAATAGGTCAGTTCCTGGGCAATGACATTAAATTCCTTGACACCCTGTTCTACAAGATAGCGCACTTCCTCGAGAATCTCCTCCATCGGACGACTCTGATGCTTTCCCGTAATCAGTGGGATGGCACAGTAGGCACAATGCCGGTCGCAGCCCTCGCTGATCTTGATATAGGTATAGTGAGTGGGCGTGGTGATATGACGCTGTCCCTCGCAAGCCTCAAACTGCTCACCTTCGAGGTCCTTCAGCAGTTGCTTGTAGTTGAACTTGCCGTACCAGCCATCGACCTCAGGAATCTCAGCCTCGAGTTCCGCCAAATAACGCTCCGAGAGACAGCCCATCACAAAGAGTTTCTCAATCCGTCCCTCCGTCTTGGCCTGGGCAAATTCAAGGATGGTGTTGATGCTTTCCTCCTTCGCATCATTAATAAAACCACAAGTGTTGACAACAACTATTTCGCCCCGAGGATCATCGCTATCGTGGGTACACTGATAACCATTAGCCTCCATCAAACCCATCAGCATCTCGCTGTCCACGAGATTCTTCGAGCATCCGAGCGAAATGATGTCTATTGTTTTTTTCATCAATGTTCAATCTCAAACAGAGAGTCTACAAACTGAGCCTTATTGAATAGTTGAAGATCCTGCATACCTTCTCCCAACCCGATATACTTTACGGGCACCTTCAACTGGTCGCTGATGCCAATGACAACGCCTCCCTTTGCCGTCCCGTCGAGTTTGGTGATGGCCAATGATGTGATCTGGGTGACAGCCGAGAACTGCTTGGCCTGTTCAAAAGCGTTCTGACCCGTAGAACCGTCGAGTACCAGCATCACCTCATCGGGAGCCTCTGGCAGCACCTTCTTCATCACATCTTTGATCTTCTTCAACTCGTTCATCAGACCCACCTTATTATGCAGGCGTCCGGCCGTATCAATCAGCACGATATCGGCCCCATTGGCCTTGGCACTCGAAAGGGTGTCGAATGCCACAGAGGCCGGGTCACTGCCCATCTGCTGCTTGACGACAGGCACACCAACCCTCTCACCCCAGATACAGAGTTGTTCCACAGCGGCTGCACGAAAGGTGTCAGCCGCACCAAGATAGACCTTCTTACCAGCCTGTTTAAACTGCCAGGCCAACTTGCCGATAGT
Source organism: Prevotella sp. (assembly GCA_017618275.1). Taxonomy (GTDB): domain Bacteria; phylum Bacteroidota; class Bacteroidia; order Bacteroidales; family Bacteroidaceae; genus Prevotella. The sequence goes on from JAFZUS010000050.1 coordinate 17,572, forward strand.
CGTAGTCTTACCAACGCCATTGACACCTACAACCAATATCACGTAGGGCTTATGGTCGCTAGGCAGGTCCCAGTTATCATTATCCTCCGAATTGTTCTCTGCCAACAGGGCGGCAATCTCATCTTTTAGGATACCATTCAGTTCAGAGGTCGATACATACTTGTCACGGGCTACACGTTCCTCGATTCTTTCGATAATCTTCAACGTAGTATCCACGCCTACGTCACTGGAAATCAACACCTCTTCCAGGTTGTCCAGCACATCATCATCCACCTTCGACTTCCCGGCGATGGCACGCGTCAGTTTGTCGAACACGCTGCTCTTAGTCTTCTCCAGACCCTTGTCAAGCGTTTCTTTCTTTTCCTTATTGAAAAATCCAAAAATTCCCATAATGCATTATTTCACAGCGCAAAGATAATAAAAAATAGTGATATAACAAAAAAAGAGGTCGCAAATTGCTTTGCAACCTCTCTTTTTATGCTAAATTTCAATTTTAGTTCTTGAAGAAGTCCTTCACGTCCTCGTTGGGAACCATCTGCTCGTCGAAGATGTAAGCACCAGTCTTGGGGCTCTTCACCATCTTGATTACCTTTGTGTAAGCGCGACCATCCTTTGAACCTTCATGGAGGGTAGCAACGGTTTTCTTTGCCATACTTCAGTCTTGCTTATTTAATTTCCTTGTGAAGAGTCATCTTCTTCAGGATTGGGTTATACTTCATCATTTCCAGACGCTCAGGCGTGTTCTTACGGTTTTTTACCGTAATGTAACGGCTTGTGCCGGGCAGTCCGCTGTTCTTCATCTCGGTACACTCCAGAATCACCTGGACGCGGTTACCTTTTGCTTTCTTGTTTGCCATCGTCGTTAGTCTCCTATCACTTTAATGTCCTTCCAGTCTACATATCCCTTGGCAACTGCCTGCTTCAATGCAGCATCCAGACCTACCTTGTTAATCATACGAAGGCCAGCGGCGCTGATCTTCAACTGAATCCAGCAGTCCTCTTCTACATAGTAGAATTTCTTGCTGAACAGGTTAACGTCAAAGCTTCTCTTAGTGTGGTGCTTTGAGTGAGACACATTACAACCTATCTGTGCCTTCTTTCCTGTAATTTGACAAACTTTAGACATTTCTATCTACTTTTTACTTGTTCTTTTAACTACTTATTCCAAACAGGGTGCAAAGGTACACATTTTAATTGAGAATTGAGAGGCAAGAATTGATAATAAGGGGTGATTTATATTTTTTTAACCTTCCAACTCTGTTTTCTCGAAATTTTCTGCTTTAAGATACTCCAAAAACAGTTGCATGGCCTTATTAGTAGCGATGGCGAGATTGATGTCCCGTCCATGATCTTCCTCTACTTTTACAGTCGCAATCCGGTCGGCATTTCCACAGGCCAGCCAGATAGTACCGACTGGTATCTCCTTCGTGCCTCCCGTTGGTCCTGCAAAACCCGTCGCAGAGATGGCATAGTCTGTATTCAGGGCCTTACAGGCACCGACCACCATTTCTCTGGCAACTTCCTCGCATACAGCGGTTTGATCTTCCAGCACCTGAGGATCAACGCCCAACAGCGACTCTTTGATCTCATCCACATAAGAGATGATTCCCCCTTTAAAATACTTCGAGGCACCAGGCACGGCAATAATGGCTTCAGCAATACGACCACCTGTGCAACTTTCTGCCGTACTTACCGTCTTTTCCATTTCCCATAGCAGTTCACTCACTTCCCTGCTAATCACTTTTGCTTCAAAATCCAACATATCATTATTATTTAAATGTCACTTTTGAGAAGGCAGGCGCATCAATCGGACAGAACTCACCATCCATGAATTTGTGATACCCCACCACACCGATCATCGCCGCATTGTCAGTCGTATAACTGAATTTGGGGATATAGATAGTCCAGCCATAGCGTTTCTGGGCATCATAGAAAGCATTGCGCAGGCCGTTGTTGGCACTCACGCCCCCAGCCACTGCCACATGCTTGATGCCAGTCTGCTTCACAGCCTTCTTCAGTTTCTTCATCAAGATATCCACAATGGTCCATTCCAGAGATGCAGCGATATCCGTCTTATTTTTCTCGATGAAATCAGGGTCTTCTGCCACCCATTTCTGCATAGAATATAGAAATGAGGTCTTCAACCCGGAAAAACTATAGTCAAGGTCAGGGATGTTCGGCTCTGCGAAATGGAAAGCCTTCGGGTTGCCCTGACGGGCCAGACGGTCGATGATCGGACCACCGGGATAGCCCAGCCCCATCACCTTCGAGCACTTGTCGATAGCCTCACCTGCCGCATCGTCGATGGTCTGTCCCAGCACCTCCATATCGTTGTAGGCATTCACCTTCACAATCTGCGAATTGCCGCCACTCACCAACAGACACAAAAACGGCAGCGGAGGCTGATGCACATCATTATCCGACTCCCTTATAAAATGCGCCATCACATGACCCTGCAGGTGGTTCACGTCAATCAGGGGAATCCCCAACGACCTCGCGAGCCCTTTGGCAAAACTCACGCCTACCAACAACGACCCCATTAGACCAGGACCTCTGGTAAAGGCTATCGCCGTCAGTTGTTCCTTGGTGATGCCGGCTCGTTTGATGGCCTCATGAACCACAGGCACCACATTCTGCTGATGTGCCCTTGATGCCAGTTCCGGCACCACGCCGCCGTAGGCCTCGTGCACAGCCTGCGAAGCCGTCACGTTCGAGAGCAGCACCTCATTCCTGAGCACCGCCGCCGACGTATCATCACAACTCGACTCTATACCTAATATATATATGTCCTTATTCATCTCTTAATAATTCAAGGATCACCTAGGTTTTCCTAGGATCACCTAAGTCTTTCTAGGATTGCCTAGGAATAATCCATAGCACATCCTAGTAACTTAGCACTTCCACTCCGTGTTCCGTCATCAGCAGCGTATGCTCCCACTGGGCACTGGGCATCTCATCCTCCGAGATGACCTCCCAACCATACGGATCGTCGGCATCGATAAACACCCGATACGTGCCCATATTGATCATGGGCTCAATCGTAAACACCATACCAGGCACCAGCAGCATACCCGTACCACGATGTCCGAAGTGGGCCACGTCTGGCTCCTCATGGAACTTCAGTCCCACCCCATGACCGCAAAGGTCGCGCACCACGCCGTAGTGATACTTCTTGCAGTGCTTCTCTATCGCATGGCCGATATCGCCCACAAATGAATAGGGCTTCGCCGCCTCCATGCCAATCTCCAGACACTCCTTAGCCACACGCACCAACTGTTCCTTCTCCGGCGATGTCTTGCCAATGATGAACATACGGCTGGCGTCTGCATAGTAACCATCGAGGATGGTGGTAAAGTCCACGTTGATGATGTCACCCTCCTCGAGCACATCCTCCTCCTTCGGCACCCCGTGACACACCACCTCGTTGATTGAGGTACACACCGACATTGGGAAAGGAGGTGTATCCTCGTCGCCGCCATAGTTCAAACAGGCGGGGATGGCATTATGCTCCTCGCAGTATTTTCGGCATATCTCGTCAATCTCCAGCGTGTTCATGCCCTGATGGATGGCAGCCGCCACCGCATCGAGCACCCCCGTATTCACGACACCCGCCCTGCGGATGCCTTTTATCTGTTCGGGGGTCTTTATCAGTTCACGCGTCGGCACCTCCTTGCCCTTGTTCTCCCAGTACATGATGGTCTTATCCATCTCCGTGGGTTCCTGTCCGGAAAGGCAGTGCCAGCGTCTCCTCTTATTCTTTGCAGTCATCCTTATACCTTATTATACATATAAGCAGCCGAGACTCGCAGGCTTTCTGCCTGCAAAGGTACAAACTATTTCCGTAACCTCCAAATGTTTCAGGCGGAAACAACAAAACATCGACAGAATGACAAAAAAACGGCAGAAAATGGTGTCAGATTAAACCAAAAGGACAAAACTACGTCTATAATTAAAATTATAGCATATATTTTTAACAAACTAATCAATTAAGCAAATGAAGAGAGTTTATTTAGTAGCCTTGCTGTCCCTCTCTATGATGGCAGCCAATGCACAGGAGCCGAATTTCCGCATGGGTGGTGGAATGTTTGGCCGTCCACAGAACATCGACGTGAAGTTTGATGAGTATAAGGCAGCGCCTCAGGATTTTGACCAGGAGCGTGCCGGCATCGCAAAGGGTACCGTGAAACTCATCGAGTACCAGTCGGAGTCGGTAGGCACCATCCGTAAGGCCAACGTCTATCTGCCCCCGAAGTACGATGCAAAGAAAAAGTACAGCGTGCTCTACCTGCTGCACGGCATCGGTGGTGACGAGAACGAGTGGTACAAGAACGGTGGTAAGCCAGACATCATCATGGACAACCTCTATGCTGAAGGGAAGGTAGCCGACATGATTGTGGTGATGCCTAACGGACGTGCACAAAAGGATGACTCGCGCGCAGGCGGCATGGCTTCGTTTGCCGCGTTCGGAGAGTTCGACAAGGACCTCATAGGCAGTCTCATCCCCTATATCGAGAAAAACTTCAGCGTCTATACCGACAGGGAGCACCGTGCCATTGCCGGTCTGTCGATGGGTGGCGGACAGTCGCTCAACTTCGGACTGGGTCACATGGACGTGTTTGCCTACGTGGGCGGTTTCTCTTCTGCTCCCAACACCATGCGTGCCGCACAACTCATACCCGATGTGGAGAAGGTGAAGAAGGAGAATAAACTCCTGTGGATGGTATGCGGTGGCAACGACGGTCTGATGAATAACAGTGCACAACTGAAGGCCTTCTGCGACGAGAAGGGCATCCCCTGCACACTCATCAACTATCCTGACCAGGACCACAACTTCGTGGTCTGGAAGTATGGCCTCTACAACTTCGCACAACTGATTTTCAAATAAAAGTGTGAAAGTAAACAATAGACTATCATACCATTTATTAATAACCAAATGTACAATTTATGAAAAAAATGATTCTTTCACTGATGGCGCTCACTTGTTTGACGGCATCAGCACAGTTTGGCGCACCCAGACAGAACCCCACAGTTTCTTCAGTTACTGAGAACGTGACAGAGGATTTCAAGCCTGCCTCCTCTAATCAGGACAGCAAGCAGTACCCGATGGTCAACTCACAGCGCATGGTTCGTGCCCAGATCTCGGCTCCTAACGCCACATCCGTAGGCCTCGACATTGCTGGTAAGATCTATCAGATGACCAAGGACGCTAACGGCGTGTGGACTGGTACTTCTGAGCCTCAGGACGAGGGCTTCCACTACTATCAGTTGAACATCGACGGTGCCAGCGTGCCCGATCCTGGCAGCCTCTACTACTATGGCGCCAGCCGTTGGGGCAGTGGTATCGAAATTCCTTCTGCCGACCAGGATTTCTGGCAGGTGAAGAATGTGCCGCAGGGCTCTATGAGCGAGGTTTTCTACTGGTCGACATACACGGAGAAGATGCGTCGCTGCCATGTATATCTGCCCGCTGAGTATTTCACCAATCCCACCAAGAAATTCCCCGTTCTGTATCTGCAGCACGGTATGGGTGAGAACGAGTACGGATGGGCCGAGCAGGGTCATACCGCTCAGATCCTCGACAACCTGATTGCCGAGGGCAAGGCCGTTCCTTGCATCATCGTGATGGACAATGGTCTGAATACCAGCCGTCCTGGTGAGCAGGGTGGTTTCGGCGGCTTCGGCGGTCCCCGTCCGCAGGGTGCTCCAGGTGCTGCTCCTCAGGGCCAGCGTCCACAGGGTGCTCCTCAGGGAATGCCTCAGGGTCAGCGTCCACAGGGCGCTCCTGGACAGGGAGGCCAGCGTCGTGGCGGTTTCGGTGGCTTCGGTGGTTTCTCCGAGGGCTTCAAGAACGTGCTCTTCAATGACATCATCCCGATGGTCGAGAAGAACTATCGTGTGATTGCCGACGCTCAGCACCGTGCCTATGCAGGTCTGTCGATGGGTGGTATGCAGGCTCGTGAGATCACACTTGCCAATCCCGAGAAGTTCGCATACGTCGGTTCCTTCAGCAGTGGCGCATGGAGTGTTGACCAAGTGAAGAATTCAGAAGGCTTCGCCAAGAACGTGAAACTGCTCTTCATGAGCGGTGGCGGCAAGGAGAACATGGGTTGTGTCGAGGCAGCCAAGAACATCAAGGAGCAACTCGGCATGAATGCCGTCGGTTACGAGTCTCCTGGCACTGCCCACGAGTGGCACACCTGGCGTCGCAGCCTGTACCAGTTCGCACAGTTGATCTTCAAATAAGAAATACACCTTAATCATGATACGGAGGCGGCACTGCTGAGAAAGGCAGGAGCCGCCTCACTTTTGTTTGGCACGGTATTTGCAACGGAGGAAGGTAAAAGGTAAAAAAATAAAAAGGTAAAAATAAAAAAACTATGCAAAAAGGTAATATCGGTGTGACGACTGAGAACATTTTTCCAGTCATCAAGAAGTTTCTTTATAGTGACCACGAGATTTTCCTCCGTGAGATGGTTTCAAACGCTGTAGACGCCACGCAGAAGATGAAGACCCTGGCGGCTCAGGGCGAGTACAAGGACGAACTGGGCGACCTGACCGTACGCGTCAGTTTCGATGCGGACAAGGGCACCATCACCATCAGCGACCACGGTATCGGCATGACCGAGGAGGAGATTGACAAGTACATCAACCAGATCGCCTTCTCAGGTGTGACGGACTTCCTCGAGAAATACAAGGACAATGCCAACAACATCATCGGCCACTTCGGTCTCGGTTTCTATTCTTCGTTCATGGTGTCGAAGAAGGTGGAGATCATCACGAAGTCGTATAAGGAAGGTTCGAAGGCCGTGAAGTGGAGTTGCGACGGCTCGCCAGCCTACGAGATTGACGACGCTGAGCGCGCAGAGCACGGATCGGACATCATCCTCTATATCGACGACGACTCGAAGGAGTTCCTCGACAAAAACAAACTCGAGGGTCTGCTCCAGAAGTATTGCAAGTTCATGGCTGTGCCCGTGGCCTTCGGCAAGAAGCAGGAATGGTCGAGCGACGAGAAGAAAATGGTAGATACCGCTGAGGACAACATTATTAATAATGTGGAGCCACTGTGGACGAAAGCGCCAAGCACGCTGAAGGACGAGGACTACAAGAGTTTCTACCGTACTCTCTACCCCATGAGCGACGAGCCGCTGTTCTGGATTCACCTGAACGTGGACTATCCCTTCAACCTCACGGGTATCCTCTACTTCCCGAAGATCAAGTCGAACATCGAACTTCAGCGCAACAAGATACAACTCTACTGCAACCAGGTCTTCGTGACCGATCAAGTGGAAGGCATCGTACCAGAGTTCCTGACGCTGTTGCATGGTGTGATCGACTCTCCGGACATCCCGCTGAACGTATCGCGATCATATCTGCAGAGCGACCGTGAGGTGAAGAAGATCTCTACTTATATCACCAAGAAAGTGGCAGACCGTCTGAAGGCTATCTTCACCGAAAACCGTAAGGAATACGAAGAGAAATGGGACGATCTGAAACTCTTCATCAACTACGGCATCCTCTCTGAGGAAGGTTTCTATGACCGCGCCAAGGACTTCGCCCTGATGAAAGATACAGAGGGTAAATACTTTACCTTCGACGAGTACAAAAAACTCATCGAGGCCAACCAGAAGGACAAGGACGACATGCTCGTCTACCTCTACGCAGAAGACAAGGAAGAACAGTACAGTTATATCAAGGCTGCACAGGACAAGGGCTACAGCGTGCTGCTTCTAGACGGACAACTCGATGTGCCCACCATCCAGACACTGGAGCAGAAGTTCGAGAAAAGCCGCTTTACCCGTGTAGACTCGGATATCATCGACCGTCTGATTGTAAAGGAAGACAAAAAGAAGTCAGACCTCAGCGAGGCAGAGAGTGACAATTTGTCAGCCGTGTTCCGCACACAGTTGCCAAAGATTGATAAGACCGAGTTCATGGTACAAGTAGATGCCCTCGGCACAGAGGCCCGTCCTGTCATCATCACCCAGAACGAATATATGCGTCGTATGAAGGACATGAGTAAGTTCCAGGCAGGCATGGGCTTCTACGGACAGATGCCCGACTCGTTCAACCTCGTACTGAACTCTGACCACCCGCTGGTGAAGAAGGTGCTCGACGAGAGTAAGGCCGCTACCGAAGAAGCCCTGAAGCCGATTGAGGCAGAACTGAAAGGTCAGGAGGCCCGTCTGGCTGCCATCCGTGCCGCTCAAGACAAGAAGAAATGGGACGAAATCACTCAGGAAGAAAAAGATCAGAAGGCCGAGGCCGAGAAGGCCGTACAGGCAGAGAAGGACAAGAAGACGGCTGTCATCGCCGACTATGCAAAGGGCAACAGCATCGTCCACCAACTCATCGACCTGGCATTACTTCAGAACGGTATGCTGAAAGGAGAGGCCCTCGACAAGTTCCTGAAGCGTAGCGTGGAACTTATCAAGGAATAACCCTGCCTTATTTCACAATAACCCTGCCTTATTTCACAATAAGGCAGGGTTATTTCTTAATAAGGGTACCTTAGCATCAACTATGTAGTCGCCGGTGATAGGCCTTGCGGAGTTTGCGGACGGCTTTGTCGCGTATCTGGCGGACACGCTCTCGCTTCAGATCCATATCCTCAGCAATCTCGGCCATCGTCTCATGCTCCTGACTGATACCGAAATAGGCATTCACCACCCTACTCTCCCGCTCATCAAGACAGCCAAGGGCATACTCAACGGCATCCTCAATGGTCTCTGAGTGGACACGCTCATCGGCCACGGGTGCATCCTGATTGACCAATACAGACAACAGGCTCATATTCGTGCGGTGACCTAAGGGTGCATCGACGGAGGTTGACTTCTGGTTCAGTTTACGGGGAGGCTCCGTCTGTTGATCTAATGCCTTCTCGATCTGCTGGCGCACATGCACGACAGCATAGTTCACAAAGCGGGAACCTCGCGAGGCATCAAACTTTGTGGCGGCCTTCAACAGTCCTATGTTACCTTCACTAACAAGGTCTTCCATCTGCAAGCCCTTACCCTTGTACTGGTTGGCGATGGACACCACAAAACGGAGGTTGGCCTCAACGAGTTTGTTGAGAGCACGCTCATCACCCTTTTGGATACGCTCCGACAAGACTCGTTCCTCTTCTGCCGACAGTAATGACTCACGGCCAATCTCGTCCAAATATTTGTTTAATCCTGATCCTTCCATCTTAAAAATTGTTTCTTGCCTGCAAAGATAATGAAAAAGAATCATATTCAATCATTCTTTTTGTTATTTTTGCAACCGAAATGAAACTACAACGATTATTCACAATCCTCATAGCCGTTTTCACCGTAAGCGTGACAATGGCTGACAGACCCAAAATCGGGTTGGTTTTAGGCGGTGGCGGAGCCAAGGGCGCTGCCGAGGTGGGTGCGCTGAAAGTGATAGAACAGGCGGGCATCCCCATAGACTATATCGCAGGGTCGTCAGTAGGAGCCATCATCGGTGGACTCTATGCGGCTGGCTATACGGCGAGCGAACTCGAAACATTATTCCAGACGCAGGAATGGCTCTCGTTGCTGACAGACAGGAATACTGCATTCAGCAACGAACCGTACAAGACCCAGAATGGCGTGACCTATATCTTCGGATTCCCTGTGATGGACAGGAACAGTAGCGGTTTCGGCATCATGCGTGGCGGAAGGATTGAACAGGTGCTCGACTCGATGGTGTCTGTCAGAGGATGTACGGAGTTTGAAAGTCTGCGGATTCCCTTCAGGTGCGTCGCCGCCGATATGCGTACTGCCAAAGAGGTGGTGCTCGCAAAGGGTATCGTCGCCTCAGCCATACGTGCCTCGATGGCAATACCCGGCATCTTCAAGCCCGTGACCAAGGGCGACTGGCTACTGGTGGACGGTGGTTTGCTGAACAATCTGCCAGTGGATGTCTGCAAGGCGATGGGAGCGGATATCATCATCGCCATCGACCTGCAACAAGATGAAAAACAGCCTAAGGAACGGGCTGAGACGACGTTACTGACAGGAATTGGCGACTTACTCGGGTTGGGTGGCGTGATAGAATGGCTGACCAACCGTCCTGATATCAGAAAACACGTAGAGAACAAGAAACTGGCAGATATCTACATCCGTCCCGACATACCAGACTACGATGTCACGAGTTTCGGCAACAAGAACAGTGCCCGGATGATCAAGGCCGGTGAAGAAGCGGCGAAGAAGCACTGGGAGGAACTACGAAAACTGAAATAAAACAGCACTAACAGCCATCACCCTCGCTGCATCTGGCGCAGAAGGTCTTTCTGATGTTCCGTCAGGTTCTGAGGCAATTTCACCTGATAGGTAATGATGAGGTCGCCGAAGGTGCCATCGCCCCTGTCGTAGCCCTTGCCACGCAGACGCACCTTCGTGCCTGACTGTGTCTCTGGCTTGATCTTCAATTTCAGTTTTTGTCCGTTCGACAAGGTCACGATAATCTCGCCACCCAACAGTGCCGTATAGAGATCGATGGTGACATTGGCATTCATCTCACCCGTATGGGTGCGTCGTCCCGTACTCCCGGAAAATCCGGAATGTCCGGAAAAGCCTTGGAAACCACCAAAACCACCACCTGGTTGGCCCTTGCGCCCAAAGAGGTCTTCGAAGAACGAACTGAATCCGCCTCCGCCGTTAAAATTGCTGAAGTCAAAGCCACTGAACGGATTAGCGCCACCTGCTCCTCCACCTCCAAAGCCCTGGAACTGATCGGCCTCCTTCCACTGCTCACCATACTGGTCATACTTCTTCCGCTTCTCAGGATCACCAATCACATCGTAAGCCTCCTGTAAAGCCTGGAACTTAGCCTGCGCCTTCGGGTCGTCCGGGTGCAAGTCGGGATGAAACTGCTTGGCTCGTTTCAGATATGCCTTCTTCACATCCTTCTGCGGTATCGTCTTTTCGACGCCTAAAATCTTGTAATAATCTATGAATGCCATATTCCTTTCCTCCTTTTCATCTATTGATTATATCTGACTGACTTCTAGCAAAAAGTGTACCAAGGATTTGGATATGTCAGATATTCTTCGTACCTTTGCGCCCAAATAATAAACCGATGAAGAAACGACTCATAACTACCGTTGCCTTTGTCAGTCTCGTGCTGACCCTAACGGCACAATCCGCCACGAAAACCGTACGTCTGATAGTCATTGAGACCAGTGACGTTCACGGACACTTTTTCCCATGGGATTTCATGGAGAACAGACCTATTAAAGGTTCGCTCACGCGCGCAAATACCTATATTAATAAACAACGGCAGCAATATGGCGACAACCTGTTGCTGATCGACAACGGCGATATCCTGCAAGGACAGCCGTGTTCCTACTGGTCGAATTTCGTGAATCCTGAGGAGGAGAACCTGGCTGCCAGCGTCATCAACTATATGAAATATGACGTTGAAGCAGTAGGCAACCACGATGTGGAGCCTGGTCACAAGGTGTATGACAAGTGGATGAGTGAGGTACGTTGTCCTGTGATTGGTGCAAACATCGTGAAGGAAGAATACAAAAACGGCGAAGCAAACCCCTCCCATATCTATACTGGCCTGCAACCTTACTCCGTCCACTACAAGGATGGTGTGAAGATTTGTGTGCTTGGCTTGCTGACTCCAGCCATTCCCAACTGGCTGAACAAATCCATCTGGAAAGGCATTGGGTTTGAGGATATGGTGAGTAGCGCCAAGAAGTGGGTGAAGTACATCCAGGAGACAGAACATCCTGATCTGCTGATTGGACTATTCCACTCCGGACTCAACGGCGGTATCGAGACCGAAGAGTATCTGGAGGATGAAACAGAGTCGGTGGCTAAGGAAGTGCCAGGTTTCGATATCATCTTCTTCGGACACGACCATCAGGTGCATCATGAGTGGATCACCAACAGTAAAGGCCAGAAAGTGCTCTGTCTGGATCCCACCTGCCATGCGACAAACGTAGCGGAGGCAGAGATAGAACTCACCTACAAGAACGGACACCTGACGAAAAAAGATATCAAGGGGAACATCGTGAATATTCAGGACGAGGAGATCGACCAGCAGATGATGGCCCATTTCCAGTCGAAGATTGAGGCTGTGAAGGAGTATGTGAGTCGTAAGATCGGCATCTTTGAGCAACCCATCTACACCCGGGAGAGTTTCTTCGGCAATTCGGCCTTCACCGACCTGATCCATAACCTGCAGTTGCAGATATCAAAAGCCGACATCTCGTTCAATGCCCCCCTGTCATTCAATGCGACCATCAAGGCTGGCGACGTGACACAGGCCGACATGTTCAAACTCTACCGCTTCGAGAACCTGATGTTCATGCTGCGCATGACAGGCGAGGAAATACGTAAGCACTTAGAGTACAGTTACGATATGTGGTGCAACACCATGACATCACCTGAAGACCATGCCCTACTCCTTAACAAGGCCTCGAAAGATGACCAACAGCGTACGGGATTCCAGAACTACACCTTCAATTTCGACTCGGCAGCAGGCATAGATTATGAGGTAGACCTGACGAAACCCAACGGACAGAAGGTCAGAATCCTGCAGTTGTCAAACGGCCAGCCCTTCGACGAGAAGAAATGGTACAAGGTGGTGATGAACAGTTATCGGGCCAATGGCGGTGGTGAACTACTGACTCGCGGCGCAGGTATTCCGAAAGACTCACTCGACAGTCGTGTCATCTGGAATACAGAACTTGACCAGCGTCACTATCTGACAGAAGAGATACGCCGTCAGGGAACCATCAATCCGCAGCCCAACCACAACTGGCGCTTCGTGCCTGAGGAATGGGCGAAGCCGGCTTTGGAACGTGACCGTAAAATCCTCTTCGGACAATAAGCCACAGATTCTCACAGAATTGAAATGAAGAAATACTTTTTTGTATTTTGCAAGGAAGACCTTTTGCTTGAAAGGACAGCAGAGGGAGACTTCACCATCCCCCTTCAGGAAGAGCCGCCTACAGAGGTGAAGGCTTGGACGCACCAGATGAACATCACCCCGATGGAGGATGGTACACCTGTAGTGACCTACCGCATTGATGCTCCCATCACAGACAATGAACGCTACGAGATGTGCGGACTCCGTCAGAGTTACTATAAACTTCCCCGTCCTCTCTATCTGAAGGCAGGCAAATGCCAGGAACTGCTCTACTGGGATCAGAACACTAAATACTGCGGTGTCTGTGGTGCGCCTATGCGTATGGACACAGACATCTCCAAGAAATGTACAGAATGCGGCAAGGAAATCTGGCCACAACTGGCTATAGCCGTAATTGTACTCATCCACAAGGGCGACGAGGTGCTGCTGGTACGTGCCAAGAATTTCAAGCGCGACTTCTTCGGACTGGTTGCAGGATTTGTGGAGACAGGCGAGACACTGGAAGAAGCCGTAGCCCGTGAGGCCCTCGAAGAGACAGGGGTAACCATCACCAATATCCGCTACTTCGCTTCACAGCCCTGGCCCTACCCCTGCGGACTGATGGTAGGTTTCAATGCCGACTATGTGAGTGGCGATATCCATTTACAGGCAAGCGAGATTGCGAAAGGCGGCTGGTTCCGTAAAGACAATCTCCCGGATATCCCGGAGAAACTGTCTATTGCCAGAATGCTGTTAGATGCCTGGCTACTCTAGCATCTTCATTGTCATCTGTCCTTTGTAAGAGATGAGCGTTTCCACCAGATAGCAACTCGCCCCATCCGGTATACAGAGTGTTGCATTGAAATGCAGACCAGCCGCATCGGCGTGGCTATACTCCATATTGGCAAGTATCGCCTCCGTCAGAAACCCTGAAGGCACTAAATGACTATATTGCTGCTTGCGGAAATCGCTGGAGTAGAGTTTCTGTCCTCCCTTAAAGACACTGATGTGCATGATGTTGTCGTAATAGACATTCTCCACCTCCACACCATCGTCATTGTAGGTACGCTTCACTACCTTAAACTTCGTCGGGTTGATGGCAATATACCAGTGATAACGCTCCCCGTTGTAGTTAACGACGGAATCAGTCTTCACCTGATGAGTATAGGTCATAATCTTGGGAGTATCGTGCGTAAACTCCGCTGTAGCATCCTGATCGTCTGTCTTCTCCAGTTTGATGACATCACCATTCTGATTCCTGAACCAAAACAGATGTTCCGTCTGCTTCTCTATGGCATACTTGGTACCCGTGGCAAACACCAACGAATCGCCTACAATCTTGAAATAGGCTGGCATACTGGTGGTGTCTGCATAGAAGATAGTATCACCCTTCACACGGAACGACACATCGCCCGACTCCTTATCCACCCAGATACCTTGCAACATCGACTTGGCCTCGCGACTTTCCTTTTCCTCTTCAGCAACACTCACCTGCTGACGGGAACAACCTATCAGGGAAACGATTGCAAATATGATTAATAGTTGTTTTTTCATCTCATTGTTACTCAAACACTTCTGCGTCTTTCAAGAAGGGTTGCTTTAAGTCCTTCTCGCTCGTCTGCACCAGGGCAGGATATATCGGCCACTTGATGCCGAGTTCTGGATCATTCCAACGGATACCAGCCTCAGCCTGAGGAGCATAGGGATTGTCCACCTTATAGGTAAATATAGCCTCCTCGCTCAGTACCAGGAATCCATGGGCAAAACCACGGGGAATAAAGAACTGACGTTTGTTCTCCTCGCTCAGTTCCACCATCACGTGCTTGCCGAAGGTAGGACTCGACTTACGGATATCCACCGCCACATCCAGCACCTTGCCTTTAATCACGCGTACAAGTTTGGCCTGCGAGAGGTCGCCCTTCTGGTAGTGCAAGCCCCTGAGAACGCCAAACGAAGACTTCGACTCATTATCCTGAATGAAGTCCACATGCCCCACATGCTCATTAAACTCCGCCTGCTTCCAGGCCTCCATAAAATAGCCGCGAGCATCACAGAACACTTTCGGCTCAATGATGAAGACACCCTCTATTTCCGTCTTGATATAGTCCATATTCCTAAATTTGGATGCAAAGATAATGGATTTTTTTCATTTTCTCGTATTTTTAAGTTTCTTTTATTTGTTTATCTCGCAAAAAAGCAGTAATTTTGCACTCGTGATTGAATTGGACAGACATATTGAGATTCTTCTGCTGAGCAATGACTGCGTCATCGTGCCGGGATTGGGAGGTTTTATGGCCCACCACGCAGATGCCCGCTATGACGAGGAAGACCACACATTCCTCCCGCCATTGCGCACCCTCGGCTATAACCCACAACTCACCATGAACGACTCCCTGCTGGTGCAGTCGTATGTGGAAGCCTACGATATGAGTTACCCTGAGGCTCTGCGGAGAATCGAAGATGAGGTCAACGAACTGAAACAGCATTTGGAGAACGAAGGTCGTTACGATCTGAATGATATCGGTGTCCTCTCCGTCAACGAAGACGGCAAATACATCTTCTCTCCCTGCGAGGCTGGCATCCTCACGCCCCAGTTCTACGGTCTCTCATCCTTCGAAATGGCTCCATTAGACGAACTGAAGAGACAGCAGAAAGCCCCCGTTCCCGTGGTGGAAATCGCTGCAGAGCCTGCAGAACCCGCTGACACCTTAGAGACAACAGATGTCACAGAGACCGAGACAATAGAAGAAGAGGAGGAGGAACGCGCCATCGTCATCAAGATGTCGTGGGTGCGTAACGCCGTTGCTGTTGCAGCCGCCGTTCTGGCCTTCTTCCTGATGACCACGCCTGTCACCAACAGCGAGAACAGCCATCAGAGCATGGGCAATCTGAACAATTCCATCCTCGTGGGCATGATGCCGAAAGACTCCAACATGAAGAAGGTCGACATGAGCAAGATAGACGCTCCGAAGCCTGTAGTCAAGAAGGACTCTGTGGCACCTGTCAAAGAAGCCACGAAGACTGTCACGAAGACCGACACCGCGTCTGTCATTGCCAGTCAGGAACTCCGCTACTGTATCGTCCTTGCCAGTTACATCTCCAAGAAGAATGCCAATGCCTTCGTGGAGGAACTGCAACAGAAAGGCTATGCAGAGGCAAGGGTGTATATCCGCAATAACGTCACGCGCGTCATATATGGAAATTTCAAGACCGTCAATGAGGCTTACAACAAATTGAACAGCATCCAGAAACGGAAAGGACTCGAAGAGGCTTGGGTGCTGAAAGTGAAAGACGAGAGTTAAACTATGAAGCGAGTTCGTTGTCCGAAATGCGACCAATACATCACCTTCGATGAAACCCAGTATGAAGCAGGCCAGTCACTGGTCTTCAAATGTCCTGACTGCGGCAAGGAGTTCGGCATCCGCCTGGGAGTCAGTAAGTTGAAGAACCGTCAGAAGGATGAGAATCCAGACGAACAGGCCAACGAAGAAGGCTGCGGCTCTATTGTCATCATCGAGAATGTGTTCCACTACAAGCAGGTCATTCCCCTTCGGATGGGCGACAATGTGATAGGCCGCTACCAGAAAGGGAACCCCGCCAACTGCACCTTCGAGACCGTAGACCCCAGTGTCGACCTGAACCACTGC
Organism: Prevotella sp.; assembly: GCA_017618275.1. GTDB lineage: Bacteria > Bacteroidota > Bacteroidia > Bacteroidales > Bacteroidaceae > Prevotella. The sequence continues at coordinate 34,071 of JAFZUS010000050.1, forward strand.
ACCATCACCGTCTCTCGTGATAAGCACGGCAATCTCCGCTATACACTGAAGGACAACAACAGCAATACCGGCACCTTTGTCGACAATGTGGAACTCTCCCCCAAGGAGCGCCGTATCATCGAAGATGGCACGCTCTTCACCCTCGGTGCCACGAGTATCATCCTCCGAAGCGCTGACGCAACAGAATAATAAACTTTTTTTACTTGTTACTGACTAGAGGCCATTTTGCGCTATGCCTAAGAAAAAAGTGCTATTAGGGCATAAAAAATGTTGCATAGTTATGCCGCAAATTCCGCCCAGTTATAGCCAGTACAAAAGTACTACCCATTTGTAAAACTTTCTGACGAATGGCAGTTCTGCCATCCGCCATTTTTTAAGCAGGCCGTATATCACAAAGTGTCCGACTTTGTGATACTGAATTACAATTTCTTAGCTTTCATCGCGGCGGCATCTAATACCCATACACCGTCGTAAGAGGTTACCACCAACTCATCGGTGGCTGGCAGGAAATAGCAATTCTTTGCCTCGTCATTGCCGATAAACCTGTGGTATGTGCCAAAAATGCCACGACCATCAGTCATATCGTATAGTTCCAAACCGCCGTCGAGCGAGCATACCTGATAGACGTAATCGCGCTCAGAGACATTCCAATCCCAAGCACATTTCGAATTTCGGGCCTCCATTTCAAGCACCTCAGAATACGATAACGGCTCCAGCGTGACTACACACTCGCTGCCTGGGGCCGTGCAGATGTAGGCCTTGTTGGCAAAGGGCGACATCTGCAAATCCATCAGGTTACCGCCGGCATAGTATTTGTCTGACTGGAAACTTGCGCTAACATTCACTTCAACAGGCTTCTGGTTCTGCCTGTTTACCCACACCAATGGGCTATAGCGATTAGGATACAGGCTGGCATAGATGCGCGAGCCGTCGTAATTGACATACAAGTGCTCAAACTCATACTCTGTCCAGTCATATCCGCTCAGCGTAATCTTGTCGTCATTGGCACTGTCAATGTATCGCCACTCCATTCCCGTGCTACCATCCGAAATCAGTCGCAGAATGCCAAAACCGTCTTTGGTGAACGCCACCTCAGAAGCATAGTTCGTAGGGTACTGCGGATGGGCATAGGGCGAGGTCTCCACTATCTGCACCGTCTTCACGATTTCTCCCTTCGCAGGATCAACCACGCAGAAGTAATCCTGATTTCCCATCACGTAGAGCAGGCCGTTATACGGATTCATGCAGAGGTGAGTGGCGGCGTATGGCATTTTCACGCTCTTCATCTCCTTCATGTCGTCGAGCGACAACTGCACCAGTCTTCTCTGCTCAGGCTCCCAGTTATCAGTGGCTATCCAGATGCTCTGCTTGTCGAGCGAAAGCGTGGAATAAGTAATCCACCCATGCTCTTGCGTAATCAAGAACTTCCTCTGGTAGAAAGGAACCGTAAGGCCTTTCTTATGCTCCTTCCAGTCACAGACCGACCAATAAGATACCGACAAATCAATATCATCTCCCTGTTTGGAGACTTTCAACGGCAGTCGCCAGCGGAGTCCTTCATCGTCCATCTTTTCAACCTGCTCATCAATTTCGTAAAACTCGCTGTTAGAGCCTACATACACCTTCCCTACAGGCCTGTCGAAAACAAACTCTACGGAATCCCTTTCGCCTTTTATGACATTTCCATATATGGCGCGTGAACTCAGCAACTCAGCAGGCTTCTGGCCTTGCTTGACAGACAGCGTCAGTTGCTTCTGACCTTCCGAAATCATGATCGTGGCCTCGCGGTCGGCAGCAGTCGTATTTTCCTCCCAAGCAACGCGGAGCGTAGTACCATCAGTGCCCGATGTCGGCAAAACCGAGAGCCAGTCGGCTGAATAAGTCGCCGTCCACGTGATAGTCTGATCGGCATAAAAGTAGATATTCTCGAAGCCGGCTGTATAATTGACATTTATGCTGTTTTTCGACAGTTTGAATTCATGAGTTTTAAACTGCTCTTCTTTGGAACAGCCGAAAAATACCAGCATCCCTATTAATACAAACAAATATAAATGTTTTTTCACCATACTATCACAATCTATTCTGTTTATGTTCTGATTAATTGTTTGCAAAATGATGTGCAAAAGTACAAATAATTATTTGAAATCATGCACCATCTTGAAATTTTGTTATTTTTAATCTGCATTTTTACTGTTTTCACCGCAATCGTAAACTGTCGGGCGATGGTACTAGCACTCAGTGCTAAGATTACAGTTAGAATAAAAGGCTCAGCGGATTTACCCGGTTGGTAAAGCTTGGCTAATCAAGAATAAAGTTGTACCTTTGCAGCATGGATCATACCCAACTGCTGCGAGCCATCCTTCCAGATGTGCTGATAGACAACTTTGATGTTGCGAATTTCGAG
>JAFZUS010000051.1 GCA_017618275.1 Prevotella sp.
GGGGTCCCACCTCTTCCCATTCCGAACAGAGAAGTTAAGCCCGCCTGCGCCGATGGTACTGCAATGCAATGCGGGAGAGTAGGAGGCCGCCCCCTTTTTTCAGAAGCCCTGGAGAGAAATCTCCGGGGCTTTTTTGTGTTTATAAAGATGAAATGAAAGGAACGCAGTTGCGGATATCGATAGGGATGGTTTCCGTTTGGAAATCATCTTTTTTGATGCGTAGGCGAACGATGCAGGCACGGCTGTTTATAGGTTTGTGCTGATCGAAGATGAAATTACCGATGCTGTAGTAGATAGGGTGACCTTGGAAGTCCTCGATGGTTTGGAGCGTGTGGGTATGGTGGCAGACGAGGATGTCGGCACCAGCCTGTATCAGTTGGTGGGTCTCATGACGCTGGCGGGGAACGGGTTGGAGTGTGTGTTCGCCTCCCCAATGGAGTGAAACGATGATGACAGCAGTGGAGTCTGCTCGTCGCAGACGAAAGACTCGTTCCAAAAGAGAGTCCATCGGTTCTTGGCTGACGCAGGGTTTGTCAGGCAAGTAGGCATAATTCTCCAGGGCCAGTCGTAGTGAGGGTACAAGCCAGACATTGCGGGGTTCGGAGGCTAAGAGGATGGGTTGCGAGGCTTCATCCATATTCTGTCCGGCGCCGATGGGAATCATGCCGGCCTTTTCAATGTGCAGTTTTGTGTCGATGAGTCCTTCACGTCCTTGATCAATAGAGTGGTTGTTAGCCAGATTGAGATGGGTGATACCGTGTTGGCGTAGGGTGTCGAGCCATTCCGGTTCTGCTCGGAAAATAAATTGTTTGAAGACAGGTGCTTCAATCTTTGTGGCAGGACATTCGAGATTGCCTACAACGACTTGAGCCTGACGAAACACGGAATCAATCCCCTCCGAGAAGAGATGGTTGACTCCGTGACGGTTAATTGTCTGGCGCACCCCACGATCGAGGAGAATGTCACCAGTGAGAACAACGGTGAGTGTATCTGCACTTTGCGCAGATACACTCAACATCATACTAACAGCCAGAACTATAGAAAAATTCCTCATTCACCTCCGGCATGTTATTCAGCGGCACAATGATGCGCTTCATCCACTCAGGCACGCCCTTACGTGGATTCTTCTCTAACTGCTCCTGCCACTCCTCGTCTGTCAGACGGGGCAGGTCGATAGGTTGGATGAACTCACGATAACTCAACACAGCGCCACGTGTCAGATACAGATAGCCGCCAATCTCCACCACGACGTAGATTTCGTCGGCATCACCCACAGCCTCGAAGAGGATCGACTTCTCTGGATTATTGTCTGCATTGGCTGTATAAACATCAGCCACGAGAGCCACCTTTTTGTCGGCCCCTTGCACATCGCTCCAGCCCATCAGGTATTGGTCGGGCTCGCGCACCAGGTCAAGACTGATGTTCTCAAAGGTGGCGCCGATACACTCCAACTGGTCGTACTCCTCTTCACTCAGTTCCTTACCAGCCAACTCCTTTTCGCTGACATTCAGCAGGAATTGTGCCTCCTCATGCATACGCTCTGTGGCATCGCTTATCTTCTTTGTCAGCATATTCTCTTCCTTCAGAAGTCGTTCTGTGTTTTCAAGCAGTGAGATGGCTTTTTTCCAGAAACCGATGTTGGGTTCTACATATCCCTTCACGACAGGCTCTGGGGGACCACCTCCACCACATTCGGCTCCTGCCGGCTGCTTAGCGTAGAGGATGGCGTCATGCTTCAGTTCTGCCCATGAAGCCAGCATGGCATTGAGATCTTTTAGATCCCACTCTTTGGTAATCATGAAGTAGGGCAGATTCAGTTGTGGGTCACGATCGCAAAGTGACCTTAGAGTACTCATCCATTGGGTGGCTATGGTCTCGTTCCAGTTGATTTGTTGCATGCGCATTTTCATCTTCTCAAGCATGGGCTTTAGGCCTTGCCATTGGCTCTGCTCGTTGAGGAGAATCTGCTCCGCCGCAGAGACTCGCATGGCGGCGAAGAAATCAAGACCTTTAGGTATAGCACGCTTTGAGGGCTTGTTGTCGTAGTCGACCATCTCCTGCAGCACCTCACCATCGGGTTGGTAGCGCTGTGGCATGATGTTGATTTTGTTGTGACTCGTTTTCTCGAACTTCGGACGGATACGTGTCTGTTTGTTGCCAATCTTGTCAAGGGTAGCCGTGAGTTTGGTGATAGCCTCGTCGCTGTGCAGCAGGTCTTCCATCTGCATGTTCAGTTTCTCCACTTCAGCCTTCACCTGCAGGATGGTCAGGTTGTCGGGCTTACCCATGAGGAAAGTGATGAGTTCGTCGAGTGTCTTGTATTTCTTCACCAACTGGTCGTCATATTTTAAGGCGTAGGTCTGCATGGCGGCTGCCTGTACCTCAGCCTTATTATTCAGACCGAAGTTGGCCGTCTGCAGCCACATCATACCTCTGAAGTAGCGCTTCAACTTCTCGCTACGGGTATAGTGGCCTCGTGGACGGTATAGACTGTAAGGATAGGTGATTTCCTTGTAGTCCTCCATGAAGGTGCTGAAATTGTCCAACCCGGCCATGGCGAGTTCCGCCTCTGCCTGTGCAGCCTTTGTCACCTCGGGGGTGCCCAGATACTCACCTGTGAAGAGGTAGTAGGCGATGCTGTAGTAGATACAGTTCTTGAGGGCTACCTGACTAATTGTCTCGTCACCGCCTGCCCAGTTAAGTTGGCGGTGCATGGCATAGAACATGTCGTGTGAGAAATCTGTCATCAGTTGCAACAGATGGTTCTCCTCCAACTCGCGCAACATGCAGTCGAAATAGAGATGGTAGAGTTGCAAATAGAGGTCGGTCGTCACGAAGTTGGGGAATTCCTGATAGTCGTTTTGCTCGTACACCTCGAACAACTGATTATGTCTGGCTGGCACGATGGCGAAGCCGTCTTCTCCCAGTTGCTGACTCAACTTTGGGTCAAATTCCTTGATTTGCGTAGGGTTCAACAAGTTAGATATGTTGACTCGCAGGCCTTCAGGCACCTCGAAGTTCTGCTTTGCCAACTCTTCCTCACGTTCCTGCATACGCTTGATGAAGGCTTTCTCCTGCTCAGAGTAGTTCAACAAATTCTTTTCGTCGATGATACGGTAGTAGAAGTCACGCCAACTTTCATCTTCTTTGGATTCGATGCCGGCAGACTCTACCTGTTCGTCGAATTTCCACATCAGCGAGTCGTACCATGTGGTGGTGTTGTAGACTCCTCGGATGTAAGAGTCCCTGAACGGTAAACCACGCTGGGCTGCAGGTGCATTACGCAGCGTACGGATGTCGGCAAGTGAGAGTCCGCTGACATCCATGTCGTAATCAATACTGTCGAGCAGTTTCTCCACATCGATTTGCGACGGGGGAACCTGTACTACACTCTGTTTTTGGCTGCATGCGCAAATCAAGGCTGCCACGCAAGCCGTCAATAGTAATTTTTTCATTGGCTAAAGGATTTTATTGCTGTTTCTTTGTCTACACCTTTAATAATATAATGGTCGAATTTCATGCCGAAACTGTCCCACTTGTAGTCCGATACCACGTAGAGCGAGTCCGTAGTCGATTCCAGCGCACGAATCTTCCCGTCAATGTATCGGAAGTCCTCGAGGATACCGCCCAACTTCGAGCCCAGCCACAGAGGACGTGCTTTTTTGTTGACTTGTTTGAAGATGAAGAGCCTGCGTCCTGTCTCAGGATAGAAACGGGTGGGTTTGATGACACCCACTAATGCGTCAACATTGCCGTCGCCATCCACATCGCCCGTCTGGAACTGATACACGGGGTAGGGCAGTCGCCAGTCGTTGAGAAAGAACAGACTGTCGTGCTGCTTCCGTAACGTGAAGCCTTGTTCTTGGTGTTGTTCAGAGGTCTGTGCCTGACAGGTACAGATGATGCTAAGAAGGGCTAATGTGATGGTTGTCAGTTTACAGTTATTCACCTTTCACGCTTTTGCTAATGCCTGCCACAGAGGCTCGTCAGGTATGGGAGCCTCGACAGTGATATTCTCTTTCGAGACGGGATGAACGAACTCCACACGGCGAGACATCAGGGAGATGCTGCCGTCAGGATTGCTACGGGGCGCACCGTATTTCAGGTCCCCTTTGATGGGACAGCCCATGGCTGCCAACTGGCAACGGATCTGGTGATGGCGACCCGTCAGCAGGCGGACTTCAAGCAATGTGTAATTGTCAGAATGCCCGATGACTCTATACTTTAGTACAGCCTTTTTTGCGTTCGGCTTTTCTTTGTCGTAGGCATACGACTTATTCTGCTTTTCATTGCGCACCAGCCAGTGCTCCAGTACCCCTTCCGGTTCGCGTGGGGCACTTTTTACAATTGCCCAATACGTCTTGTGGACATTACCTTCGGCAAACATCTTGTTCAGTCGGGAGAGGGCTTTTGAGGTACGGGCGAATACTACGAGGCCGGAAACAGGACGATCCAGACGATGCACCACACCGAGGAATACGGCCCCTGGTTTCTGGTATTTCTCCTTGATATAGTCCTTGACAATATCAGAGAGGGGGCGATCGCCAGTCTTGTCTCCCTGTACGATCTCCCCGCTCTGTTTATTGACGACGATAATATGGTTGTCCTCGTAGATGACCTCCATAAGACTACATATTCATGCCACCGTCGACCTGAATCACCTGACCGCTGACATAACTTGATAAGTCTGATGCGAGGAATGTGGCCACATTGGCGATATCCTCCACCTGACCGCCACGGCGCAGAGGAATTTTCTGTTTCCACTGTTCGCGAACCTCGTCAGGCAGGGCTGCTGTCATAGCCGTCTCGATGAAGCCCGGAGCGATGGCGTTGGCACGGATGCCCTTCGGCCCCATCTCCTGAGCGATACTCTTGGCGAGTGCAATCAGACCAGCCTTTGAAGCGGCATAGTTGGCCTGTCCTGCATTACCGTGAACACCTACTACCGAGGCCATATTGATAATGCTTCCGCCACGCTGACGCATCATCACAGGTACACAAGCGTGGATGAAGTTGAAGGCCGACTTTAGGTTGACGGCAATCACAGCGTCCCACTGCTGCTCAGTCATGCGCAGCATCAGACCGTCTTTCGTGATACCTGCATTGTTCACCAGAATATCGATGCTCCCGAACTCTTCTTTCACAGCCTTCACTACTTCCTCTGTCTGAGCGAAGTCGGCAGCATTCGAAGCATAACTCTTTGCCTTCACGCCTAAAGCAGCGATTTCCTTCTCGGTATCCAGGTTCACCTCGAGGTCGGTGAATGCGATGTTAGCGCCCTCAGAGGCGTACTTCAGTGCGATAGCCTTTCCGATACCGCGTGCAGCACCTGTGATCAGTGCTGTCTTACCTTCTAATAATTTCATTGATGTCATAACTTATTGATATTTAATACTATAATTTGCCTATAATTTGATTTGCTGAGAATTTGCAAATTAGCGCAGTATCTTTTTACCGCCCTGTATTGCTATACCTTTGGCCGTGTCCGGCAGCTTAATACCATTCAGGCCGTAGGCTTTACGATTCGGCAAGGAATCAGCCACAATAGCCCGAACACCCGCCGACGTGTTTTTCTTCAATTCAATACGCCCGGCCCCGTCATAAGTACGGAGAACCATAAACCCATTGTCGAAATGTTGTATCTTAAAATTTACAATGCTCTGGCCACCATTCCAGGGTAGCAGGTGCAAGTAACATTCATTGGTTTTGGCCGTAGTGATCCAGTAACCTTTAAAGATCCAGGTTTCTCCGTCATAGTTGACAGTGGTATAGTTTCCATCCCGGAACTGAAAGGCTACAGGCGTTTTCTCTTTGTACTCAGACGGGAACCCTACAAAGTCACCTGCAAAACTCTCTACCTGCCAATCGCCAAGCATTTCTATTTCGTCACACCAACCGACGTATTTTTGAGCAGAGGCCGTCAGACATACCAGGGCCACCGTGATTATTGATAAGATCCTTTTCATGTGCGTGGGTACATCCTTATTATCCTACAGCCGTCTTTTTGTTAACCTGGTTTTCACCCTGCATTTTCAAGATCTGCAAATCCCGATCTGCCAACAGGATTTTGAGGTTACGGTTTTCCTCTTCAAGTTTACCGATCTCTACATCTTGCACGTCTGGCAGTCCATCGGGCAACAGGCGCATATCGCCAACGCCCCTTAACAGCCATTCAGCAGACAGATCGCTGAAAGCATCCAGGAAAAGTAAAATTGTACTTGCGGAAATATCCGTATCACCGTTTACCTGGTTATTCAAAGTCTTTTGGTTGACCTTGAAAAGCCTGGCTAACTGTGTTGGATTACTGCCATATTCTACCAACACGTCCTGCAATCTCTTCTTTATCCCATCCCTGGCAGTTGCACCCGAATTACTTAAAATCTGTTTCATAAGTAACGAAATACTTAAATTATGTTATAAAAATCCCCTAAACGATATAACTAA
>JAFZUS010000052.1 GCA_017618275.1 Prevotella sp.
AAGTAAGGACAATGGACAGGCTGGAGAATCTGAAGAACATCATCATGTATCTGATGGCTGACGAGCATGTCAGCCATCGGATTCCTTCTACACTCGAAGAGCGGCAAAGGATGATGCGGGCACTGATGAATGTGTGGGAGCCTCGCCTGATAGCAGAAGACTTTCTGACGATGCAGGATGCCGAGTTGCAGATGCAGCGAGAGGACAAAGGGGTGGTGAAAGTTCATGACGAAGGGCTGACCATCTGGCAGGGTGACATCACCCGTCTGAAAGTGGATGCCATCGTCAATGCTGCCAACGCGCAGTCTCTGGGCTGCTGGGCACCCCTCCACAACTGCATAGACAACTGCATCCACTCAGCCGCAGGCATCCAACTTCGCAAGGAGTGTGCCGACAAGATGCAGGGACGGCTGCTGGTTACCGGCGATGCCTTCATCACGCAAGGCTACAACCTGCCAGCCCGTCATGTCATCCACACCGTTGGCCCGATTATTCCCGACGGCATTCCCACCAAGGAACAGGAAGAGCAGTTGGCTCAGTGCTACCGTTCCTGCCTTGACCTGGCAGAGCAGAACGGTTTGGAGAGCATCGCCTTCTGCTGCATCTCCACAGGCGTGTTCCATTTCCCCAACGAACTGGCTGCAAGGATTGCCATCGAGACCGTCAAATCATATCCCCGACATGCTCTTAAAACGATTGTATTCAATGTTTTCCTTGACAAAGACCGTGACATCTACCAGCAGCTTCTCGGAGCGTAAAGAATGGCTCAGTGAGCAGATTGCCGAAGCCGACTACGTGCTGATTGGGGCAGGAGCAGGACTGACCACTGCCGCTGGCATCGACTATGCCGGTGAGGACTTCCGTAGGGAGTTCCGAGAGTGGACAGACCGCTACGGCATCACCGACCTCTACAGTGCAGGGTTCTATCCATTCGAGACCGATGAGGAACGATGGGCCATGTGGGCGAAGCACATCTGGTTCAGCCGCTATCGCACGGGAGCATTGCCGCTATACAAGAAGTTGCTGAAGATGGTGGACGGGAAAGACTACTTCGTCATCACCACCAATGTTGACGGTCAGTTCGAAATGGCGGGATTTGACACCGATCGCATCTTTGCCACTCAGGGTGACTACTGCTATTTTCAGCCAACATCGGGTGCGCCCAAGAAACTGTATCACAATCGGGAATGGGTGGAACGTGCTTTGCCAGCCATCCACAACTGCCGCATACCCACGGAACTGATTCCACACACACCCGACGGCCAGCCCGTCAGCATGAATCTCCGCTGTGACGATACTTTTGTGGAGGATGAACACTGGCACCGTCAAGCCCAACGATACAGCGACTTCGTGCGCACGGCATCCGACAAGCGGCTCCTGCTTCTGGAGTTCGGTGTGGGCTTCAACACGCCCGTCATCATCCGCTTTCCATTCGAGCAGATGGCATCTCAATTTCCAGATGTTACTCTCGTCCGCTTTAACCGGGACTACCCACAGCCGTCTTTACAAGGAGTCAAGAGTTTAATAGCATTCACAGAAGATATTAACAGAATAATTTGAGCAGGTATATTATCCTACTTTTTTTATGCTTCATATTATGCACTAATACACAAATCATATTTGTACATATTGAGTAATACTAATGGATTTCCTTGGAAAGATGAAGGAACAACAGTTACCTTTGCAACCTAATTTCATCCACTCACGGAAGCAGGAACGGCAGACGTTATAATATTTTTCTTTTTGTCGAAGACTGATTTATCAGTCAAAGGTAAATGATTGAGAGGGGAGGGAGCAATGGTGATTGCTACTTCTCAGTAAAAAGAGAAATTTAGATCCAGGAAGCTAATGCCGGATAAGTTTAGGTTTACGTTTACCCATGTATATATACATGAACCTCTTACAATCA
>JAFZUS010000053.1 GCA_017618275.1 Prevotella sp.
CAACCTCACTTATGCAGGTGAAATGAAGAATGGCATGAAGTGGGTTGAGTCAGGTACTATCGAGACTGTTCGCAACATTTCATTCTATGGTCGTGTAGCTTATTCTTACAATGGTAAGTATATGGCTCAGGCAACTATACGCCGTGACGGTTCTTCTGTATTCGGTGATGGCCATCAGTGGGGTACATTCCCATCACTCTCTTTGGCATGGAACATCACAGAGGAAGACTTCATGAAGAACCAGAACCTTTTCTCTAACTTGAAGCTCCGTGCTGGTTATGGTATCTCTGGTAACGCTATGGGCTTCGGTGCTTATACAGCTGTTCCTACATACGGTTCAACAGGTGACGTTAAGGATGGTTATGTAATGCTTAACGCTACAAAGTTGGCAAACCCCGATCTTAAGTGGGAGTCAACAGGTATGCTTAACATCGGTCTTGACTTTGCATTCCTCAAGGGGCGTATCAACGGAACTATCGAGTTCTACAACAAGAAAACAAAGGATCTTATCTGGGATTATCCAGTATCTTCATACATCTACCCATTCAGCTCAATTGCTGCTAATGTAGGTGAGATCACAAACAAGGGTGTTGAGTTTACGATTAACATCGATGCCATCCGCACGAAGGATTTCAACTGGATGACAACACTGAACCTCTCACACAACAAGAATGTTGTAGATAAGCTCTCTAACGATTTATACAAGACTTCTACATTCTCACAGGGCGATCCAATGGTTGCTGGTGTTTCTGCTAACGGTTGGACACAGCGCATTATGGAAGGTGAGCCTCTTGGAACATTCTACACATACGAATGGGCAGGCTATAACGCAGAAGGTATCTCTGAATACTACACGCGCGACGAGAATGGTAACCGCAATGGTGGCACAACAACTGACCCAGAGTACAAGGATCGTACTATCACAGGTTGTGCGCAGCCTAAGTTGAACCTCGGTTGGAACAACACCATTAACTATAAGAACTGGGACTTCTCTTGTTTCTTCACAGGTGTATTCGGACATGATGTTTACAATGGTCTCCGTGCTCACTATACAGCACCTGACTTCTTCGCTGGTGGTAAGAACGTAATGAAGGAATTCGTTACTGAGCGTCCTGCTTCAGATACAGGTTCTAACATCCCATCTGACAAGTTCATCGAGAAGGGTGACTATATCCGTCTCCAGAGCCTTACTGTAGGTTACACATTCAACGACGTCTTCAATGGTTGGATTAAGAGCCTCCAGCTCTATGCTACAATGAACAACGTATTCACAATCACTGGTTATAAGGGTCTTGACCCAGAGGTTAACCTCGGTGGTATTGATCCAGGTGTTGACTATCGTTGGTCAACTTACCCACATACTCGTACTACTATGATCGGTGCTAAGATTAACTTCTAAAATACTAAGCGAATATGAAAACAAATAAAATAATCCTTTTAGCAGCCCTTCTGGGTCTGACTTTAAGTAGCTGTACAGATTTGGGTGTTGATGTAGATTCTCAGTACACTCAGATGCCTGGTTCCGAATCAGCTATCAACGCAAACATGAACGACCTTTTCACTCGTTTCAGAGGTACTCTTGGTCGTCGCTACATGGAGGCTACATGTCTCTCTTCTGACGAATATACTTCAGCGGCATATTCTGGTAACTGGGTTGATGGCTATACGTATGCTCACTCAGCATATCATAACTATAACTACGAGGATGCCGTTCTTGACTGGATGGAAAATTTAGGTAAGGCAAATGTGCTCGCCAGCGAGATTGCCAACTCTTCTTATCCAGAACAGAACCGTTATGAGGCTCGCGTTATGCGTGCTTTCCATACATTCCTTGAAATGGATATGTGGGGCGATGTGCCAATCGCTGATGGTGACTATGTAACTGAGCACAAGCTCGATCCAAACAATCGTCACCCACGTGCTGAGGTTGCAAAGTACATCGAGAAGGAACTTCTTGAAATCATTGCTGCTGACAAGCTCTCTACCGATGTATTCGGTGACTATTATGGCAAGCCAACAAAGTACATGGCTCAGGCTCTCCTTGTTAAGCTCTACATCAACTGGCCTGTTTATACAGCCTCTGCTGTAGAAAACTACGATGCAGCTTCTTACAGTAACGAGAAGTTGAATGATTGTATCGCTCTTTGTGATGAACTCATCAAGAGTGGCAAGTTCGCTCTCGGTCCAGACGAGTATCGTTTCAAGTTCAATTGGGACAACACAGAGCGTGTAAAGGCTGGTACTATCAAGGATTTTATCTATGCTATGGAGTATGACACCAGCACAGCACAGGGCATGCAGTGGGGTCGTTCACACTCTTACAAGGATATCAAGAAACTTGACCCATCTATGTTCGGTGAGTTCCTCAACAACTCTGGTGGTGCTTACATGACCCTTACCCCTGAGTGCGTAAGCCGTTTCAACCTTAAGGGCGACCAGCGTAACTGGATGGTATTCGGTCTTGAGGACAAGGATCACAACCCTGCAAATGGCCAGGTTTATGTATATGATAAAACAACTTTACTCCCAACAGATGTTAAGTGTCTTGACCGTAATGGCAATCCTCTCGTGTTCACAAAGGATATCAATGTCACAGGTGAACTTGCATCTGTTGATGTAGGTGATGACCTCGAAGGTTGGCGTCAGGGTTATCGTTCTTCAAAGTGGTTCGTTTGCAACAACGACTACTCTAATGGACGTAACCAGTCAAACGACGTTCCCATATTCCGTTATGCAGATATTCTCTTGACAAAGGCTGAGGCTATGGTTCGTGCTGGTATGAGCGGTTCAAAGGATCTCTTCAACCAGATTCGTACATATGTAGGTGCTCCTACACTCGCTGCTGACCCAACTCTTGACGATATCTATATGGAGCGTGGTCGTGAGTTCTTCGATGAGCTCTGGCGTCGTAACGATATGATTCGTTTCGGTCACTATGAGGATGAGTGGTTCCCACACTACA
>JAFZUS010000054.1 GCA_017618275.1 Prevotella sp.
AACTCTTTCAGGAAAAAGACAACCTTTTCAGTAAAGGTGTCAACGATTCCAGTAAAGTGTCAACTTGTTCAGAAAAACGACTGTCAACCACATCAGGAAAAGAGTAAATAACTGTCAACCGAAATCAGGAAAAGACATATCCTCAAGCCATTGGTCACATGGTCACAGCTGTGACCATGTGACCAATAACAATGGAATAGAGACTCAAATATTATATAAACATCTAATAATCAATGTGTTAATTAGACTGTTTGTTGATTTTGGACATTCTGCGGTCACATGGTCACAACTGTGACCGTGACCGTTTTTCATACTAAGTCTCGGAGGGGAAAGAACTAATACTCGCAGGGGAAAAGCCTAGGAAGAAAAGGGAGAGAATGCCCCCTTAACAACCGTGCGCCTATACCCAAACGATCGTTCGCCCATACGCAAACGATTGTGCGCCTATACGCAAAATGAAACGCACTCTAGACATTACATCATAATAGCGCAGACCACTTTTTTAGTATATTAACGTATTTTTATAGAGAAGTCGGAGGGTCGCATGCCCGGACACAAAAAAGTTCAGATAAAATTTGGCTTTTTGCTCACTTATTAGTACCTTTGCGGCCGTTATGAAGATATTATTGTTAGGCAGCGGTGGCCGTGAGCACGCCCTCGCATGGAAAATCGCTCAGAGTGAGAAATGTGAGAAACTATACATTGCCCCGGGCAATGCCGGCACGGGCAACTGTGGCGAGAATGTTGACATGAAGGCCGACGACTTCGAGGCCATCAAGCAGTTTTGTGTGGAGAATGCCGTCAACATGGTGGTGGTAGGCCCCGAAGACCCGTTGGTAAAGGGTATCTACGACGAGTTGAAGGCAGACAGCCGCACGAAGGACATCCCCGTGATCGGCCCCTCGAAGGCTGGTGCCGTGCTGGAAGGCTCGAAGGACTTCGCCAAGAGTTTTATGCAGCGCCACAATATACCTACCGCCCGCTATCAGACGTTCGACGGTGAGCATCTGGAGGAAGGTCTGACTTTCCTTGAGACCCTTGAGGCACCCTACGTGCTGAAGGCCGACGGTCTCTGTGCTGGCAAGGGCGTTCTGATTCTGTCCACCCTCGATGAGGCCAAGCAGGAACTCAAGGAGATGCTGGGCGGTATGTTCGGCAATGCGTCCAGTCGTGTGGTTATCGAAGAGTTCATGAGCGGCATCGAGTGCAGCGTCTTTGTCCTCACCGACGGCCAGCACTACAAGATCCTGCCCGAGGCCAAGGACTACAAGCGCATCGGCGAGCACGACACGGGTTTGAACACTGGCGGCATGGGCAGCGTTACCCCCGTACCATTCGCCACGAAGGCATGGATGCAGAAAGTGGAAGACCGCATCATCCGTCCAACGGTAGAGGGTCTGGCTGCCGACGGTATCGACTACAAGGGCTTCATCTTCTTCGGACTCATCAACCGTACCAACACGCCCACAGGCGAGCCCGAGCCCTACGTTATCGAGTACAACTGCCGTATGGGCGACCCGGAGACAGAGAGCGTGATGTTGCGCCTGAAGAGCGACCTCGTGGATCTGTTCGAGGGTGTGGCCGAGGGTAATCTCAACCAGCGCAGCATCGCGTTCGATGAGCGTGCAGCCGTCTGCGTGATGCTCGTCAGCGGCGGTTACCCACAGGCTTACAAGAAGGGCTATCCTATCACGGGCATCGACCAGGTGGAGGGCAGCATCGTCTTTCACAGCGGCACAGCCATGAAGGATGGTGAGGTAGTGACAGCCGGAGGTCGCGTCATAGCCGTCAGCAGTTATGGCAAGGATAAGGCCGAAGCCCTTCAAAAGTCGTTTGAGGAGGCTCAGAAGATTCAGTTTACTGACAAATATTTCCGCCGCGACATCGGCGCCGACCTGTAATAAGTGATAAAGAGGTTTCAGAACAAAGTGGCCGAGAGCCGCTTCACGCTCCCTGCTGTTGCCGCCTACGGTATTGTCGTCTGGCTTTTGTGCGGACTGTTCCAACATCAATTGTGGGTGCAGTTCGCCTGTTTTGTGTTGGCCACTTACCTGATGGTGGAACTTAACAACAGTAATGTACTGATTCGCATCTACAGCCGAAGCGTGTCGGCAGCCTTTATCATCCTTTCCTGTATCGCCTGTTTTCTGTTCCCCTCCGTCGAGGGGGCCATCGTCCAACTATGTTTCATCTCCAGTCTGCTCACCCTCTTCCGATCCTATCAGGACAAGACAGCAGTGGGCCTGACTTTCTATACATTTGTCCTCCTCGGTCTCGCCAGTCTGGTGGAAGTCCATACATTCTGGTTTATCCCGGTATATTGGATTATCATGATGTTTTTCATCTACTCCCTGACTATCCGTACATTTCTGGCTTCCCTGTTGGGCATCCTCCTACCCTATTGGTGTCTGTTCGCTTGGATCCTATGGAGATATGAAGGCGATTTCACCCGCCTGTGGCAGCATTTCGAGCCACTGGCCGACTTTCTGTTTCCCATCGACTATACAGCCATCGGACTCGACCGTATCCTGACCTTTGCATTCTTCGTCGTTCTATTCGTCACAGGACTCATCCATTATCTACGTACGAGTTTCAACGACAAGATTCGCATCCGTCAGATATACTACAGTCTGATATTCCTCGATATCGTCGCAATGGCTTTCCTGATAGCCCAGCCTCAGCACGACGATCTGATGCTGCGCGTCATCATCATCACTACGAGTCCGCTCATCGGCCATTTCGTCGCATTGACCTACACCCGACTGACCAACATCGCCTTCTGTGTCATCTTGGGCATCGCCGTGATACTGACCGCCTTCACCCTATGGAGTTCATCATTCATTTTCTGACGCAGTACGGCTACTGGGGCATGCTGCTGGCGGCATTTCTGGCCGGCAGTTTCTTTCCGTTCTCCAGCGAGGCTGTCATGGTCGGTCTGATGGCGACAGGCCTCGATCCTTGGGTTCTGATGGTATATGGCACCATTGGCAATGTGCTTGGTAGCATCGTCAACTACTGCGTAGGTCGCATGGGTAAGATGGAATGGATAGAGAAATACCTGCACGTCAGCGAGCAGAGTCTTGCCAAGGCACACCGGTTCTTGGCAGGCAGGGGAGCCTGGATGGGATTCTTCGCCTTCCTGCCCGTGCTGGGAAGCGCCATTACGATTGCTTTGGGCCTAATGCGCTCCAACATTGTCATCACCTTCATCGCCATCACCCTCGGAAAGATTTTCCGTTATATAATCTTAATTTACGGCGCAGGTTTGTTTTTGTAGCGTTTTTTTCGTACCTTTGTACCCAAATTAGAGTTTTAACGTTAAAATATATAGTTTTTACATGAAACAATTCAGACTGGTGGACAATGTCCTCGGCTGGCTAACTTTCTTCATAGCCGCCTTCGTCTATTGCTCCACGATTGAGCCGACAGCCTCGTTCTGGGACTGTCCTGAGTTTATCACGACCGGTTATAAACTGGAAATAGGCCACCCGCCAGGGGCACCGTTCTTCATGCTGACAGCCAATCTGTTCTCGCAGTTTGCCAGCGACCCGACGCAAGTGGCCAAGATGGTCAATACGATGAGTGCGCTGCTGTCGGCCATGTGCATCCTCTTCCTTTTCTGGAGCATCACGCACCTCGTGCGCCGCCTGCTAATTGACAAGTGGGAGGACATGACCCTCGCCAAGATGATTGCCATCGAGGCCTCCGGTCTCGTGGGAGCCCTAATCTATACCTTCAGCGACACGTTCTGGTTCTCAGCCGTAGAAGGTGAGGTCTATGCCTACTCCTCTGCCTTCACCGCCGTGGTATTCTGGCTCATCCTGAAATGGGAAGACCAGGCCGACGAACCCCATAGCGACCGTTGGCTGGTGCTGATTGCCTATATGACGGGCCTTTCTATCGGCGTCCACCTGTTGAACCTGCTTTGTGTGCCTGCCATCGGTCTCGTGTACTACTACCGTCGGTTCCCGAATGCCAATCTGAAAGGGTCCTTGGTGGCCCTGGGCATCTCCGTGGTCATTCTGGCTGCCGTGCTCTATGGTGTTGTTCCTGGTATCATTACCGTAGGCGGCTGGTTTGAACTGTTCTTCGTCAATACTCTCGGCATGCCCTTCAACACGGGCGAGATCATATATATTATCCTGCTGGTGGCCTGCGTCATCTGGGCTGTCTATGAGACACAGACGCAGAAACACAGCCTGACCGTCCAGAACATCGCTTTTCTGATGGCCGTCGGTATGCTCGGCATTCCGTTCTACGGCTGGGGATGGACCGCCTTCATCATTGGTATCGTGGTGCTCGCAGCCCTTTGGTTTGTGCTGAAACTGACAAGAGAGAAGTTGCCGCTGATTACGGCCCGCGCCAAGAACACGACCCTTCTCTGTATGCTGATGCTGATGATAGGCTACTCTACCTATGCCCTCATCGTGATTCGTTCATCGGCCAACCCGCCTATGGACCAGAACTCCCCGGAGGATATCTTCACCCTCGGCGACTACCTCGGACGCGACCAGTACGGCAACCGCCCCCTGTTCTATGGTCCTGCCTACACCTCGCAGGTTGACCTCACGGTAGAAGGCAACATGTGCCGTCCCGTCATGTCGAAGGGCAAGCCCGTCTACCAGCGCAAGGAGAAGGCCTCTGCCGAAGAGAAGGACTCCTACTTTGTTGTCCGCACGAAGGATGAATACAAATACGCCCAGAACATGCTGTTCCCCCGCATGTATGACGCCGCACATGCCAGCGCCTATGAGTCGTGGATGGGAGGTGTGGACGGTACTGAGGTGCCATACGACCGCTGTGGCGAGCCGATGATGATCAAGGTGCCTTCGCAACTGGAAAATATACGTTTCTTCCTCAGTTACCAATGTAACTTCATGTACTGGCGCTACTTCATGTGGAACTTCGCAGGCCGCCAGAACGATATCCAAGGCAACGGCGAACTGGAGCACGGCAACTGGCTCACGGGCTTCTCGTTCATCGACGATGCCCGCCTGGGCAACCAAAATATGCTGCCTGACGAACTGAAGGAGAACAAGGGGCATAACGTGTTCTACTGCATGCCACTGATCCTTGGTCTGCTTGGTCTCTTCTGGCAGGCATGGTACACCCGCAAGCGCAAGGTGGGTGGTAATACCATCGATGATCCCATTGGCATCCGCCAGTTCTGGGTAGTGTTCTTCCTGTTCTTCATGACAGGACTCGCCATCGTATTCTATCTGAATCAGACCCCCATGCAGCCCCGTGAGCGCGACTATGCCTATGCCGGTTCCTTCTATGCCTTCGCCATCTGGTGCGGCATGGGTGTGGCAGCCATCATCGACTGGCTCAACCGCAAGATGAAGAAGGAGAATCTTATCCTTGCTGGCTTAGTCTCATTAGTATGTCTGATAGTTCCTATCCAGATGGCCTCGCAGACTTGGGATGACCACGATCGTTCCGGTCGTTACTGCTGTCGCGACTTCGGACAGAACTATCTGATGACTTTGCAGGAGAGTGGTAACCCGATTATCTTCACCAACGGCGACAACGACACCTTCCCGCTCTGGTACAATCAGGACACGGAGAGTGTACGCACCGATGCCCGTGTCTGCAACCTCTCCTATCTGCAGACTGACTGGTACATCGACCAGATGCGCCGTCCGGCCTACGACTCCCCGTCGGTACCCATCACCTGGAGCCGCCTCGAATACTGTGCCGGTACCAACGAGTATGTATCGGTGGATCCGTCGCTGAAAGCGCAAGTACTCCAACTCTATAAGGATCAGCCCTTAGAGGCAGCCGCACAGTTTGGCGAGGAGCCCTTCGAACTGAAGAACATCCTGAAGAACTGGGTTCGTACCAAGAACAGCGAACTGCACGTCATCCCCACCGATACCGTCTATGTCACCATCGACAAGGAGGCTGTACGCAAGAGCGGTATGATGATGGCAGCAGACTCTATCCCAGACCGGATGGTTATCTCGTTGAAAGGTAAGAGTGCACTCTACAAGGGAGACCTGATGATGCTGGAGATGATTGCCCAGTGCAACTGGACACGGCCTATCTACGTGGCCACCACCGTTGGATCCGACAACTACATGAACCTGGGTGAGCACTTCGTGCAAGAAGGTCTTGCCAACCGCATCACCCCGTTCCGTACCTACTACACCAACGAGCGTGGGGACTTGGTCCCCATGGAGGGCACCAAGCAGTTTGATACGGAGAAGACGTACGACAACATGATGAACAAATACAAGTACGGCGGCATCGACAAACCTGGCATCTATCTCGACGAGACCGTGATGCGGATGTGCTACACCCACCGTCGTCTGATTTCCATGTTAGCCGTCAACCTCCTCGATGAGGGTAAGACCGACAAGGTGAAAGCCGTTCTCGCCAAAGCCGAGAAAGAGATTCCCGCCTACAATGTTCCGCACGACTACCAGAGCGGTTCACTCGACCTGGCTCGTGCCTACGCAGGAACAGGCCAGAACAAGAAGGCTCAGGAACTGATTGACCTACTCTGGAAGAAGTCGACACAGTATCTGCAGTGGTACTGCTCACTCGACGGTACACGCTTCGCCAGTTCGCAGCGCGAGTGCATGGTCAACCTCTACATCATGAACCAGTTACTCAACCTTCAAGACAAGGTCGACATGAAGAAGAGCCAGCAGATGGAGAAACAGTTGCAGGCACTTTCTGAGATTTACTATTCTAAAGGAGGCTCGTTCGGCGAATGATTATTGAGCAACCCGCCATCTACCTCCGTTGGCTTTATCCGAAAGCCTATTGGAGAATGGACCGTCGAGAGAAGGCCGTCTATCTGACCTTCGACGACGGCCCCATCCCGGAGGCGACGCCCTTCATCCTCGACGTGCTGAAGGAGCACGGTGTGAAGGCGACATTCTTCATGGTGGGCGACAATGTACGCAAATATCCAGAACTCTTTGAACGCATCAAGGCGGAGGGCCACCAGGTTGGCAACCACACCCACAACCACATCGGCGGTATTCGCCATTCCATCAAGGAATACAGTTACAATGTCGAGAAGGCCAATACCTATATCCACAGTCGCTATGTCCGTCCGCCGCACGGGTGGATGCGTCTGCCGCAATATGCCTGGCTAAGCAGGAAATTCAAGATCGTGATGTGGGACGTCGTGACGCGCGACTACTCCAAATGGCTTGATGCCGAGGATGTTGTCAACAACGTCAAGAAATACACGCGCAACGGTTCCATCATCACTTTCCACGACTCACTGAAAAGTATCGACAAACTGCGTACAGCCCTCCCCGAATCCCTCCGCTGGCTGAAGGAGCAGGGCTATGATTTCAAGATATTCCCATAGGATATCCTAGGCAGTCCTAGGTCATCCTAGGTTATCCTAGGTTCTCATAGATAATCCCTAATTCCCAATAACAATGAAAAGATTACTAACAATTTGCTTCTTAGCAACCACATTCGCAATGACAATGAACGCGCAACCCAAACTGAGTGCCAACAACATCGACGAGGTGCTCCAGGCCATGACCCTCGAGGAAAAAGCAAAACTCCTCGTTGGCGGTGCAAACAATTTCTTTAGTGCCAATGCCGTCGTAGGCGGCGAGGCTACACTCGTAGCAGGTGCCGCAGGTACCACTCCTGCCATCCCACGATTAGGCATCCCTGCCACAGTACTCACCGATGGCCCTGCCGGTGTGCGCATCAATCCCACCCGTAGGGGAACAGACAAAACCTACTATGCCACCGCCTTCCCCATCGGTTCGTGTTTAGCATCCACCTGGAATACGGAACTTGTAGGCAAAGTTGGACAGGCCATCGGTAACGAGACCAAGGAATACCGTTGCGACGTGATTCTCGGTCCTGGCATGAACTTGCACCGTAATCCCCTTTGCGGACGCAACTTCGAATACTACAGCGAAGACCCCTTCCTGACAGGAAAGATTGCCGCTGCTTACATCAACGGCGTACAGAAAGAAGATGTAGGCGTGTCGGCCAAGCACTTCGCCGTCAACTCTCAGGAGACAGACCGGACCAGTGTTGACGAGCGTCTCTCCCAGCGGGCTGCCCGCGAAATCTACCTACGTGGTTTCGAGATTGCCGTCCGTGAGAGTAATCCCTGGACCATCATGGCATCCTATAACCTCATCAACGGCATCCACTCGATGGGTAACCGCGACCTGCTGACCAGTATCCTTCGCGATGACTGGGGCTACAAAGGTATCGTGATGACCGACTGGATCGGTATCCGTCAGGGACTTACCACCGTCAGCGAGGTACAGGCCGGCAACGACCTCATGGAACCAGGCCAGCCTGCTCAGGTACAGGAGATAATAGAAGGTGTGAAGAACGGCAAACTGGCCATCGCTGATGTCGACCGCAATGTACGCCGTATGCTGGAGTACATCGTCAAGACCCCAAGTTTCCGTCAGTATCCTGCCAGCAATGATCCCGACTTTAAGGCCCATGCTGCCATCACACGCCAGAGTGCCGCCGAGGGTATCGTCCTGCTGAAAAACAACGGCACCCTGCCTTGGAAGAACGTCAAGAGCGTCGCTCTCTTCGGTGAGAACAGTTACGATTTCCTCTCTGGCGGTACAGGCTCCGGCTGCGTGCATCCCCCTTACGTGGTTGACATGCTGGAAGGTCTGAAGAATGCCGGTATCAAGTCATCCGAGACCCTTACCGACATCTACCGTAAATATATCGCATACGCACGGGTGAAGTTCCAGGCAGAGCGCCATCCTGCCAAGTGGTTCCAGACAGAGTCAATGGGGCAGCAGAAATATCCGGAGATTGGTCTGTCGCCCATAGCCATAGAAAAGGAAGTACGTGGAGCCGATGCAGCCATCATCACCATTGGTCGTCAGGCAGGTGAGGGAATCGACCGCGACATTGATACAGAGTTCAACCTCATCCCAGAGGAACGTGCCCTTATCACAGATGTCTGCAATGCCTTCCACGCAGCAGGCAAGCCCGTCATTGTCATCATCAATTCCGGATCTGTCATTGAGACAGCATCTTGGAGCGGTTACCCCGATGCCATTCTCTGTGCTTGGCAACCTGGTATGGAGGGTGGCAACTCCATCGCCGACCTGTTGACAGGCAAGGTGAATCCTTCTGGCAAACTCACCATGACATGGCCCATTGCCGCTACCGACCATGCCTCGACAAAGAACTTCCCTGGTGCACTCGACGACTATAGTCTCATGCAGATGCTTGGCAACGGCCAGCCTATCCCAGGTCATGCTTACACCAACCATGAGGAGGACATCTACGTAGGTTACCGTTACTTCGACACCTTCAGTCGTGAGGTAGCCTATCCTTTCGGCTATGGTCTCAGTTATACCACCTTCGAGTTCTCGAAGCCCGTAGTCAAGGCAAAGGGCAATAATGTAGAGGTGAGCATCACCGTCAAGAACATCGGTAGTGTTAGTGGCAAGGAGGTGGCTCAGGTCTATGTCGCTGCCCCGAAGGGCCGACTGGAAAAGCCTGCACAGGAGTTGAAGGCTTTCGCCAAGACACGCGAACTCCAGCCTGGTGAGAGTCAGATCCTGACGATGACCATCCCTGTACGCGACATGGCTTCCTTCGACGAGGCCAACTCACAGTGGCTCACGGAGGCTGGCAACTACACCTTCCGCATCGGTGCCTCCAGCCGAGACATCCGTTGTACGGCTGTACTGAAGATTGCAGAATACACGGAACCCGTCAGCAATGTCCTCGCTCCGAAACAGAAATTGAATCTGCTGAAACAATAACAAACTAAAAAATCCCGCCAAACGGTGGGATTTTTATTCTCCTTCTGTACCGGAGTAATTCACTTTCAGGGCGAAGGCCTTTTGCAGTTCCTGCTTAATATCCCCGATGAGACCCATCGGGGTTTTCTTGTCGGCTTTGATACTCACAGTAAGGCGCTCCTGGTTTTCAGCAGAGAGTCCCTTGCGCACCTCATTGATATAAGGAACAATACCCGAAGGAGATATCAGTTTATTATCAATCTGGATGCCTTCAGGAGAGATATAGAGATTGACAACAGCCGTTTTCTGCTCCATCTTATGCACCTCCGTACCAGCAGGCACCTCATAATGCACCTTCAGGTTGTCATCACGCATATGGGTGACGAGCATGAAGAAAAACAGCACCGTGAAGATCAGGTCGGGCATGGAGGCGAGGTTCAGACCAGGCATGGTGCGACGGGAGCGCATAAACTTGCTCTGCATCTTTCTCATCGTCCACCTCCTTCCTCCTTGGGCGGAATTTCACTGATGCGCTGGGGGTAATAGTGGTCAATGTCCTCACGCTCATCGGCAGACAAGTTGGCGTAGGGTTTGCCACAGACAGCATGCGCCCGTTGGTCGCGCAGTGTAGCATAGGCCCGCACCACGGCATTCTGAACCTTGAAATAAGCCTCGTATGTAGTGGCACGATCAGTCTCAATACTGACGACATGCTCCGTGCGATCTTGCTCCACACGCAGTACAAGTTGTTCCGTCAACTGACGAGGGGTGAGCAGTGTGCCATCAAGTGAGAGTTGGTCTTGTGCATCGAGTCGGATAGTCAACACATGATCCTGCTTGATATCCAACGGCTGCTGTTTCTCGTCGGGCAGAGGCGGCAACTGGCGCAAGAGTCCCTTATCCGTGTCCATCGACGATGTCACGAGGAAGAAGATCAACAGCATGAACGAGATATCTGCAGTTGACGAGGTATTCAGTTCCGGAACCGACTCACGATGACGCCTGCCAAACATCCTATAATCAGTATGATTGAGGTATAGATAAACATATCCACGGCCTTCAGCCAGAACTTACTGGTGAAGAGCGTGCCATTGGTAGTCAGTGGTTCAGAAGAGCCGAGAAGCCAGGTAACAGCCAGACAAGCCACGAAACAGAAAGCCGTCGTCCAGGCGATACGCGTCTGCGGCACACCGTTGATAACCTCATCATCCTTCGTGCGCATACGCAGCGTCTTCACCACCGACCACAGCGTCACCACGATAGCTGCAGCCACCGCGATATACATCAGCCAGAGCATGATGTCGGCGATAAAAGGAGAGACGAACGACATGACTATTTACCCTTGTTGCTTGTACTGTTCGATAGCGTCAAGGAGGTCAATAGCCGACTCCTCCATGTCGCCTGTAAGTTTCTCAATCTTCGAGAGGATATAACTGTAGAACAGTTGTAGGATAAGGGCCACCACGATACCGAAGATAGTGGTTATCAGGGCCACCTTCATACCCGAAGCCACAATCTTCGGACTGATATCACCCTCAATCTGTATATTGTCGAAGGCCATCACCATACCGATAACAGTACCGAGGAATCCCAATGAGGGAGCCATCGCGATGAAGAGTTTGATCCACGAACAGCCCTTCTCCAGATTCGCTGCCTGCAGACCACCGTAGTTGGTGATTGCACGCTCGATGGCATCCATCGGCTGTTTGATATGCAACAGACCATGATAGCACACACTCGCCACAGGGCCACGCGTCTTCTTACACAGTTCTTTTGCCCCTTCCACATCCTTTTCTCCAAGTTTCTGACGAATATCCTCCATCAGTTTCTTGGCCTTGATCTCTGACATCATCAGATAGAGGATACGCTCGATACAGAAAGCCAGACCGAGGACGAGTGCCAGCGCCACCAGTGACATGAAGCCCGCATTGCCGTCAATAAATTTCCGCTTCAACTGCTTATGAAAGCCGCCACCCTGCTCATCGGCATCCTCACCCGCACCCAACAGGGCTTCATCATCTACAGTTACCGACAATGTAGAGTCCTGGGCAATGGAGTCTGTCAAGGCAACGACGGTGGTATCCTGGGTCTTAGGTCCAGGCTGCGCATCCACAGGGAGTCCCACCAAGAGGAAACCTGTAATCAGTAGAACTATCCAACGATTTTTCATAACCTATACTCAATAAAAAAGGACTGCTCATCGCAGTCCATCATCATCATCTTGCGGAAAGAACAGGATTCGAACCTGCGAACCGCTTTTGACGGTTACACGCTTTCCAGGCGTGCCTCTTCAACCACTCGAGCACCTTTCCTTGCGATTGCGATGCAAAATTACCGCTTTTCAGGCGAAAAGCAGTAATATGCGGCATAATTTTATAGTTTTTTAAATACCCGCTGGACATTGGCTGTCGTGATACGCGCCACTTCCTCGTCTGTCACGTCATAGGCCTCAGCCAGCCGATGAAGCACCTGAAACACAAAGGCTGGTTCGTTGCGCTGGCCACGATGCGGCACAGGAGCCATATAGGGGGCATCCGTCTCAAGCACGATACGCTCTAAGGGTACGGTGGCAGGCAATACTTCTGGCAGGTGCGACTTCTTGAAAGTCAGGACACCTCCGATGCCCAACACGAATCCATCAAACTGCAACAGTTCACGGGCCTCAATCTCATTGCCTGTAAAACAATGGAACACCCCACCAGGGAGGTCTTGCGCGTACCTTTTTAATATAGTCACCAGTTCGTTCTGTGCCTTCCGACAATGGATCATCAGAGGCAGACGGGTTTCAACAGACCAGCACACCTGTTCTTCAAAGGCGAGCAACTGCTCCTGTTCAAACTCACGGCTCCAATAGAAATCAAGCCCCACCTCGCCGATGGCAATGGGACTCACTGGGGACGGTTCTGAGTGAGTCGTCACAGATAAGGACTCATTCAGAACCGTCCCCAATGAGTCCAGTTGCTCCCGCCAGTCGGCATGGACTTCCTCTGGATGTAGCCCCAGCATCGGATAGCAATACCCAGGATATTGGCGACAGGTGTCAAGCACCGTCTCACACGACTTCACATCGATGGCAGGCAGGAAAATGGCTGATACCCCAGCCTCCTTGGCACGGGCAACCACCTGTTCACGGTCTTCCGCAAACTCCTCACCATCCAGATGACAATGTGTGTCGATATACTGTATCATAACTTGAATACGATAGGGATGCAAACCTTTGTACGACAAGGCTTGGCATTCATGATACCTGGTTCCCACTTCGGCATCATGCGAAGCACCCGCAGCGCCTCACGGTCACACTCCGCAGAGAGACGTTCCACCACTTGGATATCCGACACCGAGCCGTCCCGGTTCACGATAAACTGCGCCACCACCCTGCCCTGCACCTTGCGCTGCTGAGCCACAGAGGGATATTTTAGGTTCTTCGTCAACCATTTCATAAACTCGACAGCCCCTCCAGGAAACTTAGGCAAGTCCTCAACCACACGATAGTCAAGCGGCTCATCATACATATCGACGGCCTCCGGCAGTTCCTCCTTCTCCTCGACCTTGGGCTCCTCCTTAAGAGTGATGGGCTCCAGCACTTCCGGCGCTATCTCCACATCTTCCTCTACAAGGTTCAGTTCCTGCGAGGGCGGCATTTTCTCCTGCGGCTCCTTAGGAATCATCATCGGCACCTCATTCTCCTCACGGTGCAGGGGCGACAGTTCCATCTCCGCCTCCAGATCGTCAGAAGCCGTGTCGAAGAAGGTCCACCCCGTGCCGTCGGTGTTCCATTCCAAGGCCACCAGACAGAGGGCAAGGACGAGAATCAGTCCCAAGAGATATCTTGTCGTCGGATTCATATAATAAAACGCCAATTCTTACGTTAAATAAGTATTCAGTGTGCAAAATTAAGAAATAATTCGTATCTTTGCATCCGAATTAGCGTTTTTTAGATGAAAAAAGGAGTTTTTACTATCATAGCAGTGCTTTTCGCTCTTCTGTCACATGCCCAGGAGAGTGAGACTGCCTACAATTTCCTCCGTCTGCCGGTGAGTGCCCATGCAGCAGCATTAGGTGGTGAGAACATCTCCCTCAACGAGGACGATGCTACGCTTATCTTCCACAACCCCGCGCTCCTGAACTTCGTAACCGACAAGACCATCAACCTGAACTACATGACCTATATGGAAGGGTCGAAAGTTGCCAGTGCAGCCTTTGTGAAAGGCATCGGCGAGAGGGCCTCATGGGGTGTGACTGCCCAGTATCTGGATTACGGGACAATGAAGCAGACCACCTACGACAATATCGAGATTGGTGAGTTCAGTGCCAAGGACATCTGTATCGGGGGCTCGTTTGCATACGCCCTCACCGAAAAGATCTCAGGCGGTATCACGGCGAAGTTTATCACCTCCAGCATTGCCGACTACCACTCGATGGCCGTAGGCGTAGACCTGGGCCTGAACTATACCGACTCCATCGGCGATCTGAGCATTGCCATTGCTGCCAAGAACCTTGGCGGACAGGTGAAGGCCTACGATGAGGAATTTGAGAAGATACCCTTCGACCTGCAGGTAGGTGTTACCAAACGCCTCACCAACTCCCCCTTCCGCTTCTCGGCAACGCTCTCCCGTCTGCATGACTGGGATCAGGGTTTCATCAAACATCTCGCCGTAGGTGCCGATGTACTGTTGTCTGAGACCATCTATCTGGCAGCAGGCTATAATTTCCGCCGCGCCCACGAGATGAAGATCACCGATACCGACGGCGACGGCGCGAGCAATCATGGCGCAGGATTATCCCTCGGTGCCGGCATTTCCCTGCAACGATTCAAACTACACATCGGCTACGGCAAATACCACGTATCAGCCCACAGCCTGTTATTCAACGCATCATACACCCTATGAAAAAGATTACCATAGCCATCGATGGCCACAGTTCGTGCGGAAAGAGCACGATGGCCAAGGATCTGGCCCGCGAAATCGGCTACGTCTATGTCGATACGGGAGCCATGTACCGTAGCGTCACCCTCTATGCCCTGCGCAAGGGTCTCTTCGAAGAGGATGGTAGCGTAAAGACAGAAGCACTCGAAAAAGAGATGCCCAATATCCGCATCTCCTTCCAGTTTAATCCTGAGACAGGCCGTCCTGACACCTATCTCAACGGAGAGTATGTGGAGAAGGAGATACGCTCCCTTGAAGTCTCCAGTCACGTCAGTCCCATTGCCGCCATCGGTTTCGTGCGCCGTGCCCTCGTGGCCCAGCAACAACAGATGGGCAAGGACAAGGGTGTCGTGATGGACGGACGCGACATCGGTACCGTGGTCTTCCCCGATGCCGAACTGAAGATCTTCGTCACCGCCTCTGCCAAGGTCAGGGCCCAGCGCCGCTACGACGAACTCAAGGCCAAGGGTATGCCCGCCGACTTCGACGATATCCTGAAGAACGTCGAGGAACGCGACTATATCGACTCCCACCGTGAAGAGTCACCCCTTCGCCAGGCCGATGATGCCATCCTGCTCGACAACTCGGAGATGACCATCCCAGAACAGAAGCAATGGCTTCTTGACCGCTTCAACGAGACCGTTCAGAAATAACCTTCCGCGTCATTCATTCTCCCAGGATGATGTTCACCGTTTTAACCACGTCTTCCACGTCCACCTTGCCGTCGCCGTTCGTGTCGCCCTTCAGTCCACTACCACTCATGGTAAACTCAGCCGTAGCCACGTCGCTGTTCTCGTAGCCAGCCTTGGTAGCATAGACTGTTACCTTATAGACACCCGTCAGACTGACTTTGCTGCTATAATTTTTCTTGGCATCGCTGACGGTCACCTTCGATACAAACTCCACTCCCTCCGTCTCGCAACTGAACTCCAGTTCGCCGCTGGCTATACTGATGGTAGGCGTTGCGCACTTCTTTACCTCCGGCAGCATACCGTCCAATCCAATAATGGTTTTGAAGCCACTCCAGGGCGTCCTTGACTTATAGGCATTGATAGAGGCAGTGGGTATATGCAGCGTTGCGTATTCTATATAGGAGCCCTCGAAAACATTGCTTTTCGTTGATGGAACATTATCAGCATAGCAGGTGACATCAGTCAGTTCTTGGCAATTGGCAAAGGCTTTACTTCCGATTGTTTCTACACCACCGCCGATAACAACGGAGGTCAGGCCAGAGCACCCCCCAAACGCACTCTCTCCTATGTTCGTCACACTATTGCCGATTGTGACGGAGGTCAGGCCAGAGCAACTATTGAACGCACTCTCTCCTATGCTCGTCACACTATTGGGGATGGTGACAGAGGTCAGGCCAGAGCAACCAGCGAACGCACTCTCTCCTATGTTCGTCACACTATTGCCGATTGTGACGGAGGTCAGGCCAGAGCATTTCCTGAACGCATAGTTTCCTATGTTCGTCACACTATTGCCGATTGTGACGGAGGTCAGGCCAGAGCATTCCCAGAACGCATAGTTTCCTATGTTCGTCACACTATTGCCGATTGTGACGGAGGTCAGGCCAGAGCAATTCTGGAACGCACCGCTTCCTATGCTCGTTACACTATTGGAGATGGTGACGGAAGTCAAGCCAGAGCATCCAGAGAACGCATTATCTCCTATGCTCGTCACACTATTGGGGATGGTGACGAAGGTCAGACCAGAGCAACGAGCGAACGCACCATTTCCTATGCTCGTCACACTATTGGGGATGGTAACGGAGGTCAGGCCAGAGCAACCAGAGAATGCACCTTCTATGCTCTTCACGCTATTTGGGATGGTGACGGAGGTCAGGCCAGAGCAATCAGAGAATGCACCATCTCCTATGCTCTTCACGCTATTTGGGATGGTGACGGAGGTCAGGCCAGAGCAACTACGGAACGTACCACCTCTTATGCTCGTCACACTATTGGGAATGGTGACGGAGGTCAGACCAGAGCAATATTGGAACGCATAATTTCCTATGCTCGTCACACTATTAGGGATAGTGACGGAGGTCAGGCGAGAGCAATATTGGAACGCAAAATTTCCTATGCTCGTCACACTATTAGGGATAGTGACGGAGGTCAGGCCACGGCAAACAGAGAACGCACCCTCTCCTATGCTCGTCACACTACAGGTTACGCCTTCATACACCACGGTTTCAGGAATCACAATGTCGCCATTATACTTGACATCGTTCTTGTACTTGATGACCTTGGCCACCTTGGCTTTTGCCACCATTTCGTACCAGAGCCCGTCGATTTCTACTTCTTCTACGGCGAAAGCACTGGCTGCTGCAGACAGCAGCATCACGATCAAAAAAAAATATTTTTTCATAATTTCATATCGTTTCTTTTTCAGTCTTTTAGGTTTCATTTGCAAAGGTACGAAAAATCTTTGAGAATATTCATGACCAAGCACACTTTTATATTATTTAACCCATCTTTGACACGTTGATTTTTTATCAAAATAGCAAGAAAAAACAAAGCGACAGCGTCAAAGTTGAGTTAAGGTTCGCTGTCGGCGTTGTTGAGATAGTACTCAGACTCCACGTTTATTTCCGGGGTCTTGTAACTGTACTCGACGGCCTTTGCCAGGCTGCACAGGTCGCTGCCGAAACCGGCCTCGTTGAGCATGAGTTGGCAGTTGCTGCGGAGCCAGTTGCCACTCATGTCCTCGCGACTGATGATGATACCCGCTGCCACCACGTCGCCGCCACGGCCCAGCACGAAGTTGAAGCGATCGGTGTCGAACGCGAAAGTCGAAAAGTTCAACTGGTCCATCCTGTCCGGGCACGGGAACTCGCCCTCGCTGTTCACAATCTCCGTACTCATGGGAGCATCTGACCCGTCAGCGTTGCTGGGATTGAGTACAATACGGGCAATCTCCGTGGCATACTTGCTTTCACGCTTCTGAACGGTTATGAACGTCACCAGGTCACCACGCTGCAAGCCCCATGCCGTGACAAAGTCGGCGTAGGTGCGGCCGGGACTGCCCACGTACGCCTTGTGGCTCGCTGAAGCATCGATGCCCACAGAGACCACGGGCAGATGCCCCTCGGAGATGATGGCTGCGAAGGGGGTCCACTTCATGCTCTGAAGGGGAGCAAACTGATAGAAATGGTCCAGACCCTGGCCTGATTCCAAAAGAGCCGTCGTGTGTTCACGAAGGTATTTCAGATTGACCCTCTTGAACTTATTCATACAATCGAAACTGTTGTCGTAGTCCTCAAAGGAATGGTTACAGATTTCCTTCATCATGCTGTAAGTCTTGTTTACTGCTTTGAGAAGCACGCGCCCCAGTGACTGGCTCTCTGTCTTGGGATTCTTCGGCTTAGTGATAGTCCTTGCGATGGTCTTTCCTCCACGCTGGTAGAACGTCTTGTTACCAAACTTCCCTACAGCGCCATACATGTCTTTAGTCATTTCTGCCATAATACTACTTATTATCTGTTAATATACAATTCCTATTTTATTCCAGTTCTATTCCAGTTTATTTCCGATATAATTCCAATTCTTATAATTGGGGATGTATTGGAGATGTATTGGAGATATATTGGAGATGTATTGGAGATATGATGGGTGCAAAGATACGAAGAATTATTGAACGATGCAAGAAAAATGCGAGAAAAAATGGATAAACTTTCGGCATACGATAAAAATGCAGGTCAAAGGGCCTGCATT
>JAFZUS010000055.1 GCA_017618275.1 Prevotella sp.
ACAACTATACAGAGGAGCAAATAAAGCAAATACAATACAAAATCAATGCAAGACCAAGAAAAAAACTCGGATTCATGGCACCTGTTCAGACTTTTTTCTTACCTTTGCAGACGTAGTTGCATTTTGGAGTTGAATCTTCCCCGCCAATTGGCGGGCTTTTTTTTTGGTCGTTACAAAAAAAATATATATCTTTGCACCCGATAAGAATAACTCTGCAAAATGAACCAACTTCATATCATTGACGCGCACAGCCATTTATGGCTGACGCAGGACACGATGGTGGATGGACAACGCATCTGTCAGTTGGAGCCCAACCGGAGCCGTAGTCTGTTCTTCGGCGAGGAGCGACAGATGTTGCCACCCGTTATGACCGACGGACAGAACACGGCGGAGCGCTTCCTCTCGAACATGGACTATGCCCAGGTGTCAGCGGCTGTGGTGACGCAGGAGTTTATCGACGGACTGCAGAACGACTATCTGGCCGAGGTGAGCCGTAACTATCCCGACCGTTTCTTCTGTTTTGGCATGGCCGACTATCATGAGCCGGGGTTCTTGGGTGTGGCCGACGGACTGATGCAGCGTTTCAAGGGCATCAAGGTGCCTGCAGCCCGACTGCCGAAGCAGTTCCTCAACGAGGAGATGATGCAGATGATGCACCTGATGGAGGAACGTGGTATCTTACTCGGTATTGAACTTGCCGACGGTGATGCCCAGGTGGGGCAGATGGAGGAGATCATCCAGGAGTGTCCGAAACTGAGGATTGCCATTGGTCATTTCGGGATGGTGACACGTCCCGACTGGATGAGTCAGATCCGACTGGCACGTCATGAGAACGTCTACGTGGAGAGCGGTGGTATCACATGGCTCTTCAATGATGAGTTCTATCCCTTCCCTTCAGCCGTCCGTGCCATCAAGGAGGCAGCCGACGCTGTGGGTATGGAGAAGTTGATGTGGGGCTCGGACTACCCCCGTACCATCACCGCCATCACCTATCGGATGTCGTACGACTTTGTGGTGAAGACCAAGGAGTTGACGGATGAAGAGAAACGGCTGTTCTTAGGCGAGAACGCCAAAGGGTTCTTCGGTTTCCGTGATTTGAAAGAATTACCGTATATAAAGAATATGAGCGAATG
The DNA here is from genome assembly GCA_017618275.1 of Prevotella sp. Taxonomy (GTDB): domain Bacteria; phylum Bacteroidota; class Bacteroidia; order Bacteroidales; family Bacteroidaceae; genus Prevotella. The sequence goes on from JAFZUS010000055.1 coordinate 1,134, forward strand.
AAAGCAATTCAGATTTCTGGCGAATGCCAGATGGAAATAGTCAGTGTGGCCGAACAGGAGTTGAAGGCCAATGAGGTGCTCCTGCGCCTTGCCTATGTGGGATTCTGTGGTTCCGACCTGAACACATGGCTCGGAAAGAACCCGATGGTGAAGATGCCCGTGATTCCTGGTCATGAGGTGGGTGCCGTGATAGAGAAGGTGGGTGCCGACGTGCCTGAGATCTTGAAGCCGGGGATGGTGGTGACATGCAATCCATATACGAACTGTGGCAAGTGCGCCTCGTGCAGGAATGGACGGGTGAATGCCTGCGAACACAACGAGACCCTCGGCGTACAGCGCAACGGTGCCATGCGGGAATTTATCGCCTTGCCTTGGGAGAAGGTGATTCCTGCAGGCGGGCTCGACCCTCGCACCTGTGCCCTGATAGAGCCGATGAGTGTGGGTTTCCATGCGGTGAACCGTGCGCAGGTGACGGATATCGACGTGGTGGTGGTGATTGGTTGTGGTATGGTGGGCATGGGTGCCATCGTGCGCAGTGCCCTGCGTGGTGCTACCGTCATTGCTGCTGACATCGACGATGAGAAGTTGGCACTGGCCAAGGAGATGGGTGCCACCTACGCCATCAATACAAAGACGGAGGATGTGCATGCCCGACTGCAGGAGATGACGGGTGGCTTCGGCCCTGACGTGATTATCGAGGCGGTGGGCAGTCCTGTGACCTATCAGATGGCTGTCAATGAGGTGGCCTTTACAGGGCGTGTGGTCTGCATCGGCTATGCCAAGACGGAGGTGTCGTTCCAGACAAAGTATTTCGTACAGAAGGAACTCGACATCCGTGGTTCGCGCAATGCCCAGCCCAGTGACTTCCGTGCCGTGATCCATTATCTGGAGAGGGGTACTTGTCCGGTAGACCGTCTGATATCCAATGAGGTATCCCCTGAGGGGGCTCCCGAAGCCATGCAGCAGTGGGCGGAGAATCCTGGGAAAGTATTCAGAATCCTCGTCAGGTTTAATTAGGAATTAGAAATTATGATTACTGGACAAGTATATGAAAAAGAATAACTACCTGATTCCGTTTATCCTCGTGACATTCTGCTTTGCCCTGTGGGGCTTTGCCAACGATATCACGAACCCGATGGTGAAGGCCTTCTCGAAGATCTTCCGTATGAGTGTCACCGACGGTGCACTGGTGCAGATGGCCTTCTATGGCGGCTACTTCTGTATGGCTCTGCCTGCTGCCATCTTTATCCGTAAGTACAGTTATAAGGCGGGTGTGCTGATGGGTCTCGGACTCTATGCTGCCGGAGCCCTGCTGTTCTTCCCCTCGAAGAGCATCGGACTCTACGGCTGTTTTCTGATGGCCTATTTCATCATGACCTGTGGTCTGTCATTCCTGGAGACCTCATGTAATCCCTATATCCTCTCGATGGGAGAGCCTGAGACCGCCACGCGCCGCCTGAACCTGGCTCAGTGTTTCAACCCCTGTGGTTCAATCATCGGTATGTTCGTGGCGATGAACTTCATTCAGGCCAAACTGAACCCTATGAGCAGTGATGAACGGGCGCTGTTGGACGATACGCAGTTTGAGGCCATCAAGAATGCCGACCTCGACGTGTTGATCTCGCCCTATCTCGCCATCGGACTGGTGATTGTGGTGATGTTCCTCATCATCCTCTTCACGAAGATGCCGAAGAATGCCGACCAGAGTCACGACATCCACTTCATGACCACCCTGAAACGTCTTTTCTCGCTGGAGTACTACCGTGAGGGCGTTGTCGCCCAGTTCTTCTACGTGGGTGCCCAGATCATGTGCTGGACGTTTATCATACAATATGGTACGCGGGTGTTTATGGCGGAAGGTATGGAGGAGCAGGCTGCCGAGGTACTGTCGCAGCAGTTTAATATCTATGCGATGATCTTCTTCATCTGCTCGCGCTTCATTGCCACCTTCCTCATGCGTTGGGTGAAGCCGGCAAAGTTGTTGGCAGCCTTTGCTGTCCTGGCAATGGTGTTCACTTTGGGTGTGATCATCTTCCAGAACCGCATGGGTCTCTACTGCCTGGTCTGTGTCAGCGGATGTATGTCGCTGATGTTCCCCACCATCTACGGTATTGCCCTCGACGGGATGGGTGATGATGCGAAATTCGGTGCTGCCGGCCTGATCATGGCTATTCTTGGCGGTTCGGTATTGCCCCCGTTGCAGGCGATGATCATCGACCAAGGTACTGTGTTTGGCAGTTTTCCTGCCACGAACTTCTCCTTTGTATTACCGCTGTTCTGTTTCCTCGTAGTGTATATCTACGGCATGAGAACGGCAAAGAGATAAGAATATTAACTAATTTAAAACTCAAAGAAAATGAAAAGATTACTTTTTTTGTTCGCAGTAACCTTGGCAATGGCCTTTACTGCTTGTTCCAATTACGACATCCCGGTGATTGATCCAGACCCGGAACCGGAGCCGGATCCAAAATCTAAGTTCTATGTTTATCTCTGTTTCGGACAGTCGAACATGGAGGGCAATGCCCAGTGGCAGACAATAGACAACCAGGCGGTAGACGAGCGTTTCCAGATGCTTGCTACGACCAACTTTGACAGTCCAAAACGTAAATTAGGTGAGTGGTACACCGCCAAGTGTCCTATCGTCAGTCCGATGGGTAAACTGGGTCCCACCGACTATTTCGGACGTACGATGGTGGCAGCCCTGCCTACCGATGTGAAAGTGGGTGTGGTGGCTGTCGCCATGGGAGGCAGTCCTATCGAGATGTTCGACAAGGACAAATATGAAGCAAAGTTGAAGGCTAATCCTAATGAGTGGTGGGCCACACTGTCGAAGAATTACTATGGTGGCAATCCTTATGGTCGTTTGATAGAGATGGCAAAGAAGGCTCAGGAGGTCGGTACCATCAAGGGTATCCTGCTCCATCAGGGCTGTTCCAATTGTGGCGACCCCAACTGGCCAAAGATGGTGAAGAAGATTTATAACGATATGCTTACCGACCTTGGCCTGGAGGCAGAGGACGTGCCCCTGCTCGTTGGCGAGGTTGAATACGCTGATCAGGGTGGTGGCTGCTCGGGTCATAATGCTGTCGTGGCAAAGATTCCTTCTACGATTCCTACAGGTCATGTGGTCAGTGCCGCTGGTATCCCTGGTAACGGAAGTGACCCTTGGCACTTCTCTGCTGCCGGCTATCGTACCCTTGGCAAGCGCTATGCCTACGCCATGTTACAGGCCATGGGTCTTGAGACAAAGATGAACCCTGCCTATGACATGCCGGAGAATCTGAAGAAGATCCTGACACCAAAGACCTTTGAGACCTCTATTATCGGTAAGCCCAGAACATCTGTGACGCTGAAACTGAAGGCTACCTTCTTGGATGGACATAAAGAAGATCTGACTACTGAGGCCACATTCTCGAGTGAGGACTTCAATATCACGAATGGCAAGGTGAAACTGGATGCCGAAGGTACCCCTGGTATTGTGACGGCTGTCTATACCGACTTCTTTGGAACGCAGCATAAGGTGGATATCACTGTTGGGGCTTCAGGCGGTTCTCAAAGTACCAGCACAGACCTCGACGGACAGGAATTCTACATTCTGGATGCGACTGCAAACAAGATGTTCTATGGCATTGACAATCAGAATCTGGGCTTCGACGATCCTTCGAAGGTGCTGGACAACACAGGTATCGTAGGATATATGTTCAGGGCCGAACAACTTGAAGACAATACTTATCTGCTCCGTCTCCTCAAACTCGATGGTGAACCGTATAATATCTGGGGTAGCCCAGGTTACCTGAACTCACAGCCAGCCGAAGATGGCCAGTGGTGCTCGTTCATTCTCGGTCTGAATAACCAGAACGGACAGGACATGGAGAATGGTGCTGTGTGGGAGATTCTCTATGAGACTGGAAAGGGTTTCACGCTGAGGAATATTGGTACGGGACTTTACCTGCAAGACGCTCTTCCTGCCAAGTATGAGGATCCCGTCTATTTCACTTTCTATACGGAAGACGGAAAGGAAATCAAGCCCTAAGTATTTTACATACCTGACGCTTCAAAGATGAAAAAACTAGCAATAATAAGCATGACCGCACTTCTGGCTGGTTGTACGGCTGCTCCCGACATGGAACAGCAGATCGATGAACTCTACCAGAAGATGCCACAGGAAGAGCGCATCGCCCAGTTGAGGAGTATGTATATGGACGACCTCTTCGACGAGGCTGGCAATCTCGATACGGCGAAATGCCGAGAACTGATTCCCTATGGTATCGGACACTTCTCGCAGTTTGCCCTCCAGAAGCCTCGTGACCCCAACGATATCCGCGACAAGGTGGTGGCTGTGCAGGACTGGCTGATGCACCATACGCCCAACGGTATTCCTGCCCTTTTTCACGAGGAAGTGCTGTCGGGTATCAACACCAAGGGCTCTACCATCTATCCCCAACAGATAGGACAGGCAGGTTCGTTTAATACGGAGTTGGCGGAACTGAAGACACGCCAGACGAGTACCGCCATGCGAAAGATGGGTGGTGCTCTGGCTCTCTCGCCGATGGTCGATGTCTGTCGCACACCGAGTTTCAACCGCTTGGAAGAGTCGTATGGCGAGGATGCCTATCTCTCCGCTGCGATGGGTGCAGCCTTCGTAAGTGGTCTCCAACAGGGTGACCTGAAGAAGGGCGTAGGTGCCTGTACGAAGCACTACCTTGGCTATGGCGGGGGTGGTGATGCTGAGGAGAAGGAACTGATGGAGGAGATTCTCCTGCCCCATGAGACGATGATCCGTAAGACGGGTAGTGTGGCGGTGATGCCTGGCTACCACGAGGTGCATGGCACGAAATGCGTCTGCAACAGTGAGATCCTGCAGGATATCCTGCGCGACTATGTCGGCTTCGATGGAATGGTAGTAAGCGACTATACCGCCATCGACCAGATTCCAGGCTTGGAGACAACTGTGGAAAAGGCGGCTGCTGCCATCAACAATGGCAACGACGTCGACTTCCCCTTCGGGGCCAACTACAAGGAACTGCAGGAGGCTATCGATAAGGGTCTGGTGAAGCCGGAGGTGCTGGAACGGGCCGTGAAGAACGTGCTGCGTATCAAGTTCCGTGCAGGCCTCTTCGACAAGGATGCCTATCTCTACAGCACAGAGAAGATCACCCTGGATTCCCCTGAGGAGCGTCAGACGGCTTACGATATTGCTACGCAGTCGGTGGTGCTGTTGGAGAACAATGGTGTGCTTCCTCTGAAAGAGACGAAGAACATCCTGCTTACGGGTCCTAACGCCAACACGATGTGGGCCATGTTGGGCGACTACTCCTTCCCCGCCATGTCGTATTTCTGGAAGAAGGTGGAGACCGATCTCGACCATCCGCATACCATCACCCTCTTGGAGGGTATGAAAGCCAAGGCTCCTGAGGGCGTGAACCTGATGTACGAGCGTGGCTGTGACTGGACAGAGGAGATAGAGACCAAATATGGTGAACTGGGCGACGAGCGTGCCTGGGAGTATGAGATTCTGCACCGCAAGGTGGATTCAGGCGAGAAGGCCGACAAGGCCAATGCCCTGAAACTGGCTAAGCAGGCTGATGTCATCATCGCTGCCGTCGGTGAGAATGTGATGCTCTGTGGTGAGAACCGAGACCGTCAGGGTCTCCGTCTGCCTGGCAAACAGGAGCAGTTCGTGAAGGAACTGTTGGCTACGGGCAAGCCGGTGGTACTGGTGATGTTCGGAGGCAGGGCTCAGGTGGTGTCTGGTCTTGCTGAGAAGTGTGCTGCCGTCATTCAGGCCTGGTATCCGGGTGAGGAGGGCGGTAATGCTGTGGCGGATATCCTCTATGGTAAGGTGTCCCCGTCGGCCAAACTCTCTGTCAGTTATCCGAATACGGAGGTCTATGAGCCGCTCTGCTATAACTATCAGGCAGAGAAAGACCCACGTGTCGCATGGCCCTTCGGCTATGGTCTGAGTTACACGACCTTTGAGTATGCCAACCTGAAAGTGGATGCTGAGGCCAATACGACCGATCAGGGCATCAACCTCTCCTTTGAGGTAAAGAACACGGGTCAGGTGGCTGCCGATGAAATTGCTCAGGTCTACCTGTCGCCGGCAGAAGACCAGCCTATCCGTCCGATACAGTTGCAGGGCTTTGCCCGTGTGACCCTCAATCCTGGACAGACCAAGACGGTGAAGGTGAAACTCTATACGGAGCAGTTCGGCTACTATACCAACGACGGCAAGCGCCAGTGGAACGTCAGTCCTGGGGCGTATGTCGTGAAGGTTGGAGCCTCGTCGGCCGACATCAAGTTGCAGCAGCAGGTATCCCTGAAGGGAGAGGCTGTCAGCAAGCCTCTGAGGGAGTTCTATTTCTCAGAGAGTACAGTGGAGTAAACTGATTATAACATAACTTTTATTCTAACAATTAACAAATGAAAAAGACTTTATTATCAACAGTGATGCTGTGCGCTTCAACGATGTTGATGGCACAGCCTGGAGGTGGCTTTGGAGGCTTTGGCGGTTTCCAGATGCAACAGCCGAAGTTGGAGACTTCGCAGGAGTGGAAAGACGTAAACTATGCTGGCGACGACCAGGCTTATCACACGTGCGACATCTATCTGCCCAAGGTAGAGAAGGCCGCTTATCCCGTGGTGATCCATATCTATGGAAGCGCATGGTTCAGCAACAACAGTAAGGGCGCTGCCGACCTCGGTACCATCGTCAATGCCTTGTTGAAGGCTGGTTATGCTGTGGTTTGTCCTAACCACCGCAGTAGCATGGACGCCAAGTGGCCTGCCCAGATCCATGATATCCGTGCCGTCATCCGCTTCGTGCGTGGTGAGGCCAAGAAGTATAAGTTCGATACGTCGTTCGTCGCCACCAGCGGCTTCTCTTCTGGCGGACACCTCTCTTCTACGGCTGCCACCACCAGTGGCTTGAAGCAGACGAAGGTGGGTAATTACGATATCGACCTCGAGGGTACTGTTGGTTGCTTTGCCAACGAGAGCAGCGCTGTGAATGCCGCCTGCGACTGGTCGGGTCCTGTCGACCTCACGAAGATGGACTGCGGACCTGGCATGAGCATGGGTGCTAACAGTCCTGAGGACGTGCTGCTCGATTCGAAACTCGACAAGGAGCCGGATAAGTATAACAGCCTGAGTGCCACATACTATGTCAACAAGAACAATCCTCCCATCATCATCTTCCACGGTGAGAAGGACAATGTCGTGCCTTGCTGCCAGGGTAAGATGTTCTACGAGAAACTTGTGGCCGCTGGTGTGAAGACCGAGGCAACCTTCGTTCCCGAGGGTGGTCATGGCATGGGTATGTACAGCGAGGAGAACCTCCAGAAGATGGTCAACTTCCTCAACGCCGTCCGCACCGGCAAGTAAACCTTATTATATATTATAAGGATACAGCAAGTAAACAGCAAAGGCAGGAGATCCAAAAGATTTCCTGCCTTTTTCTTGATTGATGTGGAGCACAATCCCTTCATGGGGCTTGTTATTTCCATCAAGGACAAACTTGGCAGGATATTTTTAGGGCAGAGCCGTTTCTTTATTGCATTATAATAACTGGTCAGACTTCACTCAGATAGTTAAAGACGACGATTAGAAGCACACGGGTCAAGAACGTTGTTTTTGAATAGATATTCTATAATCCGAACTTATATCCGAGTGTTATCTGGAACACGCTGTGCCTGGTTGACTCCCCGTAGGCGGAGATGGCTTTCGCCACGCTTAAGTTATAACGTGCATCCAATACAACATGGTTAAACTCATAAGATATGCCAAGAGGGAGAGCAAAATCAAAGGAGGATATATCTGCGTCGATTCCAGCAGCCTTATAAGCATCTTTTAACCCGACCTCAGCAGAAACACCATTTGACGACACTTTCACCTTGTCATCGACAAGGAATCCCGGCTGTATTCCAACTTTGACGGCAAATCCCTTGGCTACATTGAAATTGGCAAGGATCGGAATATTTACATAGTCCATCTTAATTGTTCCATTCATGCCTTGGCTATCTGCGTCGGCTCCCTGCTGG
>JAFZUS010000056.1 GCA_017618275.1 Prevotella sp.
CCACCAAGCTTCACCTCTATCAGTCCATACGTGCCATTACGGCGATGCAACACGGTGTCACACTCCAGTCCTGAACTGTCGCGATAATGATATAGTTTCCCGTCGAGTGCTTCAGCAAACACGCGCAAATCACGTACAGCCAGGTCTTCGAAGATGAGTCCAAAAGAGTCCAAATCGTTTATTAAATCTTTGGGGCCTAAGCCTAACGATGCTGTTCCAATGCTTGGGTCAACGAAATGACGGGTGTCGCTGGTACGAATGGCAGATTTGCTACGGATATTGGGATTCCAAGCTGCCAGATCTTCAATTACGAATAGTTTTCTAAGGGCCTTTATATAGTCGGCGACAGTGTCTTCGTCAAGCGTTTTTGCATCGTTTGACAGCATATCGGCTTTGATGGTGCTATAAGGTACCTGCTGAGAAATGTTTCTGGCATAGGAACGAAGTAACAAACGGGTACGCTCAGGACTGCGTTTAACTTTATCCACACGTTGGATATCACGTTCTGATATATCGTCAACATAACCAAAGGCCTGATCCAAGGCAATATCGCCTTCGAGCAGAGTTGCTTGTGGCCAACCACCGCGACAGGTCAGATAGGCTATACGCTCCAAGTCGATGTTATTAGGTTGCGGTTCGAAAGTTTCGCCATCGAAGAGTTTTGCCAAACTGACACTACCAGTAGATTCACCAGATTCGTATAGACTCATAGGGCGCATCTTGACTCTACCCATACGCCCTGTTCCGCTGTGAACGGTATCTTCTGCCTGTGGAGCAACAGTAGATCCTGTCAGGATGAATTGCGAGAACGTTCCTCGCTTGTCCACTTCATTTCTGACAGTGTCCCATAGTTCTGCTATCGTCTGCCATTCGTCAATCAGCCTAGGTGTTTCACCCTGAAGGAGGATTTTCGAACTAATATCCATCATCTGCCTACTCTGTTTCAAGACTTCAGTATCACCTAAGTCAAGCACGCTCTTAGCTTGCTGACGTGCCGTCGTTGTCTTGCCACACCATTTAGGTCCTTCAACCAATACTGCACCCTTACCTGCCAATTTGCGAGCCAACAGTCTGTCGGCAATTCTTGGTTTGTATATAATCTCTGCCATTTTTATTATATCTTTTCGGGTGCAAAGTTACTGATATATATTGAATTATCCAAATGTTTTTGCATCTTTTCGGTCGTTTGGTGGAATTTTATTCGGTTGTTTGTGGAGATTTCGTTCGGTTGTTTGTGATTACTTTGCTCGGTCATTTGTACTGCCCCCTTTCAGTAGACTTGCACCCCTTCAGTTCATAAACTATCATAAATAACAGGTGCAAAATTAATAAATCTCGCCCAAAATGCTTATATTTGCAAATAAAAACAACATCATTTAAGATTATGGCAATAAGAATAGCGTTTTTCGATGCGAAGAGCTACGATCGCGAGAACTTCGCCAAGGTGAATGAGAACTTCGGTTTCGACATTCAGTACTACAAAGAGCGTCTCAGCCTGAACACCGTTTCGCTGACTCAGGGGGCCGACGCCGTGTGTATCTTCGTCAATGCAGAGTGCGACGCTCGTGTCATTGAGCGCATGGCTGGCTATGGTGTGAAACTGATAGCCCTGCGCTGTGCCGGTTTCAACAATGTCGATGTGCAGGCTGCCAAGCAATTCGGCATCCGCGTAGTCCGTGTGCCAGCCTATTCGCCTCATGCCGTGGCTGAGTATGCCGTCACACTGATGCTGGCCCTGAACCGTAAGGTGTACCGCTCCGTCTATCGCACCCGCGAAGGCAACTTCCGCTTGGGTGGACTCCTTGGTTTCGACATGTACGGCAAGACCGTAGGACTCATCGGTATGGGAAAAATTGCCAAGGAACTGGTGAAGATTCTACGGGGCTTCGGCATGAATGTGCTGGCCTACGACCTCTATCCCGACGAAGCCTTTGCCAAGGAGCATCAGGTGAAGATTGTGTCGCTCGACGAACTCTACGAGCAGTCGGACATCATCTCTCTGCACTGTCCGCTGACCAAGGAGACGCAGTTCATCATCAACAGCGACTCTATCACGAAGATGAAGTACGGCGTGATGATTATCAACACCGGTCGCGGCAAGCTCATTAAGACTGCCGACCTCATCGACGGTCTGCGATCTCATCAGGTGGGTTCTGCCGCCCTCGACGTGTACGAGGAGGAAGCCAACTATTTCTACGAGGACCGCTCCGACAAGATGATTGATGACGACAAGCTGGCCCTACTGCTGATGATGCCTAACGTCATCGTCACCTCCCACCAGGCTTTCTTCACCCGCGAGGCCGTGCATAACATCGCCCTCACCACCCTCCAGAACATCCTCGACTTCAGCGAGGGCAAGGAACTGGTGAACGAGGTGAAATAAGGAATCGTTAATCGTGAACAGGACTATCCGCAAAGCTACCGCCCAGGATATGGAGGCCATCATGGCAGTATTTGATGCTGCCAAGAAGATTATGGCCGATTCTGGGAACACGAACCAATGGAAGAACGGCTACCCTTCAGAAGAAATTGTGCTTTCTGACATGGAAAAGGAAGGTGGCTTTGTGATAGAGGATGGAGGGCAGATTGTAGGCTACTTTGCCTTTCTGCCCTCCCCGGAACCTACTTACTCCAAGATTTATAACGGTGAATGGCTTGACGACACCCTACCCTATCATGTCATTCACCGTATTGCCAGTTTCCCTGAAGCACACGGCATCTTCAAAAGCATCATGGATTTCTGTTTTGCTCATGAGAGCAACATCCGCATTGACACCCATAAGGACAATCATATCATGCAGCACAACATACTGAAGCACGGATTCACTTACTGTGGCATCATCCATTTAGCTTCTGGTGATGAGAGACTTGCTTATCAATTATGCTCAGCATAGAAGGTTATATTATTTGACTTACGCAAATGTTTTCTGCAAAAACCTCCGAAAATACCGAAATCTTTCGTGGGTATATATCCGATTTTACCTGATTCTCATAAATATCGTTGCAGTAGATACGATTAGACGACGGTTATTTGCCGTCGTCTGACGATTGGTCCTCACCATCGTCTTCCTCGTCCTCCTCCATCTTACATATTTGCCGTGTTTCTTTGCGGGCTTCCTTCCAACGCGGGAAGTACTTATCCATCAATGCATGGAAACGGGCATTGTGGCTGGGTTCTAACAGATGGCACAGCTCATGAACCACCACATGTTCGACGCACCATTCCGGCAACAGTAGCACATATGCAGAGAAGCAAATGGACTTGTCCTTGACGTTGCAAACACCCCATCGGGAAATCATCGCCTTGTAATAGACTACAGAAGGTTTCACGCCCATCTCCTTGGAGTGGTGTTCCACCATCGGTTCTATCAGGGCTTTTAGCCGTCGAAGGGCATCGTCAGCCTGTTCTCTCGTTCTTAGCGGAAGTTGATTGTAAAACTCTGCCCTACGCTTCTGGCTTTCGTAGGTTTTCTTTCGGGCCTCTGTTATCCAGTCGCGGTGTTCCTCAATGAACCGTTCCACCTCAGACTTAGGCATACCAATAGGTGCTGACACATGCACATCGCCATTCTTTACGATGCGCATCGACAGTCTGCGGGTTCTCCTATATGTAACTTGTATCGCCATATTCGAAATAGTAACTCAACGACTATAATGATGAATCGAAAAGTTATAAACTATCATAAATTGCTGGTGCAAAATTAATAAATCTCGTTCGAAATGCGTAAATTTGCTCAGTTAATACAACAACATTTAAGATTATGGCCAAGATTATGATATATTTCACTTAATAGTCCACTCATTACATAAGTAATGAATGAATAAAGTGAGAATTATGAGACACGGAAAAAGAAAACGGAATACTCCCATCGCCACATTAATCAGGAACTACATCAACAAGAAAAGTGGTAAGGTTTCTGAATCACGGGAGGAGATACAGTGGCGTTTCAACTGGCTCGATTGGAAGGACCAGAAAAAGATTTTGAATGCTTTCCTTGAATCGGGAAAGTCTGACAGAGAATGGGCATACGGCAAGGTACTTGACTTTTGGGACGATTCGTTTCTGCCTAAAGTCAAGGAGCTATGGGAGGCTTACCACGAATATAAATGTTCTTGGTCAGTGATTCGTTATTTCCCATTAGAGTACATTTCTGAGCACATCGATGACTTTACCGATGAGCGTGACTACTATTTCATCTGCCTTCGTATGGCTAAAGACAAGAGTTATGTCATCGACCGAGCTAAACTCTCAAATAAGGACTATTTAGCTGTATTGTACCATACGGGACGTGACATCTCTGCCGACGATGCTCTCGATACCCTTTTCGCCATCGTTCATGACTGCTGTTATACTGATGCATTTATTATGAAACTGGAACGACTTGACAGAGCCAAATATCGTGATGTGATTACTCCTGGCAACTTCCGTGAGGTCAATCTTGCCTTCTACTATGTTGTCAAGCTCCAACAGTATGAGGTAGCTGCGCAGTTTAGAGATTGGAACGAGGAAGTAGAGAAAGCCATCTACAATAGTCCTGAGTTTAAGGCTATCGACAAAAACGACTTCTCGTTCGATTTCCAGTACGAACAACGACGTGTTGAAGTGGCCAAGATCTATGGCTTTCAGGC
>JAFZUS010000057.1 GCA_017618275.1 Prevotella sp.
CTCGAAATTCGCAACATCAAAGTTGTCTATCAGCACATCTGGAAGGATGGCTCGCAGCAGTTGGGTATGATCCATGCTGCAAAGGTACAACTTTATTCTTGATTAGCCAAGCTTTACCAACCGGGTAAATCCGCTGAGCCGGAAAAACCTATCAAGTTGATTATTTCAATCTTGATATGATTCTGTCTGTTGGATATAGAGTAAAATCCACACAAGGCGTTAGATTTAGAAAGTGGGCAAACAAGGTTCTCAAACAATACTTGCTAAAAGGTTATGCGATTAATCAAAGGATTGAACAATTGGAAAGAAGGGTTGCAATCACAGAGGAAAAGATTGACTTCTTTGTCCAAAAGTCCCTGCCACCAGTAGAGGGTATCTTCTACGATGGCCAGATATTCGACGCTTATGTACAGATAGCCAGCCTTATCAAACAGGCCAAGCAATCCGTTATTCTCATCGACAACTATATCGACGAGACTACCCTCACCTTGCTCAGTAAGCGCAACACCAACGTCTCTGCCACCATCTATACACGCCAATTAAACCAGCAACAGCAGTTGGACATACAACGCCATAACCAGCAGTACTCACCTATAGCGATCAATGTCTGCCAGCGAAACCATGATCGCTTCCTCATTATTGACGATATGGTCTATCTCTTTGGGGCAAGCCTAAAGGATGCTGGCAAAAAACTCTTCGCTTACATCAAAATGCAAGAGACCTCCGCCCAGGAGTTAACCAATAGCATCAGATAGATAGTGTTAATGTGTATCGTTGTGCTTTGTATCAATAGTACTGCCCTAGCAAAAAATAGTACTGTCCTGACGAAAAATAGTACTGCCCTGACGAAAAATAGTATTGCTGTAATTATCAATAGTGCTGTCTTGGTATTTGGGGGCTTATTTCATATACTTGTCTTATGCCAAAAACATCCCACTCATCCCGCTCATCCCACACTGAAAGTAAAAAAACATACGTGTGGGATGAGCGGGATAGGCGGGTTATTTTTCTATTTCATAATAATAACGCGCGTAAGTTTTAGGGAAAATGCTTGGCTATGTCCCCCTTTTTTCGTACCTTTGCCCCCAAATAGCATTTTCGCTTAACACCCATAAATTAAGAGCAACAAAAATAACCGTACCATTATGAAAGAAATATTATCATTTCACAGATACCTAACAAGGAAACAGAGACTATTTCTTGTGTTGTTTGTCTTGGTATTTATGCCAATCGGGGCATGGGCCGATTATGAACTCGCCATCCAATATGGAACCGAAGAAAGCAACTATCACTCGGTAAAAGTCCCTGAAAACACCACCGATGTCTTGGGCGATGGCACGATAACTTACGATGACAATACTCATGTCCTTACACTCAACGGAGCCAATGTGACGTGTTCATACAATAGTTATCCTTTCATTGTAAACAATGGATATTGGGATGCCGAACAAGAACTTACTGTTCGTCTGGTGGGTTCTAACACCATAACCTTGGGCGATGGATCAAGTTTTTATGAAGGAAAAGGCATCACGTTCATGACGGGCGAGGGAAATTCCGGTTCACTGACAATCATAAAAGAAACTGGATGGAATGGAAAGTTGTTCACAGATGGTACTGAGGAAATCACTCCAACCTACGAAGACGATCTGGCTTACTATCCCAGCACTTCAGAGATTAAATATGCAAAGAGTTATTCACTCTGGATTTGCGGCACCCAGGTGACAGATGCCATCAAGGATGACATCCTGGGCGATGGCCATTGGAGTTTTAAGCAGATTGTGGGGGCATTTACAATCAATCAACTCTCTTTTAATGGCGTGTCGATTGAGAATTATAAAGGAAATGCCATTAGTAGCGGTATAGATATTACCGTTGTTGTTGAAGGCAACAATACGATCAGTTGCGCCGATGGACATTACCCGTTCTATTCGGCCAATGGAGCACAGTTTGACTTCGATGCTTATAGCGATGGTACCCTTAGTGGTACAAACAGAAAGCCTTTTTCTGACAACTGCGACTATCACTTTGGGGAGTACGGGAGTGATCCCGACATAACAGGACCGACACTGTATTTCACACCGAACGGATACACAATAGCCCCAGGAATTACCCATTGGGATGTTTCAATCAACAGCAACGCTTTATATAGTCAGAATTATGCTGACGTATTTGGTGACGGCACTGTCAGCGTGACGGATAACAGCGCCACAGGAACCTTCACAATCACATTGAACGAAGCGAATTTTAAAGGGCCCGTATGTACAGAAGCCTATGAGAATGTCGTTGTTAACCTGACGGGTGTCAACTATATCAAGAATACAGATTCATATAAAAAACCATTTTCCAGGTCATACGGTGATGATTATACTCTTACATTTACAGGCGATGGCGAATTGCGCATCATAGACGCGAATATATCGTCTGCTGATGATGCTTTTGCAAATAACACCAACACGTTTAATGATATTGATTGCAGCGCCAACTTCACTACTGGCGGCTGGTATAAGGAGTATGTTGGTTCCACTAATGGCAGCGTTCCATACCTCAGAATCTATAGAACCCCGACTATAGGCTACAACCTCAGGATCAACGGCACCGAGGTAACAAATAATAACTGCTCGGACATCCTCCAAGACGCTATGGTTGGTCAGGGCGTGCCGGCTTCTTTCCAGTATATCCCAAGCCTCAACACACTCTTCATCACCAACAGCAGGAACCGCCCGACCATCGAGACGTGGAACGATGAAGGCCTGACCATCTATCTGGCTCCGAACAGTAGTAATATAATTAGCGACATTGTCTATACAGGGAATGGTAATGCCCCGCTGACCATCACCACGGATGGAAATAACCCTGGCAAAATCACTCTGTCGGCGAAAGACGATGTCATCAGGGGCTTCAGTAGCCTGACATTGGAACAGAACCTTGTCATTACAGATCCTGCGAACCGATCCTATGACGTTAACAACAGAATACTTGAAACGGATGAGGCCACCATCCGTGTGCCGTTGAGACCGATTATTCCTACAACTGAAGAAGAAGAAATAATCAAGCCTAGAGGTAGCGAACTACAACCAGAGGATGGCAGCGATAATATCAACAAGGTGGTTGATAAAATCCTCTACACACTCGGCAATGTGAAGAGCAGCGATGGCGACGGTTACGATACCGATAACAACGACAATGGATTCATCGTCATCAACTCTGTCACGACAAATAGCCAGGCGGCAGATGCTATCCAGAACTACGTCCCCGGTACCGAGGGATATCTGGAGAGGTTCAAGGGACTGACCTTCATGATACCAGCAGGCAAGGGAATAATCACTTTCGATGTGCAGACACTAAACGGCTATGCCATGAAGGTGATGGTTGGCGACGCTGTGCCAGTCATCGTGGAAAACGCCGAACCAGGCACCGTTGAGATTCCATACAATGTGGCTGAGCCCACTTATGTTTATGTCTGGAATGCAGGCAAGAGCGGCAATGCCAACAATGCAAGAAGCATCCATAAGGGAAAGATGACAACTGTCCATATCAAGATCACCGGTGTCGGCGTCAAACCCAATCAGGTCAAGTCATCCAATTCTGCCGCCGAGGCATCAGGTGGGCAATACAGTGGTCATACCGCCAACTTAGAAGGACAGGAGCCTGAAAGCGAAGAAGATATAGAGGACAGCAAGGGTGACGTCAATGGTGACGAGGCCTTCAATGTGGCTGATATCGTAGGTATCGCAAATGCCATCAACGGTGAACACTCCACTACCTACGACAAGCGTGCCGCAGATGTCGACAGCAACGACGTCATCAACGCAGAAGACATCGTAAGACTCATCGAAAAGATGATAGGACATTAAACGAAATAACAAAAACGTATCGATATGAATATTTTTATCAACCATTTTAATCTATTCAAGAAAGCAAGGCTTTTCGCAGCCCTGTTTGTTGTTCTGTTTCTTCCCCAAGGATTATGGGCAGAGGAACCAATGACAAAACCGTATACTTTTAATGGGTCTGAAAAGATTCTAAACCCAACGACACAGGCCTATGATATGCACTTTTATCATACAACATGGAAAAATGAAAAAGTTACGACTTGGATTCTTAGCGGCGCGTCATCGGGTTCTGACTTGACTTTTGGCGTTGATTATAGTGCTGACGCTTTTATTGGAGCCACACTGACATCTATTGATGAGTTCTATAAGGTTAGCAAGATTGTCTTTGACATCGACTTAGAGGACAAAGCAATAGAGTATGGAGGAGGTGTGCGGTGGGTTCGTTTTAGATGTGGCCAAACATCTCAGACCGTTGATGCCACATTGTTAGACTTGGATCCTGATGAACATGGAGTTGTCTTAAAGATGGATGAATTCCCCGCTTATGGTCCGTTAAGCATTCAAATTGAAGGAGAAGGTTATGAAATCACTCTCAACAGCATTACGGTGGAATATGTAACACAATCTCGGTTTTTAAATAGGATGGAGTTTGATGGCTCTTCTCCTTATGTAATCAATTGGAGTGAAAGAAATACGGTACAGATCCAGGATTTAGGTTATTACGATAACGATCCGGATAATTACATGTTTATCAAACTCTCTAATTCCGAACTATCAAATATCACCTATTGGTCTGAAAAGGAAAACATTGCAACCATTTCCAATGAAGAAGGTGATAAAGGTCACATCACCATTCACCGTTCTGGTTCTACAACCATTCATGCCGTTTATCCAGGAGACACCCGGTATAAAGAAGAAAAAGCCGAGTACACTCTGACAGTAATAGACAACTCCGAAACGTATGACCTATGGATCAATAAAATCCAAGTATCGGAAGGGAACTGCTCGGACATCCTCGATGATGCCATGGTTGGTCAGGGCGTGCCGGCTTCTTTCCAGTACATCCCAAGCCTCAACAAACTATTCATCACCAACAACAGGGACGAAAGAACCATAGAGACGTCAAACGTTAAAGGCCTGACCATCTATCTGGCTCCGAACAGTAATAATAAAATTAGCGACATCATTTATATAAGCCAGGAAAGTGCCCCGCTGACCATCACCACGGATGGCAATAACCCTGGAAAAATCATTCTGTCGGCGAATGCCAATGTTATCAGGGGCTTCAGTAGCCTGACACTGGAACAGAACCTTGTCATTACGGATGCTACGGACAAGACCTATGACACTGACCACAGATGGCTTAAAACATCTTATGCCACCATCGGTGTCCCACTGAGCCCAATTACAAAGGAAAGAACCATCAAGCCTAGAGGTAACGAACTACAACCAGAGAATGGCAGCGATAATATCAACAAAGTGGTTGATGACATCCTCTACACACTCGGCAATGTGAATAGCAGCGATGGCGACGGTTATGACGACGACGGATTCATCGTCATCAACTCTGTCACTTCAAATAATCAGGCGGCAGATGCTATCCAGAACTACACCCCCGGTACCGAGGGATATCTGGAGAGATTCAAGGGACTGACCTTCATGATACCGGCAGGCAAGGGAAATATCATTTTCGATATGCAGACCCTAAACGGCTATACCATGAAAGTAAAGGTTGGCGACGCTGCGCCTTGTATTGTGAGTAAAATAAGGGAAGGTAAGGTTACCATACCATACAATGTGGCTGAGCCCACTTATGTTTATGTCTGGAATGCTGGCAGGAGAAAAATTATCAACAATGCAAGAAGTATCCAAAAGGGAAAGATGACGACTGTCCATATCAAGATCACCGGTGTCGGTGTCCAACCCAATCAGGTCAAGTCATCCAATTCTGCCGCCGAGGCATCAGGTGGGCAATACAATGGCGGCAACGATATCAACTATTTAGAAGGACAGCAGCCTGAAACTGACGATGAGATAGAGGCCAGCAAGGGTGACGTCAACGGCGACGAGGCCTTCAATGTGGCTGACATCGTAGGTATCGCAAATGCCATCAACGGTGCACACTCCACTACCTACGACAAGCGTGCCGCAGATGTCGACAGCAACGACGTCATCAACGCAGAAGACATCGTAAGACTCATCGAAAAGATGATAGGACAATAGAAAAAGAGAGGCAACTGCCTCTCTTTTTCTATATACTCATTGGTATCAACATGGAACTAAGGTGCAGGTTGCACTTGCTTGCGCTTGGCAGCCAGTTCCTTCAGTTTGTCCTTGCCCTTGAAAGCAAACACCCAAATCAGGAATCCGGCAAGAACCAGCAGGGCGATACCGAGCAGCGGACGATAGAAGAGCCAAGCCAAGGCAATAACAATCAGCGACCAGACGATACCAATCACGGTACATACGACACCCACGCCCCATCCGAAGATATTGGCAATGAATGGCACCACCTTGAGGATGGTCTCCAGGAAGCCGAAGATACCCTTTAGACCTGCAATGACAAGCATCACACCAAGGATGCGGAGAGCCCAGAGGATCATGTTGTTTGCCTCTTTCTCAGCATCGATAATCTCATCGCCACTCTTCTTACCCATCACAAGCGTCTGGAAACGCTTGCCGTTCTTAGCCTTGTAGGGTTTGAAGGAGTCACCTTCGACTACAGCCATCACCGTCACCTTGGCAGGAACGACAATCTCGAAGGTTACACGTACATCACCCACCTCAGGCGATCCAGGCACGCGTCCGAAGTAGAGTACGTTGCTGGCCTGGTGGACATACTGCAAGTCCTTTTTGTTTTCGGCATTGGCCATCGACTTGACGATAGAGTCGTTGACAGCCTGCAATGAATCGAGCACAGCCCTGGCAGAGTCTGAGAGCAAAGCCCTGATAGAATCGGGGATGGCCGGCTGTGGAGTCGGCTGCTGGGTGGGCTGCTGCTGGATGCTCTTCTGCACGCCATAGAAACGCTCGTAAGCAGCCTGGGTGCTCTTGTCGAACTGCGCCAGCAGATCTTCGCTAATGGCCAGGTCGAGGCCCTCACGAGAAGAAATGCTGTGGATAAGGCTCTCGCTCAATTTATAGGCACCGAAGGAGACGTTCTCAGCATACTGCTCAGCCTCATCGATGGTGGTCAGCACCATGTTCTTGTTCTGATAGGCAGGATCCTTGAACTGACTCGACTGCACAGGGCTCGACACCCACTGCTTACTATAAGTATAGGTGGTGGTGGTCACCTGCTTACCACCGAGTTTGTCCTCACTCTTGCTCTCAGAATGTTCCACCCATTGGTAGTACTCTACCGTGCGACGAAGAGCGATTGCCTTGGCACCGACGCCGAACTGGGCATCAGAGAGGGAATCCTCGGTGGTGGCCATTGCTGTACCACAAATCAGTTCGCCTTCAAGAGAGGCATCCTTCTTGTTGGGGTTCTCCATCTCCACGTAGGCATTACCTGCCTCGTCGAGCATCTTTTCCGTCTTCACGGCACGTCCCTCATTCCACCAGAGGAGTGCCGTAGCAAGGCAAAAGATGATAAACCCAGATCCGATACTCTTGAACGAGCGTCCCACGCGCGTTCCATAACCTGTTGTTGTTGTTTCTGTAAAAGCCATAATCTTTTCTTTAAATTATTAATAATGTATAAAGGTTTACTCTTAGGATTACCTAGGACTACCTAGGACCACCTAGGATTGCCTAGGATTATCTAGGATTATCTAGAAGTTCCACTTCACGGCCAAGGTTGGATTGACAAAGAAGGTCTTGTCATTATACGTGTTGTAGATGAAGTTATTGCTGATCTCCACTTCACCGCCAATGCTGAAGTGTTCGGTGGCATTGAACCATATCTGGGGCTCAGAGAGGATGACCAGTTTGCCGTGACCATCAGGTTTCTCCTCGCGCCAGAAATCGATGAAGCCAGAGAAGGTGCATTTCCTGTTGGCAAACGTCGTACCCCACACACCCGTCAGTTGGGCACTGTTGAAGGCACAGTTGTGGTCGGAACTTTTGAAGAAACGCTTGTAAAGCAACTGAACCGACCATGTGGTGGAGAAGTCACCCGTATGACCATTGTAGGCGGCACCGACGAGGGCTGCCTGCTGATAACTGCCAGAGCGGGAGCCCAGTCCGCCGTCGTACTCGACATGGGCTGCGAAGGGCGACTGTTTGCCGATGTTGAACTCACGCGAGATCTCCGTATAAGCACCACGTGTCTCCTTACGACTCAAGTCGATATCGACGAAATAGTACCATGAACCCCAGTTATCGGCCTTGAACTGTTCGAGTGTGACGGTCACCTTCTGACGTCCGTCTTCCTCATCTGGATAGAGGTTACGACCGAAGTCGTAGTGCAACTGGATGTTCTGTGCCTGTGCGGCAAGGGCTGCTGCAGCCATCACCGCGATTGTTAGAATCTTTTTCATATCTCTTTAGTTAATTAAATATTTCAATAAGAAGAAAAATGCAAGGACATACATCATGATGGACAATTCCTGATGGCGGCCTGTGCAGACCTTCACCAGGACGCAAGAGAGCATTCCTAATACGATACCGTCGGAGATACTACCCGTGAGCGGCATGGTAAGTATCGTTATGAAGCAGGGAACAGCATCGGTGAAATCAGAGAAATCAATCTTTGTAATAGTATTCATCATCAGTACCCCCACCAGCACCAAGGCACTGGTAGTAGCCTCAGGGGGAATAATCAGGAAGAGCGGGGAAAAGAACAAAGCCACGAAAAACAACATAGCCACCGTAAAGGCCGTGAGTCCCGTACGACCACCTTCTGCAACACCTGTTGCACTCTCCACGTAAGTTGTCACCGTATTGGTTCCACACAAGGCACCAATGGTTGTTCCGACAGCATCAGCCATCAGTGCACGGTTCAGTCCGTGAATACGTCCGGTCTTGGGGTCGGCCATACCCGCACTGGTGGAAGTGCCGATCAGAGTGCCAAGCGTGTCAAACAGATCCATGAAGAGCAGGGTGAACACCACCACATAATAGTTGATATCGAAAGACAGGAAAGCAGAGAAATCCAGACAGAAGGCAATGGGTGCCAGCGACTGGGGCATGCTCACCAGCATGAAATCCTCTGGCATCGGGGTGACACCGAAGGGGATGCCTATAATGGCGATGATAACGATGGTATAGAACAAAGCCCCCCTGACCTTGGCAGCCATTAGGACGGTTCCCAATATGATACCAGCAAGTGCCAACGCAGAAGAGACCTTCCATGGCCCCAGCATCGTCAGCATATCCTTGCTGGCCACAATCAGGCCGCCATTCTTCAGTCCGACATAGGCGATAAAGATACCGATGCCCACTGTAATGGAGTATCGGAGGTTGAGGGGGATAGCATTGACGATGACTTCACGCACCTTAAACAGGGTAAGCAGTATGAACAGGATGCCCTCCAAGAACACGGCTGCCAAGGCTTCTTGCCAAGTGTAGCCCATAGTCAGGACAAGCGTATAGGCAAAAAAGGCATTCAGACCCATACCAGAGGCCAGTGCAAACGGCAACTTGGCATAAAAAGCCATCACCAGCGTGGCCACTGCAGCCGCCACGACAGTGGCAGAGAACAAGGCTCCCTTATCCATCCCCGTCTCTCCGAGGATCACCGGATTGACGGCTAAGATATACGACATCGTGAGGAAAGTTGTCAGACCGGCCATCAGTTCCACCTTCACAGAATGTTTGAGTGGGTCGAAACCCAATAGTGCAAGAAATTGATTCATACGGATTTCTTTCTATTTATTAATAATTGATATATCATGCGTGCGGCTTCATCGGGTGCCTTCTTGTCGCCCAACCGCCTGATCACCTCATCATAGCCATCAAGCATTGCCTGACGATCCGGCCCGTCAAGAATTTTTCGGAGTTCCGTCTTGATATTAGCCACGGAAAAGGTGTCTGCCACAAGTTCGGGCGCTACATCCCTGTCAGCGATGAGGTTGACCAGTGAGATGGATTTCACCTGGAGAAAATGCCGGCGCAGGAAACTGAAAAGCCAGTGTAACGGAGTTTCATAGCACACTACCTGAGGCACGCGGAAGAGACAGGCTTCAAGGGTGGCGGTACCACTGGTGACTAAAGCAGCATGGGCATTTGCCAACAGGCGATAGGTCTGGTTGAAGACAATCTCTGCCTGGCTCCCCCGCATGAACGACTCGTAATAGGATGGTTCTATGCCCGGTGCGCCAGCCACCACGATGCGGTAGTCTTCTTTATACTCCTTCGTTGCTTCCAACATGGCTGGCAAGTTGTCCTTAATCTCTTGTTTCCTGGAGCCGGCCAACAAAGCAATGACTGGCCGCTGCCTATCGACTTCTGATTCCTGGCTCCTGTCCTCTAACCTCCTAAACTCCCTGACCTCATCGGCCGTGGGGTTACCCACGTAGTGGATAGGATAATGATGTTTCCCTTCGAAGAACTCTACCTCGAAAGGCAAGATGGAAAAGAGTTCATCCACATCGCGCTTGATGTTCTTGATGCGATACTCCTTCCATGCCCAAATCTTAGGTGAGATGTAATAATATACGGGTATAGATGTCCGCGATTTTACATATTTTGCGATCTTCAGGTTAAAGCCCGGATAGTCAACCAGAATCACACAGTCTGGCTGCCACTCCAGAATGTCGCGTTTACACATCCGCATATTACCAAGTATTGTTGGCAGATGGGTAAGCACAGGAACAAAGCCCATATAGGCCAGTTCACGGTAATGACGGACACGCGTACCTCCCACTGTGGCCATCAGGTCGCCTCCGAAGAAACGGAACGTTGCCTCTTTGTCCATATTCTTCAACGACTGCATCAGATGTGATGCATGTAGATCGCCAGATGCCTCGCCTACAATGAGATAATACTTCATAAGTCCCAGGATTTGATTTGATCCATCGCCTGATAGGCTGTCACATCAATCTGTGTCGGCGTAATGGCCACATAGCCATGTGCCAAAGCCCAGTTGTCAGTATCCTCAGCCTCTGGCTCGTCATTCTGATATTGTCCCACCATCCACCAATAATCATAGCCACGGGGGTGATGACATTTCGTCACCTCATTGTACCAGGTGCCGTGCGCCATCCGACAGACACGCACGCCTTTATAGGTAGTCCTAGGATCTCCTAGAATTAATGGGAAATTCACATTCAGGCAAACACCCAAGGGGAGGCCTTCACGGAGCACAAGCTCCGTAATCTGGCAGATGAGAGACCGAAGCGGCTGGAAGTCTGCATCATCTCGATGGTCGCACAGGGAGAATGCCACAGATGGGATATATTTCATACAGCCCTCAAAGGTCACGCCCATCGTACCACTGTAATGTGTATTAACCGAGCCATTATCGCCGTGGTTGATACCGCCGATGACCATATCAGGCTTGCGCGGGACAATCTCCGCCAATGCCAACTTCACGCAATCAACAGGTGTCCCGTTGCAGGACCATATTTCCACGCCTTGACGCTTCTCACGGCAATTCAGTCGCAGCGGCGTAGTGGCAGAAAAGGCACAGGAATAGCCACTTCGTGCTTCTTCCGGTGCACAGACGATGATATCTCCCATGCCAGAAAGCATCTCAACCAAGTCGTTAATCCCTTTTGCCTGATACCCGTCGTCGTTAGAAATGAGTAGTAATGGTCGTTTAATTTCCATAAAATATCAACTATTTGGGTGCAAAGATACAAAAAATTCCTAATTCCTACGCCCTTATTCCCTATTATTTTGTACCTTTGTAGCCAAATTTCCTATTAAATAAGGTATAAAGATTTTGAAATATGGGTAAGATTATTGCATTAGCAAACCAAAAAGGAGGTGTTGGAAAGACGACGACAACCATCAATCTGGCTGCCTCGCTTGCCACATTGGAAAAGACGGTGCTTGTGGTCGATGCCGACCCGCAAGCCAATGCCTCCAGTGGTCTGGGTGTCGATATTCAGCAGGTGGACTGTTCCCTTTATGAGTGTATTGTCAACAAGGCAGACATCCGGGACGCCATTTATACGACAGACATAGAAGGCTTGGACATCATCCCAAGCCATATTGATTTGGTTGGAGCAGAAATAGAGATGCTGAATATGAATAACCGCGAGAAACTCATCCGCGAATTGCTTCAACCCATCAAAGACGATTACGACTATATCCTCATCGACTGTTCGCCTTCACTGGGACTAATTACTGTCAATGCACTGACAGTTGCCGACTCCGTCATCATCCCCGTTCAATGCGAATATTTCGCCCTCGAAGGAATCAGCAAACTACTGAACACCATCCGAATCATCAAGCAAAAACTGAACCCCGCTCTTGAGATTGAAGGATTTTTGCTGACCATGTACGATAGTCGTCTGCGACTGGCCAACCAAATTTATGATGAGGTGAAGCGCCACTTCCAGGAACTGGTCTTCAAGACCGTCATCCAGCGCAACGTCAAGTTAAGCGAGGCTCCCAGTCACGGTCTGCCCGCCATCCTCTACGATGCAGACTCTACAGGCAGTAAGAATCATCTGGCACTTGCCAAGGAAATCATTAACAAAAACAAATAAGGGGCTATGGCAGTACACAAGAAATACGACCGTAACGTATTAGGCCGGGGACTGGACAATATCGGCACAGGGAAAGGCAGGGGGCTGGATGCCCTGATAGACACTGGTGACGTGCAGACAGAGGGTACTTCCAACCTAAATGAGATACCCATCCACCTCATTGAACCCAACCCGAATCAGCCACGACGTGAATTTGATGAAGAGGCCATGGCCGAACTGGCTAATAGTATCCGAGAGATTGGTATTATCACCCCCATCACCTTACGTCAGATGCCAGACGGCAAATACCAAATCATTGCAGGAGAACGCAGATGGAGGGCATCGCAACAGGCTGGGCTGAAAAGTATTCCCGCCTATATCCGTACCGTAGAGGACCAGAATGTGATGGAGATGGCACTTGTGGAGAATATCCAGCGCGAAGACCTCAACGCCATTGAGATTGCACTCGCCTATCAGCACATGGCCGACACACTGGGAATGACTCAGGAAAGTATTGCCGACCGGGTCAGCAAAAGCCGCACGGCCATCACTAACTATATGCGTTTGCTGAAACTACCTGCACAGATCCAGATGGCTCTTAAGAATCGGGATATGGACATGGGACATGCCCGTGCACTGCTTGCATTAGACAGTCCTTCTGCCCAAATCAAGATGTTCAAAGAGGTACAAAAGAATGGATACTCTGTACGCAAGGTGGAAGAAATGGTGCAGATGCTCAAGAAAGGGAAAGACATCCAAACCATCAAGACAACTATCTCCTCCAAGACACAGTTACCGAGAGAATATATCATCCTACGTGACCGTCTTGCGAATCTGTTTAAGACTAAGGTCGACATGACCTGCTCTCCAAAAGGAAAAGGTAAGATTTGTATTCCTTTCGCTAACGAAGAGGAACTCGAACGCATCATGAATGCAATTGATGGAATCAATGGTTAAAAAACTGGTCCTTCTGCCCCTGATGCTGTTGACTGGCACTATCCAATTATCTGCCCAGGACATAATCCCTGCAGATAGTATAGCGTCAGACACTATACCGTCAGTCGTGCAGCCCCTACAGGTCACAAAGGAATTCAAGGACTGGTCTACCTGGAAACCAGATCCCAAAAGAGCCTTGTGGCTGGCACTGGTCATCCCGGGCGGAGGACAGATATATAACCGCAAATACTGGAAACTGCCGCTTGTGTACGGAGGTTTTTTAGGCTGTGTATATGCCATGAGTTGGAACAATTCCCAATATAAGGACTACGCTCAGGCCTACCTGGACCTTTCGGACAATGACCCTGGCACCGCCAGTTACAATAAATTCCTGCATCTCGGCGTGGAGATAACAGATGCCAACAAACAGCGCTATCTTGATATTTTCAGGAAACGTAAAGACAAGTACCGTCGGTGGCGCGATCTGAGTTTCTTTGTCATGTGCGGCGTATATGCTCTTTCCGTCATTGATGCCTACGTGGATGCAGAATTGTCTGTATTTGACATTTCCAAGGATCTGAGTCTAAAAGTGGAGCCGACTATCATTAACACGCACACGTCGAACAACCCGTTTGACTCTTCATCCATAGGATTGCAGTGTAGTGTGAATTTCTGAAAATTTAAAATGGTAAAATAATGAAAAAGTAAGATATGAAGAAAAGATTATTATGGATATTTGCTATCATGTTGCTGATCGGCACTTGCAATACGCTGCAGGCCCAGGTCGTCGTGGAAACAGATCCTGTGGAAACAGACTTTGACGATGAAGATGAAGATGAAGAAGACGAAGAGGCAGACGATGATATGGAAAATGATGATGATGTGCCGCTTGGAGAAGACGAGTTTGCAGTCACAGATAATGAAGGGAATGAAGAAGTCGTAGAATTTCCAGAAGCCATGACTTACGACTTGGACAGTCTACTGAACCTCTATATGTCGAAAACATATCTAAGCGGTGACAATGACTGCCAAATGAAAAATGAAAATCCCGTTTTCGCCAAAGAGGTATATGTTGAACGCCTCAGCCGCATCCCCTCTGTGATGGAACTGGCCTACAACGATGTAGTACAGAAATTCATTGACCGTTACAGTGGTCGTCTACGTTACTCTGTCAGTTATATGCTGGGAGCCGCCAACTTCTATATGCCGATCTTCGAGGAGGCACTTGAGGCCTACAAGTTGCCCTTGGAACTGAAATACCTGCCCATCATCGAATCGGCCTTGAACCCGAAAGCCGTATCAAGAGCCGGTGCTACAGGACTCTGGCAATTCATGCTGGCAACTGGCAAGCAATACGGCCTGGAGGTGAACTCCCTAGTCGACGAGCGCCGCGATCCCGTGAAATCATCGTATGCCGCAGCCCGCTATCTGAAGGCACTCTACCGGATCTTCGGTGATTGGAATCTGGTCATTGCTGCCTATAACTGTGGCCCAGAAAATATCAACAAGGCCATCCGCCGGGCTCGCGCCGCAGCAGGACATGCCCAGGATGATACCCCCATCACCGCCGCAGAGAAGGATTACTGGCATATCTATCCCTATCTCCCTGCTGAGACACGAGGCTATGTGCCAGCCTTCATCGCCGCAAACTACATTATGACCTATTACTGCGATCATAATATCTGCCCGATGACCACCCGTCTGCCGGCACAAACAGATACTGTTATTGTCAACAGGAATGTACATCTGGAACAGGTTGCAGGCGTACTCGGTCTTGACATCGACATGCTTCGTTCACTCAACCCGGAATTCCGCCATGACATCGTACCCGGACTGACCAAACCATACGCTATCCGGCTTCCTTTAGCCGACACGGGCCGTTTTATCGACAATGAAGACTCCATCTATGCCTACCGTGCCGATGAATTATTGAACAAGCGTATCGAGGTCACCATCAACGATGATGTTCCAACTTACAGCAAAAAGAAGACCACCGTAAGGAAACGGACAAACACCCGAGCCAGGCGTAACACCCGTGCCACACGCAGCAAGAAAACGTCTACCAAGCGTTCAACTGCCAAGCGCAAGACTACAGCCAAGAAGACTGTCCGCAGCAAGGCAAAAACGACAACAAAGAAAAAAACAACAAGGAGGAGGAAATAACGATTATGGATGATGAGCAAACCAGACAAGAACTTGCGGATGAGCAATTAATCAATGATGCTTTCCAGAAACTGTTGGACAGTTATTTGGCATCGCGCCATCGCAAGAAGGTTGACCTGATTACCAAGGCCTTCAACTTCGCACGCCAGGCACACAAGGGTGTCAGGCGGTTGTCTGGCGAGCCCTATATCATGCATCCTATCGCAGTGGCCCAAATCGCATGCGAGGAAGTCGGTTTAGGCTCTACGAGCATCTGCTCTGCCCTACTCCATGATGTAGTCGAGGATACTGACTATACCGTTGAGGACATAGAAAACATATTCGGGGCAAAGATTGCACAGATTGTCGACGGACTGACCAAGATCAGTGGTGGTATATTTGGCGAACAAGCCTCTGCCCAGGCAGAGAACTTCAAAAAGTTACTGCTGACAATGAGTGATGACATTCGAGTCATCCTCATCAAAATTTGCGACCGTCTGCACAATATGCGCACGCTGGAGTCACAACCCGCCAACAAACAATACAAGATTGCCGGCGAAACGCTCTATATCTACGCTCCCCTTGCCAACCGCTTCGGCCTCTACAAAGTAAAGTCGGAATTGGAGAACCTCAGTTTCCGTTTCGAGCACCCCGACGAGTATGCATCCATCGCCAAGAAACTGGAATCAACCCAACAACAGCGTGGAATTCTCTTCGAACAGTTCAAGGCTCCCATCATGGAAGCGCTCGATAAGATGGGGATCGATTATGAAATCAAGCAACGTGTGAAGACACCTTATTCTATCTGGAATAAGATGCAGAACAAGCATGTGACCTTTGAGGAAATATATGACATTCTTGCAGTCCGTATCATCTTCACGCCAAAAGTTAGGGAAGAAGAGATCAACGAGTGTTTTAGTATCTATGTGGCCATCTCAAAGATTTATAAGTCGCACCCAGATCGTATGCGCGACTGGCTCAGTCATCCGAAGGCCAACGGTTATCAGGCCTTGCACGTCACACTGATGTCAAAGACGGGTCAGTGGATAGAGGTACAGATTCGCTCTGACCGCATGGACGAAGTCGCAGAACAGGGATTCGCGGCCCATTGGAAATATAAGGACGGACTCGAGGATGAAGAGTACACCGAGGATGAGGCAGAACTTAACGACTGGCTCCGTACCATCAAGGAGATCCTCGACGACCCACAGCCTGATGCCATGGATTTCCTCGATACCATCAAACTCAACCTCTTTGCCAATGAGATATTTGTCTTTACGCCCAAGGGCGAGATCAAGACAATGCCTGCCGGTTGTACAGCCCTCGACTTTGCCTTCTCCATCCACACCTTCCTCGGCAGCCACTGTATAGGGGCTAAGGTTAATCACAAACTGGTACCGCTCAGTCACAAACTGAACAGCGGCGATCAGGTGGAGATTCTGACCTCCAAGTCACAACATGTCAGCCCATCGTGGATCAACTTCGTATCCACTGCCAAGGCTAAAGCCAAAATACAGGCCATCCTGCGCCGCGATAGCAGAGAGACCTTAAAAGCCGGAGAAGATATCTTACAAGAATTCCTCAAAAAGAACGAGATGGATTTGACGCCAGCCATCATTGATCAGTTGGCAGAGTTCCATGACATCCCCAAACGAAATGATTTCCTGATTGCCTTGGGCGAGAAGACAGTGCTGTTAAGTGAAAAAGACCTGGACGAACTGCACGGCAACAATAAAAAGCAGGACGGTAAGTCGGGCTGGCGCAAGTACATCCCGTTCATCGGCAACAAAAAAGAAGATTTGCCCAAGCAGGAACTCTTTATCGTGCCAGAGAAGTTCAACCGCAAGAAGCCCATTTACATTTCAGAAGAGAATATCAACCAGTACAAGTTCATGGGTTGCTGCCATCCCATACCTGGCGACGATGCCCTCGGCTACATCAACAACAAGAACCAAATAGAGATTCACAAACGGGCCTGTCCTGTTGCTGCTAAGTTGAAGACCAGTTACGGCAACCGTATACTGGATATCAAGTGGGACATGCACAAGAAACTCTTCTTCGATGCAACCATACGACTGGGGGGTATAGACCGTGTAGGACTGCTCAACGAGGTGACACAGATCATTTCTGCACAGATGAATGTAAACATCCACACCGTGAACATCACTTGCGAAGGGGGTATCTTCGACGGCTCCATCGAACTGCGAGTCCACGACCGCGAAGATGTCAAGACCATCATAGACAACCTCAAGTCGGTGGCAGACTTAAAGGAGATCTCACAAATTATCTAATTACTGCAGATAGTCGAGTTGCTTCTTCAAGGCTTGCAGTTCTGTACGGACGCCGATAAGCGTTTCAAGCACATCGGTCTTTTTATCGGCGCCCTTACGGTTCTGACTTAGGATCTTCTTGGCAGCAGCAAGTTTGAAGCCTCGCACCTTCACCAAATTATGAATCACACGAATCTGCTCAATATCCTTTTCCTGATACTGACGTATCTTAGCGGGACCGCTCGTCTTCGGTTTCAGGTATGGAAATTCCTGTTCCCAGTAACGAAGCGTACTCTCATTCAACCCAAACATCTTAGCGACTTCGCTGATGTTATAATACAATTTGAGGTTTTTGTTCAGATTCAGTGCCATACTCACATTATTTGATTTGTTGCTATAGGCTTGCTAATTCCACCACCTTATCGACGGCAGCAGAAAGGCCATCCACATTCTTACCGCCAGCCTGAGCGAAGTGGGGTTGACCACCGCCACCACCCTGAATAAGTTTGGCAGCCTCGCGTACCATCTGTCCGGCATTAAGCCCATGATCGCTGACCATATCATCACTCATCATGATAGAGAGTTGGGGTTTATTGTCGGCATGGGTACCCAGTACACAAAGCAGAGAACTGTCTACGGCTGCACGAATCTTGAAGGCAAGGTCCTTGGCGGCAGCAGGATTCATGGGCAATACAGCAGTTACCACCTTTACGCCATTCACCTCGCGGGCCTTCCCAACCAACTGTTTAGCGGCACGCTCAACAGCCTGAGCCTGGAATCCCTCGATTTCTTTCTTCATGGAATCATGCTCGTCGATGTATTTCCTGATAACACCTTGCAGGTCCTTGGCATTGTTGAAGAATGCCTTGACAGCCTTCAGCATATCCTCCGTCTGATACAGCAGTTCCTCGCATTCCCTGCCGGTCTTGGCCTCAATACGACGGATACCGGCAGCAACAGAACTTTCAGAGATAATCTTGAAGAATCCTATCTTACCCGTAGCCTTGGCGTGGATACCGCCACAGAACTCACACGAAGGTCCGAAGCGAACCACTCGCACCTTATCGCCGTATTTCTCACCGAAAAGGGCAATGGCGCCTAGTTTTTTGGCCTCCTCAAAGGGTACGTCACGATGTTCGTCGAGTTGGATATCCTGACGGATCATATCGTTTACCATCCGTTCCACCTCACGGATCTGCTCGTCATTCACCTTCTCAAAGTGAGAGAAGTCGAAACGCAGCGTATCAGGCGATACAAACGAGCCCTTCTGTTCCACGTGGTCGCCCAGAACCTGCTTCAGGGCATAGTCGAGCAGGTGGGTAGCGGTATGATTGGCGGCAGAAGCATCACGTTTGTCTGTGTCCACACAGGCCATGAACTGGGCCGTAGGATCCTTCGGCAACTGCTTCACGATGTGTACCGTCTGGTTGTTCTCACGCTTGGAATCGATGATCTCGATGGTCTCGGCCTCATTGCAGATCACGCCACAATCGCCAACCTGACCACCCATCTCGCCATAGAACGGGGTATAGTCGAGTACAAGTTCATAGAACTCGTTCTTCTTCTGCGTCACCTTACGATAACGGAGAATACGACACTCGTATTCCGTATAGTCATAGCCCACGAACTGCTGTTCACCTGCGGCGAGTTCCGTCCAGTCGGAGTTCTCGACAGCAGCAGCATTACGGGCACGTTCCTTCTGTTTCTGCATTTCAACGTTAAACTGCGCCTCATCCACTGTAAAGCCGTTCTCACGACAAATGAGTTCCGTCAGGTCGAGAGGGAAACCGTAGGTATCGAACAGACGGAAAGCCTGAACACCATCCAACTCAGTCTTTCCCTGTCCCTTCAGGTCGTCCATGGCTTTGTCAAGCAGGGAGATACCCTTGTCAAGGGTACGCAGGAATGCATCCTCTTCTTCTTTGATCACCTTGGTGATAAGTTGCTGCTGAGCCTTCAACTCTGGGAAGGCATCACCCATTTCAGCCACCAAAGTAGGCACAAGTTTATGCAGGAAACCGTCTTTCTGTCCGAGGAAGGTATAGGCATAGCGCACAGCACGGCGCAGGATACGACGGATGACGTAGCCCGCCTTCGCATTCGAAGGCAACTGTCCGTCAGCAATCGAGAAACTGACAGCACGAAGATGGTCGGCGCAGACACGCATAGCCACATTGATCTCATCCTGCCTAGGATCACCTAGGTTATTCCTAGGATTGCCTAGGTTTTCTTCCTCAAAGGTCGTATATTTCAGGCCGGTGATAGCCTCCTCAGCCTTGATGATGGGCTGGAAGATGTCAGTATCATAGTTGGAGTGCTTGCCTTGCAGCATACGGACAAGGCGCTCAAAACCCATACCCGTATCAATCACGTTCATCGAGAGTTTCTCGAGAGAACCGTCAGCCTTGCGATTGAACTGCATAAACACGAGGTTCCAAATCTCAATCACCTGAGGATCGTCCTGATTCACCAGTTCGCGACCACTCTTTCCGCTGGCTGCACGCTGCTCAGGGGTACGAGAATCCACATGAATCTCCGAGCAAGGACCACAAGGACCCGTATCGCCCATCTCCCAGAAATTATCGTGCTTGTTGCCATTGATGATGTGATCCTCAGGCACATGCTTGGCCCAATACTTGGCAGCCTCATCATCGCGAGGGATATTCTCTTCGGGCGAACCCTCGAAGACGGTTACATACAGATTCTCCGGATTCAGTTTCAGCACATCCACGAGATATTCCCACGCCATATCAATGGCACCCTCCTTAAAATAGTCGCCAAACGACCAGTTGCCGAGCATCTCGAACATCGTGTGGTGATACGTATCATGACCCACCTCTTCCAGATCGTTGTGCTTACCACTCACGCGGAGGCACTTCTGTGTATCGGCACGGCGGCGCGGCTCCGGGTCGCGTGTACCTAATATAATATCCTTCCACTGGTTCATACCAGCGTTGGTAAACATCAGTGTGGGGTCATCCTTGATGACCATCGGGGCTGAGGGCACGATAGCGTGCTGTTTCGACTCAAAGAACTTCTTGAATGAGTCGCGAATCTCGTTTGCTGTCATTATCTTATGAATGTTTTATCTGTAAATTTGAAATCGTATGCAAAGGTACGCATTTTCCACGATACAGCCAAAGGATTCTATTTCTTTTTTTCATTTACTACATCTATATGTTTTATCATAGAGTGACATTTTATGTTTTCAAATTGAAGATACCTGTTCTTAAATTAAAGATACATGTTTTAAAATTGAGAACATAAGTTTCCAAATTGAATATAAAAAATATCTGCAAGAAAAAAAACATCAAATCCTCGTCTTTCTCATTTTTTTTTCGTAATTTTGCACACAGAAACAAAAGACCAATAATCACAATGGACGACGAAATAAAAGACGAGGAGATTTTGGAACAGCAGGAGTCGGAAGGCGCAGCAGAAGGCCATTCCGACTATAAGCCCGTGAACCGCTTCGATGCAGCAGCGGTACATCATCTGAGCGGCATGTACCAGAACTGGTTTCTGGATTATGCCTCCTACGTGATTCTGGAGCGAGCCGTGCCGAATATCGAAGACGGATTCAAGCCTGTTCAGCGCCGTATCATGCACTCGATGAAGCGCATGGATGACGGCAGATACAACAAGGTGGCGAACATAGTGGGTCATACGATGCAGTTCCACCCCCACGGTGATGCTTCCATTGGCGACGCGCTCGTGCAAATGGGACAAAAGGACCTGCTTGTGGACACCCAGGGAAACTGGGGAAACATCCTCACAGGCGACAAGGCCGCTGCCCCTCGATATATCGAAGCCCGACTTTCCAAATTCGCCCTCGACACCGTGTTCAACCCCAAGACCACCGAGTGGCAACTCAGTTACGACGGACGAAACAAGGAGCCTATCACACTGCCAGTCAAATATCCCCTGTTACTGGCACAAGGTGCAGAAGGTATTGCCGTAGGCCTTTCGTCCAAGATACTTCCTCATAACTTCTGTGAGATCTGCGATGCTGCCATCAGTTATCTGCACGGACAAGAGTTCCACCTCTATCCCGACTTCCAGACGGGTGGTAGCATCGACGTCTCAAAATACAACGATGGTCAGCGTGGCGGTATGCTGAAGGTGCGTGCTAAAATCGAGAAACTTGACCAGAAGACGCTCGTCATCCGCGAACTGCCTTACTCCAAGACTGTCGGCACCCTCATCGAGAGCATCACAAAGGCCATCGAGAAAGGAAAGATCAAGGCAAAGCGTGTGGACGATCTGACCTCTGCACAAGTAGAGATCCAGATACATCTGATGCCAGGTGTTTCAAGCGACAAGACCCTTGATGCCCTCTTCGCCTTCACCGATTGCGAGATCAACATCTCACCCAACTGTTGTGTCATCAAAGAGGAGAAACCACAGTTCCTTACCATTAGCGATGTGCTCATCCATAATGTGGAACATACCAAGGACCTGATTCGTCAGGAACTGGAAATCCGCAAGAACGAACTGTTAGAGCAACTCCACTTCCAGTCATTGGAAAAGATCTTCATAGAAGAGCGCATCTATAAAGACAGACAGTTCGAGCAGGCACCTAACATCGACAAGGTCTGCGAGCATATCGATGATCGTCTGACACCCTACTACCCCACCCTCATACGCGAGGTGACCAAGGACGACATCCTGAAACTGTTGGAAATCAAGATGCAGCGCATCCTGAAGTTCAACAAGGAGAAAGCGGATGAACTGATGGCACGTATCAAGGCGGAAATTGAGGAGATTGACCGTGATCTGGCCAATCTGACAGAAGTGACTGCCAGTTGGTTCCAATTCCTCAAGGACAAATACGGCAAGGATCATCCGCGACTCACGGAAATCCGCAATTTCGACACCATTGAGGCTACGAAGGTGGCTGAGGCCAACCAGAAACTCTACATCAACCGCACCGACGGCTTCATCGGCACAGGTCTGAAGAAAGACGAGTTCGTATGCAACTGTTCCGACATCGATGATATCATCATCTTCTACAAAGACGGCAAATACAAAGTCATCCGTGTGGCAGAAAAAGTGTTCGTTGGCAAGAACGTGCTCCATCTGCAGGTGTTCAAGAAGAACGATTCACGTACCATCTACAATGTGGTCTATCGCGACGGGAAAAAGGGCTTCTACTATATGAAGCGCTTCAACGTGACCTCAATGACCCGTGACAAGGAGTACGACCTGACTCAAGGAACGCCCGGCTCGAAGGTGATGTACTTTACTGCCAATCCGAATGGCGAGGCGGAAATCATCAAAGTGACACTCGACCCGAATCCGAAACTAAAGAAGATATTCATTGAACAGGACTTCTCGGAAGTGATGATTAAAGGGCGTACCTCGAAAGGTAATCTGCTGACTAAGAACCCCGTACACCGCATCGGACTGAAGAGTCACGGACATTCGACACTCGGTGGAAGAAAAGTCTGGTACGACCCGGATGTGAATCGTCTGAACTACGATGAGCACGGACGACTGCTCGGAGAGTTCTACGACGAAGACCAGATACTCGTCATCCTCGACAATGGTGACTTCTACCTGACCTCCTTCGATCTGAACATCCATTTCGAAGAGAACATCCTACGCATCGAGAAATACAACGCCAACAAGGTATGGACGGCTGTTCTCTTCGACGCTGACAATCAGGGGTATCCCTACCTGAAACGTTTCTTGATGGATGCCTCGAAGAAGAAGCAGAACTGGCTCAGCGATAATCCCGCCTCAAAACTCGTCCTGTTGACAGATGTCGTCTACCCGCTTATCAAGGTCACTTATGGCGGAGCCGATGAATTCAGGGGCTCCGAGGAGATTGATGCTGAGCAATTTATCGCCGTCAAGGGTTTCAAGGCCAAAGGCAAGCGCATCAGCACTTATCAGATTGAGAGCATCGAAGAACTTGAACCTACCCGTTTCCCCGAAGAGCCGGAAACTCCAGAAAGCCCCGATAATCCGGAAGAAACCGACGAAAATCTTGACCCCGATGCCGGCAAGAGTGAAGAACAGGTACGCGATGAACTGACAGGACAATTAAGACTGTTTGACGATGAGGTTTAGCAGGCTTTTATTCATCTTGTTAATAATATGCAGTACTGCAACTGCCCAGCCCACTGACTCCACCCAGGTCAGGACTTCTGTCAATATGATAGGTGTTGGCAACACGAATATCCTCGACACCTATCTGTCACAGGAGAAGTTTTCAGGCATAGGGCTCTCCTACCTCCACCTGAGTGAATGGCAAGGCAGGAACTATCGTTGGAGTACAATTATGCAACAGGAAGTCAATTTCGCTTCTACCCAAGACCGAAGTGAAAAGGCAACCGAACTACAAGGCGACTACAGTTTCTTCTGGGGGAAGTATTACAATTGGAACATTCTGGATCATCGGCTCAAGATACAGGCAGGAGGCTTGGTTAATGCCAATATCGGTTTTATCTACAACACCGTAAACTCCAATAATCCGGCACAAGCCCGTCTTTCTGCCCAATTGATGCCATCCGGCATTGCCACATACAACTTCACCCTTTGGAAAAAGCATTTCGCCTTGCGATATGAACTGGACCTGCCACTCGTAGGTATCATGTTCAGTCCCAACTACGGACAATCATACTATGAGATTTTCAGTCAGGGAAACTACGACCACAATGTCGTGCCTACGACCTTTATCAGTGCCCCCAACCTACGCCAGCAACTGTCCATCGACTGGAATGCCGGACGCACGTGGACACTCCGTGTCGGCTATCTGGGGCACTACCAACAGGCCCAAGTGAACAACCTCAAATCGCACATCTATGCCCATCGGGTGATGATAGGCGTTGTCAAGCGATTCCAAACCCTCCGCTACCGTCCATGAAGCATCTCTGCATCTCCCTACTTTGTCTGATGGCTCTGCTCTTCCTCGCCTCCTGTGTTGACGAAGAGGAATTACCAAACACTCCACAGGGTAACTTTGAGGCTCTTTGGAAAATCATTGACGAACATTACTGCTTCTTCGATTATAAGCAGCATGAATACGGACTTGACTGGAACGATGTTTATAATAAGTATAATGTACGCGCGAAAGAAAACCTCAACAAAGAACAACTCTTTGAAGTTCTTACCGATATGTTAGGCGAATTGAAAGACGGTCACGTAAACCTATCGACAGCCTTCGACTATGGACGCTACTGGGCTTGGCACGAAGACTATCCCACCAATTTTAGTGACACTCTGCAACGTATCTATCTCGGAACCGACTACCGTATCGCCTCCAGTCTCCAATATACCATACTTGACGACAATATCGGCTATGTCTATTGTGGCAATTTCCAGAATGGCTTTGGCGAAGGCAACATCGATGAAGTCATCCAATACCTGATGCTGTGCAATGGACTGATCCTTGACATACGCAACAACGGAGGAGGCAATCTGACCTATGCAGAGAAACTGGCCGCACGGTTCTGCCAGGAAAAGACACTGGTTGGCTATCTGCAGCACAAAAACGGCAAAGAGCACAACAATTTCTCTGAGATGAAAGAGCAATACATCGAGCCATCCAGTAATCTGAGGTGGCTAAAGCCCGTTGTGGTTCTGACTAACCGCCACGTTTTCAGTGCTGCCAACGAATTTGTGAAATATATGAAATGTATGCCCCAGGTAAAGATAGTCGGCGACAAGACAGGCGGTGGTGCAGGCTTGCCATTCTCCAGTACACTACCCAATGGTTGGACAGTCCGTTTCTCAGCCTGTCCGATGTATGACCGACAGCGCCAGCATACGGAGTTTGGCATAGAGCCCGACTATCCTGTCAGCCAAAAAGACGCAGATTTTGTCGACGGAAAAGACACTTTGATAGAATTTGCCCGTAAACTTTTGGTGGAATGAATAAAATTTAGTACCTTTGCACCCGCGTTTTCAGAAAACCACGGATATGCGCTTGTGGCGGAATTGGTAGACGCGCCAGACTTAGGATCTGGTGGCTCAGGTCGTGTAGGTTCGAGTCCTATCAGGCGCACAAAACATATCCCCGGAATGATCCAAATGCTATCTTTTCGGGGATATATCGTACCAAAACGACGGTATTTTATCACAAATTCCTCGTTTTTTTTAAAAAAACATAAAATTTTCTTGGCAGTTTCAAAATAAATTCCTAATTTTGCCACGAATTATGTAGAATCAACATATATATGTCTAATTATAATTTTAAATTCAATGAAAAAGAAAATTATTAATGGAATTCTCTTAGTGGCATTACTTTTCGCCGCTTCGAGTGCATTTGTTTCTTGTAAGGACAATGATTCAGATGTTAAAACAGAACTCTATGCAAAGATTGCCCAACTTCAGAGTGATCTCAATGATTTAAAGGGCAAGGTTGGCCTTAACGGCAAAGACGGAGTTGACGGAAAAGACGGCAAGGACGGCAAAGACGGCAAGGACGGAATTGATGGTAAGGACGGCAAGGACGGCAAAGACGGAGTTGACGGCAAAGATGGTAAGGATGGTAAAGATGCCGACACCGATGACATCTATGCAAAGATCAAGGCTCTTCAGGATCAGATTGATGAACTGAAGGGTAAGACATGGGCTACTCAGGAAGACATTGACGCTGCTGTGGCTGCCATTCAGGAACAGATTAAAGCTTTGAATGAAAAGATTGAAGCCATCTTCAAGACTCAGGTTACCAGCCTGAACATTGATGCTATCAAGAATCCTGTATTTGGTTTCGTTTCTGCTCCCATAGACGTTCAGTCGAATTTGCTGATTGCTTATTGGGGTAAAGCTGGAGAAAATTTATATTTCCCCCAAGGCACTGATAATGTTGTTGCTGATGCCGACGATATTCTGACTCTCGATGGTTACGCAGGTAAACTTTATGTTACCGTTAACCCATCAAGCGTAGACTTCAGCGGTAAGACACTTACTCTTGAAAGCACTTCTGGCAAGCAGGCTCCTGTTGAACTCAGTCCTCTGGTTCCTTCTGAGGAGGAACTCCTTTTTGGTTGGACACGCGGTGCAAATGCTTTCTACGAGACAACTGCTAAGATTCCTACAAGCAAACTGAGTGATGTCACTATTGACTTAACCAAGCAGGATCTTATGGATTTGAAGGATGATATTATTTATATCATCAAGAACCGTAAGCACACAAAGCGTGGTTCTGTAGAGTTGTTGAAGGATGTCTACGACCTCTATACAAGAAATATGTTTAGTGCATACCGCTTAAAGGCTACATGGGGCGACAACAATTATAGCACATTCTCTGAGACAAAGATTGCTGCTCTTGCAGTTACTCCATTGTCATTCTCCTTCAATCCTGAGGGCTATGTCACAGAAGAAGAACTTGAGAAACTCGAAGACGAAATCAATGAAATTTTCGAGATTGACGGTAGCAGTATGGAGCAGAGAGTGAACAAGTTCTGGGACAAGTTCAACGCATTCACACTTGACAAGATTATTGGCAACATTCCATACGCTTTGCAGCCATGTCTGTTGGTTCAGGAGGGCAAGAAGATGAGCCGCGCTAAATACAGTTACAGCGGTGATATTCTGCTCGTTCCAACATCTCGTACCGCTGAGGTATTTGCACCTGCTTATAAGAAGTACGTTGAAGTTAAATGCGACGGTGAATTAGTAGAAGGCGAACTGCTGAACAAGGTTATTGATGGTACAGTGCTTGCTATTCCTCTGAAGGTTGAGCCTGGCAAGAAGTACGATATTGAGTATCAGGCAATAGACTACCATGGTGTTATAGTGGTAAAGAACTACACCATCTATGGTAAGTAATTAACATTTAAGAATTCAAAATAGTAAATAAGAATATGAAAATGAAGAAAACAATATTGTCTTGCCTGCTGGCGCTGGGTTTCCTCACAGCATCCGCACAGGATCAGCAGCCTAAGACTGAATACGTTTTCAATCCTCACTGGTATGTTCAGATTCAGCCATTAGGTGTTCAGCATACTCTTGGTGAGGTTGATTTCGCAGATTTGAATTCATACAACGTACAGGCAGCCTTAGGCCGTCAGTTCAACCCTGTCGTAGGCGCACGTCTCGCTGTTAATGCATGGCAGAGCAAGGCTGGTTCTAAGATTGGTGGATACACATACAAGTGGGACTGGAAATATGTTGCACCTTCTGTTGACGTAACATTCAACCTGTCTAACCTCTTCTGTGGTTTCAATCCTAACCGTGTGTTCAACTTTGGTATCTTTGGAGGTCTGGGAGCCAACATAGGTTTCGACAATGACAAGGCTGCTGATGCAAGAGCACAGATCAAAGCCAACTACCCTTCTCAACCCGACTATTATTTCTGGGACAATGCTGACAATCTTGCCTACCTTTGGGATGGTACGAAAGTTCGCCTGTTTGGTCAGGCTGGTGTCACGGCAGACTTCAGAATCTCTGACGCTGTCAGCGTTGGTCTTGAAGTCAGCGCCAACACCCTGAACGACAAGTACAACTCAAAGAAGGCTGGTAACTGGGACTGGTACTTCAATGCCCTCGCTGGTGTGAAGATCAACCTTGGTCAGACCTACACAACCCGTGAGATTCCTGTTCCAGAGCCCGAGATTCGCTACGTGGAGAAGATTGTTGAGAAGATCGTAGAAAAGCCCGCTCCCGCCGCTGCTGCAGTTGTTACAGTTGAGCCATTGCGTCGCGATGTATTCTTCCTGATCAACAAGACCAACATCCGTCCGTCGGAGGCTCAGAAGGTGAAGGATATTGCTGACTACCTGAACGAGCATCCAACAGCCAAGGTGATGGTTACCGGTTATGCTGATGCAGGTACTGGTAATAACAGAATCAACGACCGTCTCGCTGCTGGCCGTGCTGATGCTGTTGTGAAGTCACTGAAGAAGGACTACGGAATTGCTGAGTCTCGTATCTCTTACGACAGCAAGGGTTCACGTGTACAGCCGTTCGCTGAGAACGACATGAACCGTGTATCAATCTGTATTGCTGAGTAATACTGACTAGATATATTATTTCCCAGCCTTGCATCTTACTGAATCCGGTATGATGAAAGGCTGGGATTTTTAAATAACAAATTATGAAAAGACTGATATTTCTACTGATAAGTGGCATAACAGCGCTTCCCATATTGGCACAACTCAAAGGAGACGGATACTACCGTATCCAAAATACAAGTAGTTACGGAAGGTATCTAACGATTTCAAATAACAAGATTGACGAGACGAACAAAAGCTACATTACCAGTGGTAATGAAGGGAACGTAGATGGATTGAAGACCATAACAGACCCTATATCCGATCCTAGTTCAATTATCTATATTTCGAAAGATAACACAGCACAAAGCAATTATGCCTATAATATTCAAGCCCAGGGGGTCAACCCGTTGAAATTTCTAAAAGACAATGGTGCTGAGTTAAAAATTTATCCTGATGGGAACAACTACTTTATATATGGTAGCAAAGGTTCCATCAGCCTTTTTTTAGTAGATAATCCTGGTCCTGAAGGATATATAAAAGTGGCACGAAAAGGGGTATACCCCCAAAACCAGTCATGGAAACTTTATCCCGTTGACCAGGTTGTAGATTATTTTGCAATTACGCCAAACGAAGACATCAAAGTTGGAGACAAATACTATACGACCATCTATGCTAGTTTCCCATTCCAACTTGGTGATGGAATGAAAGCATATTATGTGATAAACTCAAAACTTGAATCAGGAATACCATACGCAGAACTTAAGGAGATAAATGGTAAAATTCCCGCTGCAACACCAGTCATCATAGAGTGTAGTTCTCTTGACCCAGCAGATAATAAAGTTACCTTGTTAACAAGCAATGACGCTCCAGCAGCAATTTCTGGTAACAAACTTAATGGAGTATATTTCTGCTATGTGAAAATGAAGGCAAGTAATATCAGTCAGGAAAACACATCAGCAAATTACCAAAAAATCAAAAACGTCGTTAATTACGATTCCAAGAAGATGAGAGTATTGGGTCTCGTCAATGGAAAACTTGGGTTGGTAGATGCTAATGACGATGCACTCGTAGTTACAGACCAAGGAAAATATCTCCCCGCTAACAAGGCATATTTCCCCATTGACGAATCAGTAGCAGAGGCGACTGCCAACGGGATCCGACTACTGGATAAGCAAGGCATTGAGGATCTAAGCAAATTGATTACTGACAATAAAGCCATTTTCGAGAAAAACGAAGAAGGCGGAAACACCGTAAGTGTTACTGGCAATTATAATGTGTCAGGTAATTACGTAATTCCTGAGAAAGTAACAGGAAATGACGGTATTGTTTATGATGTTACAGGAATTGCCTCAGGTACTTTCAAAGGTAACAAACGATTGACATCAATAACGATCCCGGCTTCTGTCAGTAGTATCGGAGAGGCAGCTTTCTCAGGATGTGTGAATTTGAAGGAGATATCTGTAAACATAGATGACCCCATTAATCTGGGACCAAATGGTGCATCTGTATTCGAGGGCATTGACCTTGAAAAATGCGTGCTCTACGTGCCAGAGGCAAGTATAGACAAATACAAGGCTGACGAGATTTGGGGGAAATTCAAGAATATCCTTTCTCACACCTCAGGCATCAATGATATCAGACTTGATGAGGATAAGACAAACGATGTCTATAACCTACAAGGACAGAAAGTCCTCAGACAAGCAACTAATATTGATAAATTGCCAAAAGGAGTTTACGTCATAAATGGAAAGAAGATCATCAAAAAGTAAATATTTGAATTGAGGGCGGTCATCTAAACCGCCCTCAATTATACTTTAAAAAAGAGTTCGTGTGACACGGACATTCAGCACTGGAAAGACCTTAACGCCCTTTACTAAATCCACATAATCACCGACCTTACCTCTGACATTCTTAACTTCTTTTGCAAGGTCTGTACCATCATGAGTCAGAATACTTGGCGTACCTCCCCAAAACATAGCACCACAATCAAAAGATATCTTATATCTATCATCGCCCTTAAGTAGACGACCACCATATCCGAAACCTAAATAAGGTTTGAAAGCATTCACTCTGACCTCAGCCTTTACCATACTGTTTTCATCAGGCTCAACAATATACGGTGAGCCGTCTGAAACATAATCTCCTATCCGAACACCCATACGACCATAACTCTTAAACTTATAATATAGCATATCCTGATATTCTGGATCATCAGTAAGAGCAACAGGGC
This sequence comes from Prevotella sp., assembly GCA_017618275.1. Lineage (GTDB taxonomy): Bacteria > Bacteroidota > Bacteroidia > Bacteroidales > Bacteroidaceae > Prevotella. The sequence goes on from JAFZUS010000057.1 coordinate 30,940, forward strand.
TTCCATTATAAGTGAATGTCACGAAAGGCTCCTTTCTGATAGCCTTCTCGTACATAGTATTATAGATACCGACAGCCACCAGTGAAGGCATATCTTCCGTTGTATTATAGCCCTTACCTATCATGGAGTTTCCCAAATAGAAACCTGCTGTAAAATGCCAATGTTTATTATTCTTAAAAGGTAAAACATCTACAAACAAATTGAAATTATAGTAAGTAGGAACACCTATCATATCAACAGAATTATTAACCTTATAACCAGTCATTCCCTCTAAAATCCCTGAGAGCCTCTGAAATTTTGATTTTGATTCTTCTGCATTCTCTCCTACTTGGACATCAAAACCCATCGTGTAATTAATATGAGGCATAAATGCGAAACCTGCGCGCAACTGGACATACTCTCCCATAGGCGATGCAAGATCGAATCCCAAACCTGTTGATCCCGCAGTCAAAGATGCATCAAGATGCTTAAAAAAGCCTTTTTCTTGAGCATCAGAAGTCTGCGCATTTACCACAAGTCCAGAACAAATTGCAACAAACAATAAAATAATCTTCTTCATCTTTTCGATTTTTATGTATTGTTATTAATTTATTTCATCCTCCATGCTCCGTGATGCTCAACCATCGGGACGACAACCTGTTCATTGGTGGAGTCACCATAGCAGAATACGAGGAACACATTCATACACTGTAGGAGCGTGTCTGCCGATGTGCCTACAATACGGATATCCTGAATACCATGATGCGACTTCTCCTGCTGGGCCAAGAACTGTTTATATCCCATAATCAGTTGTTCGCGATAGTGCTTCGGAAGACTATCTGCACCAGCCTTCCCAGCCAGGAAAAGATCATATTCACCACCTATCAGATGCTCATAATAACCTTTAGCAGCAAGTGAAGCCATTTCCTCTGCCGTTGCACCTGAACAAGCACAAAGGAGCAGAAGCAATAAGGCCAAAGTCAAGAGATTTTTCATCCTATTTCTGACGGATAAATACATTGATAGGGGTTCCTGTCAGTGTCCAATTCTCACGAATCTTATTCTCTAAGAAGCGCTTGTACGGTTCCTTTACATACTGCGGCAGGTTGGCATAGAACACGAAGGTGGGTATCTGTGTATCTGGTACCTGCGACACGTATTTGATCTTAATATATTTGCCCTTGATGGAAGGAGGAGGGAAGGCCTCAATCAGGGGCAGCATTACTTCATTCAACTTCGTGGTTCCAATACGGGCCTTACGGTTCAGATAGACCTGCTTTGCTGTTTCCAGTACCTTGAAGATACGTTGTTTCGTCAAAGCCGAGGCAAAGATAATGGGAAAATCCACAAATGGCGCCATACGATTACGGATAGCGTTTTCGAAAGTATCGATGACTATTTGTGATTTGTCCTCTACCAAATCCCACTTGTTAACAACGACCACCAGACTCTTGTTGTTCTTCTGAATCAACTGGAAGATATTCATATCCTGCGCCTCTATGCCACGAGTAGCATCAATCATCAAGATGCAGACATCGCTATTCTCAATGGCACGAATAGAACGCATCACACTATAGAACTCCAGATCCTCCGTAACTTTATTCTTACGACGGATACCCGCAGTATCCACCAGATAGAAATCGAAACCGAACTTGTCATAACGGGTATAAATGGAATCACGGGTCGTACCTGCAATTTCTGTCACGATGTTACGTTCCTCTCCGATGAAGGCATTGATGAGACTCGACTTTCCTGCATTCGGACGACCGACAACGGCAAAACGGGGGATACCTTCCTCCAGATTATCGCCGCCCTTCTCAGGTAAAACCTCCAAAACCTTATCGAGCAAATCACCCGTACCACTACCGGTGGCAGCACTGATACAATATGGATCACCTAATCCAAGTTGATAGAATTCGTACTGATCATAGAGATTCTTGTTGTCGTCAGCCTTATTGGCCACAAGAATAACAGGCAATTTGGCACGACGAAGGATTTGGGCCACATCCATATCCCAGTCTGTCACACCGTTCTTGATGTCACAAAGGAAGAGCACCAAATCTGCCTCCTCAGTAGCGATGATCACCTGCTTACGAATTTCCTCTTCGAAGATATCATCCGAGTTGACCACCCAACCGCCTGTATCAACGACAGAGAACTCTCGCCCGTTCCATTCACATTTACCATATTGACGGTCACGTGTGGTACCGGCCTCGTCGCTGACGATGGCCTGACGGCTCTTCGTCAAACGGTTAAACAGAGTGGACTTTCCCACATTCGGGCGTCCTACGATTGCCACCAAATTTGCCATACGCTTCTATTTTAGTATTTCTAGGATTTCCTAGGATCACCTAGGATTACCTAGGACTTCCTCTCTAATCTACATTATACCCAAAATGATTCAATTCTCTCTCAGACGAACGCCAGTCCTTATCCACCTTCACGAATACCTCCAGAAAGATGGGCTTGCCAAAGAATCTCTCCAGTGACTTCCGAGCCTCTGTACTGACTTTCTTCAATGCAACGCCCTGATGTCCGATGATAATACCTTTCTGAGAGTCACGTTCCACATAGATGATTGCATTGATATGAATATGCTTCTCGTCCTCTTTGAAACGCTCCACGACAACCTCCACACTATAAGGAATCTCCTTGTCGTAATAGAGAAGAATCTTCTCACGGATAATCTCGGAAACAAAGAAACGAGCAGGTTTGTCCGTCAACTGATCCTTATCAAAATAGGCAGGACTCTCAGGCAAAAGTTCCTGAATACGCTTTAACAGCATATCCACGCCAAACTTGTTCTTGGCAGAAATAGGCAGGATCTCAGCATTGGGTAGCAGAGTATGCCACTTCTCAACAATCGTGTTAAGCGATTGTTGAGCCCCATTAGTTCCATTAATCCCATTCCCCAACTCATCAATCTTGTTAATCAAGAGCAGCACAGGAATCATCATCTTCTGGACTTTCCCCAAAAAATCCATGTTCTTTTCCGGATTCTCAACGACATCCGTGACGTACAACAACACATCAGCATCCTGCAAGGCCGACTCAGAGAAAGCCAGCATCGATTCTTGCAACTTGTAATTCGGTTTCAGCACACCTGGAGTGTCAGAAAAAACAATCTGCATCTCAGGTGTATTGACAATACCCATAATGCGATGGCGTGTAGTCTGAGCCTTGAAGGTTGCAATTGAAATACGCTCACCAACCAGTTGGTTCATGAGCGTACTTTTACCGACGTTGGGATTTCCAACGATATTGACGAATCCTGCCTTATGCATATTTACTCCCATCGTAAGCCCACTTATAATACGATGCCCCATGAACAAAACCTGCTCCGAAAGCGGTAAAGATCATATTATCTCCCTTTCTGAGTTTTGCCTCATTGTCCCACAATGCGAGAGGAATGGTAGCAGCACTGGTATTACCATAGTGCTCTATATTAACCATCACCTGTTCCATAGGTACTTCCAAGCGTTTTGCCACAGCCTCGATAATACGCATATTGGCCTGATGGGGAACAATCCATTGGATATTATCCTTATTCAGTCCATTACGTTCCGCTATCAGGGCACAATCATCGCTCATATTCGTTACAGCATAACGGAACACCGTACGCCCCTCTTGATAGAGGTAATGCAACCGATGGTCTACCGTAAAATGCGACGGAGGGCAGACGGAACCTCCAGCCTTCATATGCAGGAACGGCAGTCCTTTACCATCGGCACGGAAATAAGAGTCCATCACACCGATATTCTCCTCTTCCGAAGCCTCTAGAAGAACGGCTGCCGCACCGTCTCCGAAAAGCGGACATGTCTGACGGTCCTTGTAGTCTGTCACAGATGACATCTTGTCTGCTCCAATGACGATAATCTTCTTATACCGGCCGCACTGAATCATAGATGCTGCCACATCGAGCGAATAGAGGAATCCACAACATGCTCCCCAAAAGTCAAATGCAAAAGCATTCTTCAGTCCGAGTTTTCCCAGCACAATGCTGGCTGTTGATGGAAATTTATAGTCAGCAGTTGAAGTAGTGACAATGATTGCATCAATAGCATCCGGGTCAACCCCGGTCTTCTGTATCAACTGCTTGGCAGCTTTACGGGCCATATAAGAAGTGCCGAGTCCCTCTTCTGTCAGGATACGGCGCTCCTTAATACCCACACGTGTCATAATCCACTCGTCATTGGTATCTACCATTCTCGACAATTCCTCATTGGTAAGGACATAGTCGGGAACGAAACCACCAATACCCGTGATTATCGCACTAAACTTACTGCTCATTACTCAGCAACTTCTTCCTCTTTCTTAATAGCGACCTTACCACGATAGTAACCGCAAGTGGGGCATACTGTGTGATAAACATAGTAAGCACCGCAGTTGGGACATACTGCCAGTGTAGGTGCTACGGCCTTGTCGTGAGTACGACGCTTGGCCTGACGAGTACTTGATTGTCTTCTTTTTGGATGTGCCATAATTCTTAATTATTTAATGTTTAATTCTACTAGTTTGCTCCATCGGGGGTCTACTGGCTGGTTGGACTCCTCATCGCTGCTTCGGTCAGTTGAGAGTTCTTCCAGAACTTTGCTCATCGCAGGGTTGCACTTGCCAGGTGCATGCACATGCTTGAGAGGTATAGCCAGCATAATAAACTCATAGATGAGCCACGACATGTCGAGTATTCCTTCGTCCTCAGGCACTATAATGACATCATCTTCCTCGGAGTTGGCCGTACCAAGTTTCACTACCAGACTATTGTCAGTCGATATCGGCTGATCCATATCGTCAAGACAGCGATCACAGGTCACGGTCACTGTGCCTTCAAAATGAAACTGGAGTTCAAAAAAACCGGTAGCCTTGCGTATAGACACCGACACATGCAATGTCCCCTGTCTCAATTCCGAACCGTCGAGAACAGCAAAGAAACGATTATCCAAGTCATATTCCAAGGTTGTCACCTCATCGGTCAGACGTTTCAAATCTATCTTAAACTGCTCTAAACTACACATTTATTCGCTTACATTTTGAGGTGCAAAGTTACAAACTTTTTCTCACATACGAAACACTTATTTGCTTTTTTTATATTTTTCACCACAAATCGTTATCAGCCAAGCCCCAATCTCGCACACTTTCTCTTCAACTGTGCAACTATTTCCATATTTCTATCCTGAATGTGGTCCCCACTCCCAACTCCGATTCTTTAACAAAGATCTTTCCTTTATGATATTCTTCTACAATCCTTTTAGCCAGCGATAATCCTAAGCCCCATCCACGTTTCTTCGTTGTAAAGCCTGGCGTGAACACATTCTTAATATCCTTTTTTCGGATACCCTTTCCATTATCGCTTACTTCAACAACCACACGACCACCTTCGTCTGTCAAAGTCAAGTCAATTCTTCCCTTACCCTCCATCGCATCGACGGCATTCTTGCATAGGTTCTCTATCACCCACTCAAACAACTGGGCATTCATCTTCACAATCACTTCCTCTTCTGGCAAATGACTTACGATTTCCACCTTTTTCGATGTCCGACGATTCATATAGTCTACCACATGCACCAACACCTCATTCATCGATGCGTCCACCGGCTCAGGCAAAGAACCGATCTTCGAAAAACGTTCAGCAACGAGTTCCAACCGTTTCACATCCTTGTCCATCTCCGGTATCAGTTCATCCTCTGGGTAATTCTCCTTCAAGATCTCGACCCACGCCATCAGACTGGATATCGGCGTTCCCAACTGATGGGCAGTTTCCTTCGACAAGCCTACCCACACCTTATTCTGTTCTGCCCGTTTAGAGGCCAATAGTGCAAAAATGGCTACTACAACAAATATCATCACAACGCCTAATTGCCAATAAGGATATTGTGCCAAACGTTTCAACAAAGTAGACTCGTCGTAGCACACCAAAGTATAAGGCCGCGACTCCTCAGGCATCTCAAGCGAATCACCTGACATAGAATTATTTTCAGCCAGATAAATCTTAATATAGTCGCCACGATCATACATCCGATTTCCATAGTTGGATACATAGGCCATAGAATCTGTTTCAGTCTTAGCATTTATCTCGATATTCCGATAGTCGGATACCACACCGTCAGAATCCATCACAATCACAGGAATGGTATTATTTCCTTGTATCACATTTAATACTAACGACAAGTCCGTTGTCTCATCCGCATTATTCAGTGCATGAAGAGCTTCAGCCCATATTTCCATCTTATTACGCTCCTCGCGCTGCAAATCTTTGACTAACAGATGAGACACCAAAAGTGAAGCCACCGCTATCACGATAGCCACTACTACAAGGATGATCTTCACTTGACGTATTCTGTCGGTCCACTGCATATTGGCGACAAAGATATGAACTTTTTCGCAAATAACGAAGGATTTGTCTAAAAAACACAAAAAAGCCCCGGAGATTTCTCTCCAGGGCTTCTGAAAAAAGGGGGCGGCCTCCTACTCTCCCGCATTGCATTGCAGTACCATCGGCGCAGGCGGGCTTAACTTCTCTGTTCGGAATGGGAAGAGGTGGGACCCC
>JAFZUS010000058.1 GCA_017618275.1 Prevotella sp.
CTCGAAATTCGCAACATCAAAGTTGTCTATCAGCACATCTGGAAGGATGGCTCGCAGCAGTTGGGTATGATCCATGCTGCAAAGGTACAACTTTATTCTTGATTAGCCAAGCTTTACCAACCGGGTAAATCCGCTGAGCCATGATTTCCTTCTCAGATAGTCTGCAAAGATACGGGCGGCACTCTCTACCTTGGCTGCACAGGGACGTGTCTTGTAGTATTCGGCTGTTCTCGCAGAGGCTACATAACTCGACTGCGCCTTCTCATATCCATTAAGGCCCAGAATCTCTGCACAGATCAGACTCCCGTTCTCTTCTTTCGATTGAGCCAGCAGTTCTTGTACCACCTTGTAACAAGCCGACTTGCCATCACGATCGCTGCCTTCAGTCTGACCACAGTCAAGACCTACCAGCATGACAATGCCTGAAACGGCTCCACACATCATCCTCAGGCGACCTACGCCGCCTCCGAAGCCTGCAGCGATCTTTTTTGCCATCGTATCGTCGAGTCCATAGAGGTCGGCAAAGGCCGCCACCACACTCTGACAACATCCATAGCCCGCCATGAAGTTCTCTACAGCCTGGGCTACTCTTTCATTCAGTTCTTGATCCGTCATTTTTGATATTATCTATTGGTTTGGGTGCAAAGTTACAAAATAATCAGAGAACCAGATAGTCTCTGATTTGTCTTTTTCACGTTAATTATTCATAAATGGAGTGGCATAGGCTTGGCGTATTCGAAGAAATCGAGTAATTTTGTAGGTCAAAAGTAGGAAATATCTGTTGTTTAACATTTAAATGTTTTATTATCAATGATTTATTCAAAAGAAGTAGAAAACATGTGTAGCGTTTGCAAAGGCGCTTATCATGGACCTGCACCTATCCCCGAGGAGGGCAAATGGGTGGCAGTGAAGGAGATCAAGGAAATCTCCGGTTACACCCACGGTATCGGTTGGTGTGCCCCTCAGCAGGGTGCCTGCAAACTGAGTCTGAACGTGAAGGACGGTATCATCCAGGAGGCTTTGGTAGAGACCATCGGTTGCACGGGTATGACTCACTCAGCCGCTATGGCTTCTGAGATTCTGCCAGGTAAGACCATTCTCGAGGCTCTGAACACCGACCTTGTCTGCGACGCTATCAACACCGCTATGCGCGAACTCTTCCTGCAGATTGTCTACGGACGTACACAGAGTGCTTTCTCTGAGGGCGGTCTGCCTATCGGCGCTGGTCTTGAGGATCTTGGTAAGGGTCTTCGTTCACAGACTGGTACACTCTATGGTACGGTTGCCAAGGGTACCCGTTATCTGGAATTGACTGAGGGTTACATCACCAAGCAGTATCTCGACGAGAACAATGAGGTTTGCGGTTACGAGTATGTACACCTCGGCAAGATGATGGAAGCCATCAAGAACGGCATGGATGCTAATGAGGCTCTGAAGAAGTTCACTGGTTCTTACGGTCGCCGTACTGAGGATCAGGGTGCAGTGAAAGCAATTGACCCACGTAAAGAATAAAAGGAGGATACGACTATGATTAGAAAAGTACAGTTTGAGAGTCAGGAGCGCCGTATCAACCAGGTTCTTGCTGCTCTGAAGGAGAATGGCATCAACAGTATTGAAGAGGCCAA
>JAFZUS010000059.1 GCA_017618275.1 Prevotella sp.
CTCGAAATTCGCAACATCAAAGTTGTCTATCAGCACATCTGGAAGGATGGCTCGCAGCAGTTGGGTATGATCCATGCTGCAAAGGTACAACTTTATTCTTGATTAGCCAAGCTTTACCAACCGGGTAAATCCGCTGAGCCAATAAATTCGTCATTTGCAAGTTTTTCGCCTTAAATTCGTGTTAAAATTCAAATATTAACGCATAATTGGCCCTATCATATAAATAAGGTGCAAAAACCGCCTTTCCTTACGTGGAAGATGACGGGAGGGTCGACGGGAGAGATATGGGAGAGATGACGGGAGGGATCAAGGGAGGGATGATAACAGCGACATCCCTTTATTTAAAGGCATTCTGAGAGATTGATGTGAGGGATGGGGACTTTTTTGAAAAACTCTTTTGTTTCGTTACATAGACACTCCTTTTGCAGAAATAGTGCCTTCTTTTGCAGAGATAGAGTCTCCTTATGGATAAACAGTGTGTCTTATTTAAAATAAGACATTCAACCTTAAATGTGGAAGTAGTACAACTACTTGTATTCGTAGAGTTGGATATGCAAAATCTTCCAGTCACCTACGCTGATGCGGGCATGGCGGCCTTGATGGCTTTGGTCGCCATTGTGACGGCGAAGGTATTGCATCTGGCCTTGATGGTCGATGGTTACTTCATCAACAGAAAGCAGGCCGAGACGAGAACCATTGAATTTTGATAGGGATGATTGCGAAGTTGTGCCGGCTTCTGCAAAGCCATCTTCGCCTAATTGTTTCTTCTGTTCCTGCTGTTTCTCTGTGCGTGTCTTGAAGTCAACAACTACGCCACTGCCTGCCAGTAGATAGTCGTATTTGCCCAAACGGATAAGCATGGCTCCACCCTCTGGCCATGTCGAACCATCAGTAGCACGGGCATCCCAGGGGAGTGTGAAATAATGGCGACAGGTCATCACAACACCTTCATCATCGATGACTCGCTCCTTATCGTCCTGATCGAAAAGTAAGCCCCAGGTGTTTAGTTTAGAGTTTAGAGTGTAGAGTTTAGAGAAGACTTGGCGCAATAGGTTATAGGCCTGCGTTACCGATTCTGTCTCTTTCGGCGAGGCCTGGTCGATGGCAAAAGGAGAGAAACCGAGTGCCTGATGTTCACCGAAAGCATAGAGGGCTCGCACTCCGCTGTTCTCACAGCAGCGGCTCTCAGGGATGAAGAGACGGTTCTTTATTTTGCCGCCATCCTGTGGTCTTAGAGGCATCGCGTATTGCGAAGCCCAAGACTTGAAGCCTGTATCATAGATGTCGGGTGCGAGGATATCGATACTGGGAGCACCAGCCTTCCAGATGTCTGCCAGATGTGCCAACGGACCTGCCGACGGGTATTCGCCTGGCTTACGACCTCGACTATTCATCGCTGCATTCACATAGAGCGGCATGTCATGGATACCTCGGGCAGCCTTTGCCAGATGCTCTACGTAACGGGCATAGTGTAAGGCCATGAACTTCTCGTCGGCATAATCATCGGTGCCGTAACGCTCGGCCCACCGCTCTTCCTTATAGGCTTTCTCCGCCAATGGTGAGTGGTCGCGTGCCGACTCCAACATACCTATCTCGTTCTCTATCTGCATCATGATAACCACCTCGCGCTGCGGATCTTTCTCGGCAATGTGTTGCATCAGCGCAGAGAAAGCCTTCAAATCGGCCTGCAATACGTTGTCGCTGAAACACGAGGCTATCTCCAATGGTTTTCCTTCTGCCGTCACAGCTCGTGGGAACCGCTTCACGTCGCGCTTGAACCAGGCAGGTGCATAGCACGACATCGAGTTCTTCCATGCACCGAACCACAGCGGAACAATCTTCAGCCCCTGTTGACGGGCTACATCGATGATGCGGTCAACAAGCGTGAAGTCCAACTGCCCCTCAACGGGTTCTAAAAACTCCCAATAAACAGGCACCAGCAACGTGTTCAGCCCCAAAGCCTTCATGCGAGGCAGCACCTCATCGATATCACTCACCGATGTTGCTGCTGAGTTGCTCAACTCACCGCCGAGAATCACGAAATCCTTTGTCTGCGCATTCACACTGAATGTCACAAACAGACTCATCAAAATGATTATAACTCTTTTCATTTCAAATAATGTAAATCAGTATTTGAACGACGAGCCGCCGAGGAACTCGCGGAGGAGCGAGGTGGGCGGTATCTGACCCTCAGGGATGGGACGGATGTAACTCAGGAACTTACGCAGACGGTAGGCCTCGGCGTATTCGGGGCAGTTCTCTGGTACATCTTCTAACAGCGGCTCTGCCTGGCTCTTGATGACAGCCAGTTCGAAAAGCATGGCCGTGTTGAACATCGCGTCGGCATTCTCCTGGTAGGGGAAAATCCATTTGTTCTCTCCTGCCCGCACGGACGGCCAGCGACGGATGGTCTCCAAGGCCGAGACGGCACGGTACTTATGGTCGCGGATGATGCGGCGCAACAGACGGTTGTCGGTGGTGGGGATGTAGTTGTGGTTATCGAGCAGGATGGTGGTCAGGGCTGAGGCATAGACACGGTAGATTTGTTCGTTGGGAATCTGAGAGGTTAGTTCGGGGTTGAGGGCATGGATACCCTCCACGACGAGGATCTCGTTCTCGCCAAGGCGCAGTCTTTTGCCGCTCTTCTGACTGGTTCCCGTGGGGAAGTCGTAGCGTGGCAGTTCCACCTCCTCGCCACGGAAGAGGGCGGCGAGTTGTTCGTTGAAGAGTGGCAGATTCAGAGCGTGCAGATGCTCGAAGTCGTAATCTCCCTTCTCGTCACGGGGGGTGTGCTCACGGTCGATGAAATAGTCGTCGAGCGAGATATTGACGGGTCTGATACCGTTGACGGCCAGTTGTACGCTGAGACGCTTGCAGGTGGTGGTCTTGCCTGATGACGACGGACCTGCGATGAGCACCAGTTTTGTACCTTTACGACGGGCGATCTCATCGGCTATCTGGGCGATCTTTTTCTCCTGCAGGGCCTCACTGATCTGGATAAGGGTGGAGTAGTGGCCTTGTTGGATGACATCGTTCAGGTCACCGACGGTGCGCAGTCCGAGGATATCCTGCCAGTGGTGGTGCTCCTTGAAGATGCCGAACATCTTGTCTTGGTGGGTCATCTCGCCGAGTTCGTCGGGATGTTCGCGTGACGGCAGGCGCAGCAACAGACCGTCGTAGTATTTCTCCACGCCGAAGAGGTAGAGTTGGGAGGTGTTGGTGAGCAGCGAACCGTAGTAGTAATCGACATAGCCGTCGATGTCGTAATAAGTTGTATAGAGCCGTCCTGTGGATTTCAACAGTTTTGCCTTCGAATGGTTGTGCAGGCTCTCAAAGAGCGTGATGGCTTCCTCGGTGGTGGTCTCGTGGCGATGGACGGGCAAGGCTGCATTGACCACCTCCTGCATACGACGGCGGATGGCTCCGGCATCATCGAGGGTGACGGGGCGCCCAATGTTGAGGTTGACGTAGTAGCCGTTGCTGACAGGGATGTCGATGGCCACCTTACAGGGGTCGAAGAGTTCGTGGGCCACCTTGCAGAGCACGAAGAAGAGGGTGCGGGTGTAGGCGCGGCTGCCGCTGGCGGAGGTGATGTCGAGAAACTCCACCTCTTTCTGCTTATAGACCCGGAAGTGCATGCCTTCCACCTTATTGTTGACGTGGGCGGAGATGGGGCCGTGCTCCATCTGCAGACCTGAGAGTTGGTAAACTTCTTCCAGTTGGGCACCCATCGGCACCTCAATGGTCTGTCCGTTATTCTTAATGTAAATCTGTACTGTCTGTTCCATTTCGTTTTGTTGTTTCAGGATAATTTTTCTGCAAAGATAAAAAAAAACTGTGATAATCTGCTTTTTCTGTGTCTTTTTTTGTAATTTTGTACCCAAATTAAATCATAAATAGTATCTTATGCTGGTTTTAATCAAACTACTGGGCTCACTCGCACTTCTTATGTTCGGTATGAAGTCGATGAGTGAAGCCTTGCAGAAGATGGCAGGCCCCCAGTTGCGTCATGTCTTGGGCGCAATGACTACCAATCGTTTTACAGGTATGTTGACAGGTATGCTGGTGACGGCATCCGTACAGTCTTCCACTGCTACGACGGTGATGACTGTCTCCTTCGTCAATGCAGGTCTGCTCACCCTGGCACAGGCCATCTCCGTCATCATGGGTGCCAATATCGGAACCACGCTGACGGCTTGGATCATGTCGGCAGGTATGTCGTTCGACATCAGCATTGTGTCGTATGCCGGCTTCTTCTTAGGTATTATCCTTATTTACATGAAGAGTCACCGTTATATCGGTGACTTCCTCTTCGGTCTGGGTCTGCTGTTGTTGGGACTCACCACTTTGAGAATCACAGGTGCAGAGATGGATTTGGGACACAATGAGACGGTGCTCAATTTCTTCGCATCCTTCGATCCCGACTCGTTCCTGACCACCCTCATCTTCCTGTTACTGGGTGGTATCCTCACTTTCTGCGTGCAGTCATCCGCAGCGGTGATGGCTATCACCATGATTCTCTGTTCCAGCGGTGCACTGCCCATCTATCAGGGTATTGCCCTGGTGATGGGTGAGAACATCGGAACAACTGTCACCTCCAATCTGGCTGCACTGTCGGCAAATACGCAGGCCCGTCGCGCTGCCTTGGCCCACATGTTCTTCAATGTGTTTGGCGTCATCTGGATTCTGTTTGTCTTCCGTCCCTTCATCGATGCCGTCTGCGGACTGGTGGGTTATGATGTGACGATGGCAAAAGATGCGGTGTCGGCGGAGGCTTTTTTGGCCAATGCTGCAAAACTGACCTTTGTTCTGGCAGCCTTCCACACCTGTTTCAATGTGGCCAATACCTTCATCCTCATTTGGTTCATACCCCAGATTGAGCGCTTTGTCTGTTGGGTAATCAAGTCGAAGAAGGTGGACGAGGAAGAGGACTTCCGCCTGCATTTCATTACGGCTGGCTTCATGAAGACACCGGAACTCTCGGTGTTCGAGGCACAAAAGGAGATCCAGAATTTCTCCAAACGTATGCATAGGATGTTTCACATGGTGCGTGACTTGCTGGAACTCTCCACATCCGCTTCCGCCAAATCCAAGGACAACGATGTAGAGTTCAACAAACTATTCAGTAGGATAGAGAAGTATGAGGGTATCTCGGATAACATGGAACTGGAGATTGCCAACTATTTGAACTCTGTGAGTGACTCCCATCTCTCTGATGACACCAAAGGTAAGATCCGTGCCATGTTGCGTGAGGTGTCCGAACTGGAGAGTATCGGTGATGCCTGCCAAAAGATGGCGCGTACGATTTCGCGTAAGTACAATGCTAAGCAAGACCACTTCAACGAGAAGCAATACGAACACCTCCATCAGATGATGGAACTCACGGATCAGTCGTTGACGCACATGAATAAACTGATAGTTGGTCGCAAGGACTCGTTTGATATCAACCGCACCTTCAATATTGAGAATGAGATTAACAACTATCGTAATCAACTGAAATCGCAGAACATTGTCGATGTCAACAACCACGAATATACCTACGCCGTAGGTACCATCTACATGGATCTCATCAATGAGTGTGAGAAACTGGGCGACTATGTGGTGAATGTCGTGGAAGCCCGTATGGGAATCAGGTAAAGGTAAAAAGGTAAAAAAGTAAAAGGGTAAAAAGGTTTTTATGCTGGTTTTATTCAAATTATTAGGCTCGCTCGCCTTGTTGATGTTCGGTATGAAGTCAATGAGCGATGCCTTGCAGAAGATGGCGGGTCCGCAATTGCGCCATGTCCTTGGTGCGATGACCACCAACCGTTTCACGGGTATGTTGACGGGTATCTTCGTCACTGCTGCCGTACAGTCGTCAACGGCTACGACGCTGATGACGGTGTCGTTCGTCAATGCAGGCCTGTTGACACTTGTGCAGGCCATCTCCGTCATTATGGGTGCCCATATCGGAACTACCGTGACGGCATGGATTATGTCGTTGGGTTTCTCATTTAACATCACCGACTATGTGTATCCCGCCTTCTTCCTCGGCATCATCCTGATCTATATGAAGAAGCACCGTATCGTGGGTGACTTCCTCTTTGGTGTGGCCTTCCTCTTCCTGGGATTGGGAACCCTGAGGGCGACAGGTGCCGATGCCGTGACAGGCGAGTATGCCGAAGCGGTCAATTATTTCTTCGACAGTTTTAATGCACCCACCATCTGGAACTCCCTGTTGTTCCTCTTCATGGGTACGGTGCTCACACTCTGTGTGCAGTCGTCGGCTGCCATCATGGCCATCACGATGACGCTGTGCTCTACAGGTGTGCTCCATATCGACCAGGGTATCATGGTGGTGTTGGGCGAGAATATCGGTACCACCATCACCTCAAACATCGTGGCGCTGACGGCGAATGTGCAGGCACGACGGGCTGCCTTTGCGCACCTGTCGATCAATACGTTAGGTGTCATCTGGGTGTTGATAGTACTGAAGCCATTCTTCGCTGCCGTCTGTTCGTTTGCGGGCTTCGACACTTCCATGCCACCCAGTGATCCGGAGTTCGCCCTGAAGGCCTCGATGACTCTGGCCACCTTCCACTCTGCTTTCAACGTCAGTAATACGTTCTTGCTTATCTGGTTCGTACCCTATGTTGAGCGTTTCGTGTGCTGGGTCATCAAACCCAAGAAGGTCGATGAGGAGGATGAGTTCCGTCTGCACTTCATCACTTCTGGTATCATGAAGACCCCAGAACTTTCCGTACTTGAGGCTCACAAGGAGATCAGGGCTTTCTCGGAGCGTATGCAGCGGATGTTCGGAATGGTAAAAGAGTTGCTGACCCTCTCGTCGAGTGCCAACAACAAGAAGGATAACAAAGAAAGCGACTTCAACAAACTCTACTCCCGTATCGAGAAGTACGAGGGCATTAGCGACAATATGGAACTGGAGATAGCCAAGTATCTGGATCAGGTGGGCGATGCGCATCTCTCCGACGAGACGAAAGCGAAGATCCGCGCCATGTTGCGTGAGATCTCCGAACTGGAGAGTATTGGCGATGCCTGTTTCAATATGGCGCGTACCATCTCGCGCAAGTACAATGCCAAGGAGGATCATTTCACCCCGGCACAGTATGATCATCTCCATCAGATGATGGAACTGACGGACCAGTCGCTGTCGCAGATGAACAGTCTGATGCTGGGACGTAAGGAGACCTTCGACGTGAACCGTTCCTTCAACATCGAGCATGAGATCAACAATTTCCGAAACCAGTTGAAGGCGCAGAATATCACCGACATCAACAACCACGAGTATACCTATGCCGTTGGCACTATCTATATGGACCTTATCAACGAGTGCGAGAAACTGGGCGACTATGTCGTCAATGTGGTTGAGGCCCGCCTCGGCATCCGATAAAGGTGAGAAGGTGAGAAAAATCCCGAATCGTTTGGCGGTTCGGGATTTTTTATTTAATTTTGCACCCGCAATTCAAGGGGTGCCTGCTGGTGCAGGCTGAGATGATACCCTCTCACCTGATCCGGACAATACCGGCGTAGGGATGGATAGTAGATGTTATCGACACAAGTTCCCCCTTTACATTATTAATTAATTAAAGGTATTAGTACAAGTATGAAAAAATTTGTTACAGGATTAACGGCGCTGGTGTGCGCAGTAAATGTAAGCGGTCAGAGTAAGGCTGCACTCTATGATTCCACTCAGGTGGAGCAGTTGCAGGAGGTGGTGGTGCAAGGCGTCCGTGCACAGAAGAACGCTCCCTATGCCATTGCCAACATCAAGAAAACGGAACTTAATGAATTCTCGAAAACGGGTAAGGAACTGCCCTTCCTCTTCTCGCAGACACCGGGTGTGTTGGCGTGGAGTGAGAACGGTGTAGGTACAGGTACCACCTATATGCGTATCCGTGGGGCTGGCGACTCGCGTATCAATGTCACCCTCGACGGTGTGCCCCTCAACTCGCCTGAGGACCAGTGCGTGTTCTGGGCCAATATGAACTCCTACGGTTCGCTGCTCGGAAGTGTACAGATACAGCGTGGTGTGGGATCATCCACGAATGGCGATGGTGCCTTTGGTGGTACGGTGGCCCTCTCATCGGCTACACCCAGTCAGAAGGTTGGGGGAGAGGTAACTGCTTCGTATGGTTCGTTTAATACGTTTAATGTGGGTGGTAAGTTCTCGACGGGTCTGTTGTGGAATCACCTCATCCTCGACGGTGCCTACCACCAGACGAATACAGACGGTTTCATTCATGGCACCTCAGGGCGCAGCGGTTCCTATTATGGGGGCCTTAGTTGGGTATCGGACGATGTCATCGTCCGTTACAAGAACATCGGTAACTTCGAGCGCACGGGACAGGCCTGGAACGGTGTGACGGCAGGTACCAACGACCTGAGTATCATGGATGGCACCTACGGTGGAAAGACAGGCATCAAGACCTACAAGGATATGTGGGACAAGGGTCTGGGAAAGTTCAATTCGCTTTATGAGGCGATGATTATCAACGAAGACGGAACCTATAGCACGCAGCGATATAAGATGGCTGATGGCAGTTATTGGGACAAGACCACCGACAACTTCTGGCAGAACCACAATATCCTCTCTGCTTCGTGGAACATCAACGACAAGTGGAGCACATCTGCCTCGCTGCACTATACCTATGGCTATGGCTACTACGAGGAGTTCCGTCCTAACAACAAACTCTCGAAGTTTGGTCTGAGCATGAAGGATACTGAGGGCAACAACATCAAGAAGACGGACTTTGTGCGTAAGAAGGGACTGACGCAGCACAGTTACGGTCTGGTGTGGAACGCCAACTACAAGGATGAGGCGTGGGATATCATCGGCGGACTCTCCCTCCAGAACTTCGATGGCAACCATTTTGGCTATGTCACCTATGCTGCCCATCCTGAGGTGAGACAGCATCTTATTTGGATGACGCACCCCGAGATCAATGGCGCGTCGAGCGATCTCGATGTCAATTACAAATACTACGACTCCGATGCCCACAAACTCGATGGAAATGTCTATCTGAAAGCCGCCTATCATCTCAACGACCAGTGGGACGTGTTTGCTGATATGCAGTACCGTCATGTGGGTTACAAGACGGATGGTATCAACGATAAGTTCTATGATGACGCGAGCGGCTACTACAACCAGCGTCTCGACATCAACCAAAAATACGACTTTCTGAATCCCAAAGCGGGTTTCTCATGGAGCCTCGGCGGACATCGTGTGTATGGCTCCGCAGCCATGAGCCATCGTGAACCGGAGCGTAACAACTTCACCGACAACGGCTCCTATCCCGCTCCGAAGGCAGAGTCGTTGCTCGACTTTGAACTGGGTTACACCTTCACCAATGACATCTGGCACGCAGGCGTCAACGGCTACTATATGAAGTACAACGACCAGTTTGTGCAGACAGGCTTGTTGAGTGATATCGGCGAGAACCTCACAACGAACATCAAGGACTCCTACCGTCTCGGTGTCGAACTGCAGGCGGGTGTCAACATCACTCCTTGGCTCTCCATCGAAGGTAATGCCGCCCTGAGCAGCAACAAGATCAAGGACTTCGACGAGGTGGTGGAAGACTGGGACAATGGCTCGCAGACCATCCACTACGACAACTCCACGCTGGCCTTCTCACCGTCGGCCATCCTCAACGGCTTCGTGAACTTCCACTATCAGGGTCTCCAAGCCACGTGGCACACGAACTACGTGTCGCGCCAGTATCTCGACAATACGGAAAATGCCGACCGTTCGCTGCCCTGCTACAGTGTGTCGAACGCCTCACTGAGTTACACGCTGCGTCCTAAGAAAGTGTTGAAGGAGTGCATCTTCGGGCTGAACTTCAGCAATATCTTCAATCGTCGCTATGCCGCCAGCGGATGGGTGTACTCCGCCATCTGCGACAGTTACGGACATCCCAACGACAACCGTTACTACCAGATTGGCTTTATCCCAATGGCGGGCTTTACGATGGCTGGGAATGTGACGCTTCGCTTTTAAGCCACAGATTACACAGATTAACACAGAGATGATATGATGGAGTTTTTGGCAGAGCATTGGTTGGATATTGTGACGACGGTCTTGGGACTGGCGTATATCCTCTTGGAGTATAAGGCCAGCCTCTGGATGTGGCTGGTGGGATTCCTCATGCAGGCCCTCGGCATCGTGCTCTATTACCAGAAAGGTCTCTATGCCGACTGTGGCATGGAGTTCTACTATCTGGCCATGACCGTCTATGGCTACTGGCGGTGGATCCACGGCAGCACCTCGAAAGAGGCGCTACCCATCCGCCATTTCCCAAAGCGTCTCATTTTACCTTGGATGCTGCTGATTGCTGCCGTCTGGGGGATTATCTATTGGATTCTCGTGACGTTCACCAATAGCAACGTCCCTCTCGCCGACAGTTTCACCACCGCCCTGAGCATCGTGGGTATCTGGGCGTTGGCACATAAATATCTGGAACAATGGTTTATCTGGATTGCCGTCGATGTGGTGACCTGTGTCCTCTATTTCTATAAGGATATCCCCTTCAAGGCCTCGCTCTATGCCCTCTACGTTTTTATTGCTGTCTTCGGTTATATCAAGTGGCGGAAGATGATGGTAAAAGACAATGGGTAGGCGACCGCAGGTCGGCTTAGGCCTTACGCCTTGAGAGGACTACCGACAGTAACATCGACAGGACGAGCAGGCCGAAGATGGTGGCGAGTGACCATAGGGTGGGGATTTCGATATCCCACAACACTTCCAGCAACATCTTTACACCCACGAAACTGAGGATAATCCCCAGCCCGTACTTCAGATAGGTAAAATACTTCGCCACAGCGGCGAGGGCGAAATAGAGTGCCCGCAACCCGAGGATGGCGAAGATGTTCGACGTGAGGATGATAAACGGGTCGCGACTTACGGAGAACACAGCGGGTATCGAATCCACGGCGAATGCCACATCTGTCGTCTCAATCACTATCAGCGCAATAAACAGAGGCGTTGCCAACCATCTCACCTTCTCACCTTCTCCCTTTCTCACCTTCACAAAGAACTTGTCCTCGTGCATCTGATCCGTCACGGGGAAGAACCGTTTGAAGAGTTTTACGAAGATGTTCTTCGATGGATCGACACTCTCGTCATCCTTATGACTGAACATCTTGATGCCTGTATAGATCAAGAAGATGCCAAAGATGCCTAATATCCACTCAAACCGTTGCACCATCGCCGCACCAGCAAAGATAAAGATGCTGCGAAGCACAAGTGCCCCGAAGATACCCCAGAAGAGCACCTCGTGCTGGTATTTCGGTTTGACACCGAAGAAGGAGAAGAGCATCAGGAATACAAAGAGGTTGTCCATCGACAGCGACTTCTCAATGATATAGCCCGCCAGAAACTCCATCGCCTTCTCGTGCGAGTCGCCAGGATAGAGGAAATAGATGCCCGCACAGAACACGAGTGACACCCCGATCCACACGGCAGTCATCTTCAGTGCTTCCGACACGCTGACCTCATGCTGCCCCTTCTTGCCAAACGACTTCAGGTCGATGACCAGCATCACCAGTACCAGCACATAAAACAATATCCACGCCCACAAGGGCATACCGATTACTTCCATTTCGGCTACAAAATTACAATTTTTTGGCGATATTCTTTGGATATCTGCGTATTTTTTGTAATTTTGCAGCATTAAATTTGATGGATATGAAAAACAACCTGTTTGAAGAAGTCCCATTGCTGAAAGTGGCCGTCAGTTTGATGGCAGGCATCGTTGTGGGCCAGTTTGTGGCTGTCGTTGCGTTGTGGCTGTTGGCGATACTGATTGGCCTTCTGGTACTGACTCTGCTGTTGTGGCGGCATCCGCATTGGCAGTCGGTGGCTATCTCATTGTGTTTTCTCGCCTTGGGCTGGCTGTTGATGCAACGACAGAAGGAGTCGCTCCACATGACATGGCCCGAAGGAGAAGTCTGCTATGAGGCAGTCGTCATCTCCGAGCCTGTGGAGAAACCCAAGACGATGGCGGTGGATATCCTATTGACGCAGAGCGGACGACGCCTGAAAGCCTATATCTACAAGGATGACCGCAGTCGCAGCCTGACAATTGGCGACGGCCTGCGTATCCAGTCGCATATCCAGTCTAATAGCGACTGGCACCGGGGTACCTTCGACTACCGCCGTTATTTGGAGATACACGGATTCACGGGTCGTACCTACGTTGCCGGTTGGAAGTGGCGGAAGGCTCAGATATTGCTGTCAAACCTTTCGAATGCAGAACGGACAAAACTCTTCTTTCTTAAGCAACGCAGCCAACTGCTGAAACGTTTTTCGTCGCAAGGGATGGCTGATGAGTCATACGCTGTTGTGGCTGCGATGGCCTTAGGCGACAAATCGGCTTTGACAAAAGAACTCAAAGACACCTATTCCATCACAGGGGCTTCACATGTGCTGGCCCTCAGCGGACTCCATCTCGGCATCATCTATACCCTGCTGTCGCTGTTGATAGCAGGAAGACGATGGCAGATGCTCTCTCAGTTGTTGATTGTCCTAAGCATTTGGGCCTTTGTGTTTCTGGTGGGTCTCTCTACAAGTGTGGTACGTGCTGCTGTGATGTTGAGTCTTTATGCCCTGCTGTCACTGGGCCATCGGGATAAGATGTCTGTCAACACCTTGGCATTCACCGCTATTGTGCTGTTAGTGTTTAATCCGTTGACGCTCTTCGATGTGGGCTTCCAGATGTCGTTTATGGCGGTGCTTGCCATCCTCGTGTGGGTGCCGCTGCTGATGAATGTCTTTCCGCCCGACAACCTCCAGTCGCACCGTGTGGTGCGCTGGCTCTGGGCAATGGTTGCCGTTTCCGTTTCCGCACAGATAGGTGTCGCCCCACTCATCGCCTACTACTTCGGACGTTTCTCTACCTATTTCCTCCTTACTAACTTCATCGTCGTCCCAGCCGCCATGCTGATACTCTGGTTGTCGTTGGTGGTGCTGATAGTGCCTTCCCTTGCGTACCTTTTACTATATGTAGTAGGACTATTGAACACTATCCTCTCAAAGATAGCCCTTCTTCCTGGTGCCAGCATCGACGGACTCCACCCTTCACTGCTACAAGTGGCGATGATCTACGTCATCATCGCAGCAGTCTATCTGTTGGCTCTCTGTCTCAGAAAAGTAGCGTCACGAGGACGGGGATGGTGAGCATGGAGAGGAGGGTGGTGATAAAGGTCACCTCGGTGATGAGGGTGGTGTCTTTGCCGTGGCGCAGACAGAGGATGGTGCCGTAGGTGGCGACGGGCATGGCGATGACGATGGTGTTGATGTTGACCACAAACTCAGAAAAACCGAGGGTACGGCACAGGAAATGGACACCGATGGGGAGGATGGCCAGACGGAAGAGTGATGTGACATAGACGGTGCCGTTGCCGAGCATGGCGCGGGGGGAGAGGTGTGACATCGACGAGCCGACGATGAGCAGGGCGGCAGGGACGGTGATGTTGCCAATCATCGTGAGGGGTTGGCTGATGTAGACAGGGATACTGTCGATGCGGAGGGCCACTATCGCCATCGTCACGTAGGCGGCCAGCATCGGGGTGGAGTAGAGCACTTTCTTTTGGAATTTTCTGCCCTCCACCTCACTCTTTCCTGTGACCAACATGGTTCCGATGGTGAAGACGGCAAAGGTGTTGACGACATTCAGTACGGCGGCATAGAAGATGGCTTCGTGTCCGAAGATGGAGGCTACGACAGGATAACCCATAAAACCTACATTCCCGAATATCAGGGCGAAACCGATGATACCTTCGTCTTCCTGGTTCCGTGTCAGGAAGCGGGGAAGAAGATAAGCCATACCCGTCAGCACGATATAGGTGATGACGCTGATGAGCAGTAGTGGAAGGATATACTGTCGGTCAGGCAGTTCACCTGTCATCGATGACGAGAGGATCAGCGCCGGACAGGTGATGTCAATCACTACCTTCGACAGTCGTTTGTCGAACGTACCCCCCATGTAGCCTAGTTTGCCTGCCGCGTAGCCCACGACGACAATGGCAAACAAGGTTATCATCACGGTAACCATCAATTGTGCATTATGAATTGTGCATTGTGCATTACATATAGCCGAGCCAGCGGAGGATGTCGTTAAGATTTGCCACCACCATCAGCAAGATGAGGATGCCGAAGCCGACATACTCGGCACGGATCATGAATGTCTCAGAAGGTTTGCGGCGCGTGATCATCTCATAGAGCAGGAACAGCACATGTCCACCGTCGAGGGCGGGGATGGGCAGAATGTTCATGAAGGCGAGAATGATCGAGAGGAAGGCGGTCATCTTCCAGAAGAGATACCAGTCCCAGACGGGTGGGAAGAGGCTGCCGATGGCACCAAAACCACCAAGCGACTTGGCACCGTCGGCGGTGAAGACGTACTTCATGTCGCCCACATAGCCTGCCAGCACGTTCCAACCGTATTTGATACCGGCGGGGAAACTCTCAAAGAAACCGTATTCACGGGTGTAGGGCTCGTAGAGACCGGCGATGGCCTTGACCACGAAGCCTACCTTCAGGTCGGGGGTTAATGTGACACTAAGCGTGTCAAGTTTAGAGTTAAGAGTTGAGAGTTGAGAGTTTCCTTCCAGAGTCCCCGTAGTTTCTGTTGCAGGTATGGCGGTAGCAAACTCTACACTATCAGTTCTAAACTCTATACTCCGCTCAATGATGATGGTGGCGGTGCGAATCTTCATACTGTCCTCGGTGGTCTTGGCGGCAGTCATCATATCTTCGAGGACACCAATCTGGTCGGTGAACTCATTATAGGAATCGACAGACTTGTCGTTGATGGCTACGATGCGGTCGCCTTTCTGGAGGCCGATGGCGGCAGCAGGGGTATCGGCCACCACACTGTCTATCTCGGCGGGGATTAGGGGGCGTACAAACGAAGGCTCGGCCTTGAGCATACCCAACAAATTGAGGTCACCGGGCAGGTTGAGGCTCATCTCCTTGCCGTTGCGGATAATGTCTACACGGGTGGCTTCAGAGATGTCACGGTAGAGGTCGGCGGAGAAGTCCTTGAACTCGCCCTTCTCTGTGCCGACAAGGATATCGCCGTCCTGGAACCCGAGGGCCTTGGCTTCGGTATTGAACTTCATACCGAGGGTCATATCCTTTACAGGGATATAGGTGTCGCCCCAGTGGTAGAGGATCATCGAGTAGATGAACAGGGCGAGGAGGAAGTTGACAAGTACGCCGCCAATCATGATGAGCAGACGCTGCCAGGCGGGTTTGGTACGGAACTCCCAGGGGTGGGTCTCTTCCGACAATTTCTGGTTGGTCTCGTCGATCATTCCATCGATGGCGCAGTAGCCGCCAAGGGGCAGCCATCCCAGTCCGTATTCGGTGCCAACGTATTCCTTCACCGTCGTCTTCGTGGTTTCACCCTTGTCATTCTTTTCTTCTATTTCCTTGGTGGGTACCACCTCAGGCGTCAGTCTCAGCAGACGGCGCATCCAGGTGTCGTAGGTGCTGAGGATGTGGAACTTGGGGTTGAAAAACAGATAGAATTTGTTGACTCGTACCTTGAAGAGTTTGGCAAACGTAAAGTGCCCCAGTTCGTGGAGCAGTACCAGCAATGATATTGCCAGCAAAAACTGAAAAAGTCTAATTAAGAAGATGTCCATTTGTTTAAGCCCCCTAAGTTAGGGGGGTGGGGGTCTGAACAAGCGTAAACCAGACCATTAATTGTTATTATTATCGTATCGGGAGTCTGCGCCTGTTCAGACCCCCATTCCCCCTAACTTAGGGGGCTCGACATCAATTCTGTGGCGATACGGCGCGCTTCGGCGTCGGTCGCGATATAGGTGTCATATGAGGGGTTCTTGTCGAATGTGGCACGCTGCATGGTCTCGGCGATGATATCTCCCATCTGTAGGAAACCGCACTTGTCCTCCAGGAAACCGCGGTTCACGATTTCGTTGGCGGCATTGACGATGCACGGCATATTGCCGCCCTTGTCGATGGCCTCGAAGGCAAGGGCGAGGCAACGGAACTTCTTCAGGTCGGGCTCGAAGAACTCCAGATGCTGGGCCTTGAAGAGGTCAAGACGTTCGCCGCTGAGGTGCAACCGCTGCGGAAACGAGAGGGCATACTGTATAGGCAGTCGCATATCAGGTACACCGAGTTGAGCCTTCACGCTACCATCTTGGAACTGTACGGCGCTGTGGACGATCGACTGCGGATGGACGAGAACCTGAATCTGGTTGGCGTCGACACCGAAGAGCCATTTGGCCTCGATCACCTCGAAACCCTTGTTCATCATCGAGGCTGAGTCGATGGTAATCTTGGCACCCAT
The DNA here is from genome assembly GCA_017618275.1 of Prevotella sp. Lineage (GTDB taxonomy): Bacteria > Bacteroidota > Bacteroidia > Bacteroidales > Bacteroidaceae > Prevotella. The sequence continues at coordinate 16,323 of JAFZUS010000059.1, forward strand.
GTCCCATGTCGGGTGGCGCAGGGCATCGGCCTTTGTCACGTGGGCAATCTCCTCCATTGTCTTCAGACGGAACGGACCGCCGCTGGCTGTCAGCAGGATCTTTTCTATCGGGTTCTGATCCTCACCCACCAGACTCTGGAAGATGGCGGAGTGCTCGCTGTCGACGGGTAGGATGGGGGTGTGGTACTGCTGGGCCAGTTGCAGGATGAGTTCTCCTGCTACCACCAGCGTCTCCTTGTTGGCGAGGGCGATGGCCTTGCCTGCCTTGATGGCGTGGATGGTGGGGGAGAGGCCTGCGAAGCCTACCATTGCTGTCAACACCATATTGATGGGCTCTGCCTCTACGATTTCATCGAGGGCACGGGCACCGGCATAGACCTTCACATCGGGCAGGTCGCTCATCAGTTGCTTCAACTCGTCGTAACGGGCCTCGTTGGCGATGACGATAGCAGCAGGCTTGAATTTATGGGCCTGCTCAGCCAACAGTTCCACCTTATTATTGGCGGTCAGGCAGTAGACCTCGTACAGGTCACTATGCTCCTCGATGACTTCGAGGGCCTGGGTTCCTATCGACCCCGTAGAGCCGAGAATGGCTATTTGCTTTTTCATTTGACTATTTGACAATTTCACTATTTTATAATTCCAACAGCCCCTCAGGGATGTCTATGGTGATGGTTTTGCCGTCTTTGTCGATATCGATGATCAGTTCCTCGGAGGCAGGAATGAGTCTGCCGTCTTCGAGACAGAAGAGGATGTTGAGAGTGGTGTCGTCGATGCTGGCGATACGCCCTACCGACTTGCCACTGGCGTTGTCGATGATCTCGAATCCCACGATGGCGGCCCAGGTGATAGCGTCGTCGCTGTCAGCGAGTTCACGGGGGAAGTAGACCTCGCAGCCCGTCAGTTCTCGAGCCTGTTCCTGGGTGTCGATGTCCTCGAACTTCATGATGGCATTGGCATCGCTGCGGAAACGGTACTCCTCGATGAAGAAAGGCACGAGCAGCCCGTCGACTCGAAGTATCAGGTAGTCAGCATCGACACGGTCGAATACATCGTCGTCGAAGAGAAAGGATATCTCTCCCTTCACGCCGTGCGTCTTGCCTAACTTTCCTATCTTATAGACCTCTTCTTCGCGTATCATGCTCTTGTTATCTTCGCTCCTAGGGCATTCAGGCGCCCTTCGATATCTTCGTAGCCACGATCAATCTGCTCGATGTTGTCGATGCGACTGGTACCGTTGGCACTCATGGCGGCTATCAGCAGGGCGATACCGGCACGGATGTCGGGGCTCGACATACGACCTCCACGCAGGGTGATCTTCCTGTCGTGCCCCACTACCACAGCACGGTGTGGGTCGCAGAGGATTATCTGGGCTCCCATATCTATCAACTTATCTACAAAGAACAGACGACTCTCGAACATTTTTTGATGGAAGAGCACGCTACCTCTGGCCTGTGTCGCCACCACGATCAAGACTGAAAGCAGGTCGGGGGTGAGACCTGGCCACGGGGCATCAGCAAGTGTCATGATGGTGCCGTCGATGAATGACTGTATCTCGTAGTGCCGTTGACGGGGGATCACAAGGTCGTCGCCTTCCACCTTGACCTTCACGCCAAGACGACGGAAGGAGTCGGGGATGATACCAAGGTCCTTGAGGCTGACGTGCTTGATGCGGATGCCGTCGCCACACATGGCTGCCATACCGATGAAGGAGCCCACCTCGATCATGTCGGGCAGGATGTGGTGCTCAGCACCATGCAGACGCTCCACCCCCTCGATGGTGAGCAGGTTGGAGGCAATGCCGCTGATCTTCGCACCCATGCGGTTCAGCAGATGACAGAGTTGCTGGATATAGGGTTCGCAGGCAGCGTTATAGATGGTGGTGGTGCCTTTGGCGAAGACTGCAGCCATCACGATATTGGCAGTACCTGTCACAGAGGCCTCGTCGAGCAGCATATTGGTACCCTTCAGTTGCTTGGCGGAAATCTCATAGGCATCACGCTCGGAGATATGGTTGAAGATGGCGCCGAGTTTCTCGAAACCGAGGAAATGGGTGTCGAGACGACGACGTCCGATCTTGTCGCCACCGGGTTTGGTGATGATGGCCTTACCCATACGGGCCAGTAGCGGACCGATCATCATGACACTCCCTCGTAGTTCTGCGCACTTGTGTACGAACTCGTCGCTTTGGAGGTAGTCGAGATTCAGGGCGTCGGCCTGGAAGGAGTAGGTCCCTGTATTTCCGGAATATCCGGAATATCCGGCCTTTCCGCCAGTTACCTTCACCCCGATATCCCTGAGCAACTGTATCAGGTTGTTCACATCACGGATGTCTGGGATGTTGTGGATGATGACTTCCTCGTCGGTCAACAGCGTGGCGCAAATTACCTGCAGGGCCTCGTTCTTGGCTCCCTGTGGGGTGATTTCTCCGCTCAGCAGATGACCGCCTTCTATGATAAATGATGCCATAGTCAGAGTGGATTATTTCTTCTTCTTGCCAGTGGGCTTTCCGATGCTGGGGCTGACTTTCTCGAACGTGAAGTTGTTCAGGTCGAGTTGGATCTTGCCGTCCGTGTATCGTGCCAGGTCGCTGGCGACGCGCTCATCGTCTACAGAACCGTGTCCGAATGTCATGAGGTCGCGCTTCATCTGGTTGGCGGTTTTCTTCACCAGTGCGTTGCGCTCTTCTCCTGCGGGCATGGTTTTCAACTGCTCAAACAGTTCTTCCACCAGATGACCGTAGTGGCGCAGGTGAATCTTGCCGTTGGGCAGTTTCATCGGCTGGGGCTTGGAGAGTATCTTGTCGGCCTCCGACACGTCGAAGGGCCAGTCGATGTCGAGTTCACGGTGACTCATCAGATAGAGATGATCCCAGAGCGTCTGCTCGTAGTCATCATTGTCGCGAAGTTGGGGATTCTTCGTCTCCATCTGTCGGATGATGGTCTTGGCGCACTTAAGCCGCTCTTCTTTCGTGGGCAGTTCGCAGGCGTATTCCACCATCCTCTGTATCTCACGTCCGTATTCCGACATGATCAGTTTGGAGCGTTGCGTGTTGTAGTCTAATCCTTTAATATCCATATTGTTTTTTACCTTTTTACCTTTAAATCAGTTTCTTTGGCATCTTCGCCACGAAGTCCTTCAGATAGTAGGGCACGAAGTAGGCCACATCCTCTGTTTGCCCGTTCAGCAGACGACGTTCTGCCAGAGGCTGCATCCACTTGGCCAAAGGCTCTATACCTTCTATCAGACGGGCATTCGGGTGATTGATGGTCTCCATACATTTCTTCGCACCGTTGCCAAAGAAGTACACGGGATGTTGGTCGAGGTATTCCTTGTAGGTCTCTGCTGTCACCACATCGGCTCCGATTTCCCTGACGGGTTTCAAGGCACGAGTATAGACACCAGCATACACCTCCATCCGTCGTGCGTCGAGCATCGGACAGAGCAGGGCATCTTCCTCTGGAATCTCCCTCAACAGCACAGGCACGCACAACAGTTCCAGCGTAGGCACGGCTATCAGTTTCAGATTCCTACCGTAACAGATGCCCTTCGCCATCGACACACCGATGCGCAGACCAGTATAGGAACCAGGTCCGCAACTGACGGCAACAGCGTCGAATGGGATGGCGTGGTTGTCTGTAAACGACAGGGCCTCGTCGACCATCGTACCCAGTCTCTCCGCATGGTTCGGCCCACTGTGGTCGTCCTGCTGGAAGATTACATGCGAGTCCTCCGATACGGCTACGGAGCACACGTCTGTACTGGTTTCTATATGTAGTATTGTTGACATAGGGTGCAAAGGTACGCATTTTTCCGTCAACAACCATCGTTTTATCAGAAATTAACTTAGAAACGCCCTGTCCGCAGTGTTTTTTTATTTCAAGACGCAAATGATTGCAGGTCGTGAAACGTAAAAAAGTATTGGTAGTATGGCAAATAACCTCACTCTAACTTTGTGAGGTTATTTCGTCATTTTCATGATGTCGTCTAACGTGAAGTGGCCAGAGAAGATCATCACCGTTGCGCTGTCGTCCTCGTCCATCAACATGACGACAACGGATTGTTGCTTGCCAACGCAGTGGTAGATATCCACCTTGTCGCCGTCTTCCCTGATCTGCATCAGCACTTCGTACTTGTCTCGCGCAAGGATGTCCTTGACGTCATTTTTCAGTTTTGTGCGTGCCGTCTTATCTTCTGAACTGATAATCTGTATGCCTGTCAGTTTGCTGGCCAGACTTTTCATATCCACCCCTGGTACTGAGGGCGTTGCAGATTTGCTGGCCATTCCTAACATGTATTTGGAGATGTACACGTATGACACGTTCTTCATGTCAGCATATTTCTCAAACGCCTTTACCTGAGCGTTGACGGAAAGACTTGCCATTGCCACTACTGCACAAAGCAGTATTCTTATTACTTGCTGTTTCATGTTATTCCAATGCTTTAAGTTGTTTGTTTAATGTATTTTCAGCCTTGTCGCTCAGGGCTTTTGCCTTTTCCAGATGGCCCATACCCTTGTTCAGATTGGCAGCCAGAAGGTTTAAGGCACGTTCTGCCTCCAGTTGTGCCTTCGCTGGATCCTGATAGGTGTCCTGTTCAGCAAGATTGACAGGCTCGTCCTGTCGCAAATAGTGAAATCCCACACCAAAGACGAGGGCGACGCTGGCGGCAATAGCCGTATAGCGGAGGGATCTGGGCAGCAGACGACGGCGCTGGTCTTTCTGTCTTGTCTCCTCTTGTTCCCACTCGTCGATTTTGGCTGAGAGTCGTTCTTCCAGTCCTTCGGGAATGGGGATTTGTTCTAATGCTTTATAATTCAGTTGACTTCGTCTTCTTCCTTCTCGCTCGGCATAGCTCAAGCAATTTGAGTTCCTCGAACTCTGTCGCGACTCGGCAGAATGCAAACAAGTTTGCTTCTGCACTCGCTGCTCTATCGTTTGGCTCTGCTCTCGTTCGTTTGTCAGTTCGTCCATGTCTTAGTGATCTTTTGGAATTGTTGTCTTAACTTCTGTTTCGTTCGCATCACGATGATTCGGATGTTGCCTTGCGAGAGTCCTGTGTCTTGTTCTATCTCTTCGTAGGAGCGGTCTTCCATCAGGTGCATCCGGATGATCTTTCCGTCTCTTTCTGGCAGTTCGCTGATGAGCCCTTCCATCTGTTGAACCTCGTCTTGAGAGTCTATCTGATGGTCGAGACTCCGTTCGTCGGGTGGTCCTTCCTCGTTCTTCAACTCTGCTGAGGTGTCAAGGTGTTTCAATCGTCGCTGATCTATGAACAGACGTCGTATCATCGTCACGAGATAAGCCTCTTTCGTAGCCTCTTCGGGCAGTTCGTCACGCTTCTGCCATAACTTCAGGTACATATCCTGAAGTAGGTCTTCAGCATTCTGTGCGTTCCCTGTCAGATGATAAGCCACTCTGTAGAGCAACTTATAGTGAGGCATGAACCGTTGCTTGAACTCCCGTGCGTCCATCCGTTATTGCTGGTCTTTCTTATCCTTTATGCTCCACTCAATGACCACCTTCTTGTCTGTGTGTGGATATTTTTCCTTGACGGCACCGCCAACCACCCACGATTCATAGTCGAAATAGAAACCAGTGTTGTTCATATATTCCCGGGCCTCTTTCAAGGAGTGGAGTTCCGGATGCTCTTCGCCATTGATGACGAACAGCACGTTGCCATCTTCCACCTCCTTCACGACATCCTTCATGTTCACAGCGTCCTCATCCTCTTCAAAGTTGACCAAATCACCCCAATCGCAGCCGATGATACTTTTCAGCATGAGGTCTTTCTTGACCTTTCCGTCGAGATGTGCCAACACCACCTTCCCCCAGATGTCCCAGCGAATCAGTAGGTCGTTCACCGTGTTGCCTTTCACCTTGCCGTAAATACGCAGTTGGTGATTAGGGTTGAAGGTCTGATTGATCATGTTCTGAACGAGGTTCTTTCCTTCCCCAGGCTCCTTATTGTCGTTCTGCATGAACAGCATCTCGTAGCCCTTCAGCGCCTGGAGATCATTGGCCAGTTGCGCCATCTGGTCTTCGTTCAAGGTCATTTGTACCTGTTCGGCCTTCTTGAAGTTCTTCAGTATGAAGTCGTAGTCTTTCTTGCTCAGGCCGGCACTTCCTTTCTCTCTGCTTTCTTCCATACTCTTGCGAGTTTCAGCAGTCGTCTCTTGATACTCAACACCGTCTATGGCCTTGTATTTCGCCATCAGTTTTTCAACGGTCTGACCATAGGCATTGCCTACTGAGAGCAGAACGATGAGTGATAAGATAATCTTTTTCATATATGTATGGGGTTTAGTTCTCCTTACTCATTTGCTCCATCAGTTGGGCCATATCGAGTTTGCCGTCTATGACCACCAACGAAGCCTCGTTGTCCTCTTCTGCAAAGATGATGACAGTCGTGTGCTTGCCCTGTTGGTTCTGATAGATCTTCACCTTCTCGCCGTCCTCGTCTGTAGCATTGATGAGGGGCTCCCAGCCGTTACCGTCCAGAATGCTCTGCACATATTGGCTCAGTTGCTCTGCAGTATTCTTCTTTTCACAGGAGTAGACATCAATGGTGTCTATCTTCTTGAGTAGGTTGCCTGACTTGCCGCCGATGGCGATATTATCACCAAAGTTGACGCTTTCCCCATTCTTTGCAGCGAGGTTAAGCAGGAACTTACCAACGTGGACATGTTCCACGCCCTCAATCTTAGCCAACTTCTTGAAGTCTTTATTTGATGCATTCGCACCTGTTGAGGTGAGCATGATAGCAGCACAGAGCGCCACCTTTATTAATAATGTATGCTTCATAACAATCTCTATTTTGCGTTTGACAATTTTTACTCTTAAGAAGTTCATCGATGAGTCCTTCTATTTGTACTAACGAGTTTTTATCACCTTTTGTTACACAGACAATCACCTTTATTTTTTTTTGCCGACATTATCGTTTGCTGTATCTGGTGCTTTATATTATATAATAAGGTGTAGTGAGTTTCTTGTCTTGACAATAATCAAGATAAGTGTATAAAATACGTAAAATCTGAAAATTTTTCATGAAAAGTTTTGCTGGTTCGGAAAAAAGCAGTACCTTTGCACCCGCTTTCGCTCAAAAACTTGGGCTGAGGGCAAAAAGAAAGAGTTCTTTGAAAGATTTACATAGACAGAAGTAGTACAAGAAGCAGTGTCAATGCACAATGCATAATGCACAA
>JAFZUS010000009.1 GCA_017618275.1 Prevotella sp.
GGGGAAACCCAACCAAGCTTTCTGGCAGAACATGGTCAAGAAGGAAAACCCCGACAAACTGGTGGGCAATAAGGTATGCGACTTTCGCAAGCCGACCGTTCTGGACGGCTGGATGCTCAAACTGTTCCCCGATGAAAACGGACTGACGCTCGACCAGGTGCCTCACATCCATGAGATGCCATCGGAGCGCGTGTATGTTGATTTCAGATACCAGGTTATCGACATTGCCAATGGTAACGTCATTGTCGATACGCCGATGGAGCTCATTGCAGGCTATATCGGAACGGAAGTGGACACCCTGACGCATGCCCTCACGCCCAAGATGGGTTGGATGGTGCGACAGATAGAGAGCAACGAAAAGATAGTAGAGAGTCTCAAGAAAAAGGCTGAAGAAGATTCTTTCGATGGCCTCGATTTACGGGTGAACAGAGTGCCTGAGCACCTCGCCCAGTTGAAGTACATCAAGAGACTGACCCTCAACTTCACCGACAAGGTGGCGTTGCCCGAGTGGTTCTACGGCCTGCAGATAGACAATCTGACCATAAAGGGTGAGATGAGCGATGAACAGGAAGCTGCCATCAAGAAACATTTCCCCAAAGCTGATATCAGACGTATTAGAAAAACTCTGATCGTCACCAACGAGCCGCTGATCATCGTCGATAGTGTCATCTTCAAGGGTAAGCTGTCGGACATCGACCCTGCCACCATCAAGTCGCAGCGCGTTTTGAAGGATGCCGCCGCAACGGCCGTCTATGGATCCCAAGGTGCAAACGGTGTGATCGAAATCACCACCAAGGGCTTCGTCAAGCAGCGAGCAGAAGAACCATCTAAAACTGCGATAGCCTTGAAGGCTGGCGACAAGATCAGCGGCACGTTGAGCGACGATATGGGTCCGCTGATGGGTGCCACCGTCTGCGAGATTGACGCCAGTGGCCGTATCGTCGGATCGGCCATCACCGATAATAATGGCCAATTTACCATGAAGGTTCAGAATCCTGAGGATATCCTCCACTTCAGTTATGTGGGTATGAAGACCACCAAACTGGCTATCGACAAGACGGAATACAAGATCAAGTTGCAGCCGGTACCAACCCTGCAAGACATATTGAAGAAGAGGCAATCCGGACCAAGCACGCTGCCCATCCCGCAGCGAGAGATTTACTACAAGGATCTCGATCAGATCATGGAGGAACGCGGAATGGTGAAAGCGGAAGATTTGGAACTGGAAGGTGACCCCGTGATATCGAACAGGAACAACCCCCGTGGCCTGATCAGTCTGACGGATGAGGAACAGGCTTTGGTGACATCTGTCAACGACCTTGGTTTCAATCTGATCCGCACAATCTCGTTACTGGATCCCAAGAGCATCCTTCTGTCGCCCTTGGGCATGACCTTCGCCCTCGGACAAATCAACAACGGGGCTGCTGGTGAAACGAGGAAACAGATCAACCAGGTGTTGGGCTGTAAAGACAAGGAAACTGCCAAGATAAATATGTTCTGTCGTAAGATGCTCACTGAGGCGCCCCAACTCGACAAGACGACCCAGTTGGAAATCACCAACGAATTCATCTCGCCTAAGAGTTTCACCCCCAAGCCAGCCTTCACGCAGGTGGCCAAAGACAATTACGACACGAAATTCGAAACGTCGGAGTCAGAGGCGTTGAAGTTTACCCTGAAGAACACCATCGACTTCAAGGGCATCTGGGCGGATAAGTTCCGTAAGACGAACACCCATGACGAGGTGTTCAGATGTGAGAGCGGCATGGAGACGACGGTGCCGATGATGAATCAGTTCCACCAGTTCTTCTATACCGAGAACGACCTCTGTCAGGCGCTCTGCCTGCCCTATAGCAATGGTGCCTACCAGATGATCGTCCTGTTGCCCAAGGAGGAAAAGACCGTCTGCGATGTGGCGGGGTCGCTGACGGCAGACAGTTGGAAGAAGATGTATGCTCAGATGCAACGAATCGATGTCGATGTGAAGTTGCCCCGCTTCGAGTCGGAGTCAGAGGTGAATCTCGCTGGCACGATGACGCCACTCATGCCCAACGCCTTCAGGATGAATAAGGCGGATTTCTCCCATCTCTTCGAAGTGAAATCCTGCATTGACAGGATCAAGCAGAAAGGTCACATCAAGGTTGATGAGACGGGCGCTGAGGCATCCGTCATCACTTCCTTGCAAGGAGACCTTGGGTCTGTGAAAACAGTACAGCCTGACACCGTCCGCTTCTACGCCAATCATCCGTTCCTCTATTTCATCAGGGAGTGGTCAACCGGCACCATCTTCTTTATCGGACAATATATGGGAATATGAAAAAAAGTTTTATCATCATCGTGCTGGCACTCATCGCCAGCCTGGCTACAGCGCAGACAAAATTTACGGTTGACGAAGACCTGCCCGCCCCCAAGCAGACCATCACCAAATACAACGATAAGTTTATTATCGCACAGATTATCAACACCTTAGGGGTGTCTCAAGAAGATTATCGCGTGTTGAAGACCAGTTTTGAAGGTCAGCAACTGGCCCACATAGGCAAGGACAACTTCTTCAAGTGCATCGTGCAGGCCTATGCCGACCACCGTCCGCTAGTGCTGTCGCCCGACATGGTGTGGCTCGTCATCAGTCAGGGGTTCTCCCGATATGTGAATGCCCATGCTGAGGAGATGCGCGACCTGCTGGTGTTTCATGAGGGGAAGATGGAACTCGTGACCCTCTCCAATAATAATATCTTCTCACCCAGTGCCGACTGGGAACTCCTGCTGAATGACTTCTCCACCTGCATTGCCAACAATACCAAGGGTGAGTTGGCCGACCTGATGACGGCCGACTTCACCACCACCGGCATCACCGAGCGCATCGCCTCGCAGATCTCGCTGATGGATGTCGTCAAGCATTATTTCATCTATACCAGAATCTCAGCCGCCTGTGGCATCCCCTCGATCACACTCAAGGGCTCACCCTTCGACTGGCAAAAGGTGCTCGACAAGGCCCGCTGCCTGAGGAAATACAATCTGGAAAAGTGGTCTGACGATCTGGTGGCCATCCTAAAGGAGTTTGTCGAAGCCTCCAAGGGTAACCCCAACCAGAAGTTCTGGCAGGGTATCGTCAATAAAAAGCGTGTTGACCAACTGAAAACTGACAATTCGTGTGATCCTGATCCTGCAAAGATGACCAAGTTGGATGGCTGGTTTCTGAAGTTCTTCCCCAATAATCAGGGTGAGACACCCGACAAGGTGGAGTGGAACCATGATATGCCTTCGGAGATGGTGCACGTGAATTTCCGGCAGGTACTCACCGACCCCGCTACCGGCGTGCCGCTTGACACCATCCCCATCCAGTTGTGGGCAGGTTTCGTGGGCATTGAGGAAGATGCCAAGACGTACGCCCTCACGCCCAAGATCGGCTGGCTGGCACGTATTGGCGATGAGGAATCCGATGAACTCGGACGTTATAAGGAACTCAACAAGTATGGGGGCAATATCAATATCGATTTGAGCAGAGGTCAGGAAGTGCCCGTTGCGCTCTCTAAGATGGAGCACATCCGTACGCTGCATCTCCATTTCTGGCACAGTCCCGTCGTCATCCCCGAATGGTTGGACAAGATCCCCATCGACGAACTCCACATCATGGGCGAATTCACCGACGAAAAGGAAGCCCAGTTGCGCCAGCGGTTACCGAATGTCATCATCGAAAGAGTTGATAACATCGTCAAGTCGCTCAAGCCGCTGCCAGCAGACCAGAAGACGGAGAAGCCTCCTAAACCGAAGAAGATGAAAGCCGGCGACAGGATCAGCGGCACCGTGAGCGACGAATTGGGGCCCCTGGTTGGTGCTACCGTCATGGAGGTTGACGAGGAAGGTCGCAACGTGGGCTATGCCACCACCGACATCAACGGCCAGTTCAAACTCAAGATCGTGAATCCCCGACACCTGATCAGTGTCTCATACGTTGGATTGAAGACCGTAACGCTCCTCATCAAAAGCGAACCGTATAACGTCATGATGCAGCCGAGTACGACTTTAGAGCGTGTCCCTATTAATTCACAAATCAGAGTCTATTAAAACCAAAACAATGACCCACATACGAACATGGATGCTTGCCGCCATCCTCACCATTTGCGGCACCATGAACGGCTTCGCCCAGCAGCCAGAGGACTTGCGGGGCATACCCGGCACCTGGTTCTTTCTGGCCAAGTTGGACAACCCTGTCGATACGCTCCTGATCCTCCCGTCGAACATCCAACCGCCAAAGAAAGTGATAGCGTTGGTGAAGGACGAACATGGATTGTTCATGTTCAACACCCGACTCACCGAGCCATGCAACTATAGTATTTTCACGCCCCCGAATGTTGACATCGACGATTTCTTCTCTTTCAACGTCCATGCCGAGCCCGGCGAGGTGCTCTCGGTGCAGGGCTGTTTTGATGTCAACAAGCCCGTCTATGGTCTCACCTTCCGCGGCTCCCGCTACTACAAGGATTACACCGAGGCCTTCATGCGCCTGAATGCTCCACCTGAGGAAGAGAACGATGAAGAAAGCGACTCCGTGCTCATCGTCATCGACGGGAAGATGCTCCCGAAGTCCATGAACCCGCAACTCCTGAATCACATCCCCAGGCGATACACCGGTGAGGACGAACCCAAGGGCGTGCTTCAGCAGTCCATCGCCGAGGGCAAACTCAAGAGCGATCTTCAACCATACTTCTTTAAGCGCAAACAATACATCGACAAAATCAGGGCTCTTGTTGATGTGGCTGCAGCGGCGATCTATGGAAGAATCGGAGCCTACGGTGCTATTGAAATCACCACCAGACCGTTCCTGTCCGTCGCACCACTTTCACCTGGCGAGACAAAAGCCCGTCGCCTGACGTACCTTCTGGATGCCTATCCCGGTAGCCACAATTTCGGTTCCTATTCGTCTTTCAGGAATGACGGCTTCATCTATAACGGTGAAAGCCATGCCTTCGATCCTGATCTGTTTGACACGCCTGTCAAGGAGCATTTCTTCGGACAGATGACGAGCCAACATGGCCATATGACTCACGAATACTATGGCCCTGTGGGCAGCGATACCCACGGCATCTATGTGCCGCTTATCCGCGAGGTAGAGGTAGAAATACCAAGCATCGTCGATGAGGCCCATTTCGATTCCATCGTCAACGACATCCGACAAGCCGCCAGGCAGGCCGACAAATCCATTGAGCGAGCCGACAGTCTCGTACGTCTAGCGTTCATCTTCGGGGGAAAAGTCAAAGAGGGCAAACCCCATTCCTACATGACCCACCCGCTAAAGCAGGATGGTTCCATCGTCAAGGAAAGCAGATACTATTTCACGCCCGATGCCAAGGCAGAATCCTACTGGTGGGCTGAAGCCTACTATAAATCCACCAGTCCCCGGCGATTAGTCATGAACCTGATCTCCGTCGATAAGCTCTACGCCTCCGACTGCCCCGCCATCCTTGAAAACCGCCGTCACATCGAAGGTACGGTACTGGATGATGATAACGGGAAGCCCGTCGCCGATGCCCTCGCCTATATCGAAGGCACCATGGGGACTTACGATGTCGGAGGGGTCAAGACAGACAACAAGGGGCATTTTGCCCTTTGGTTGCCATACCGCCACCAGAATGTCAGAGTAAGAAAGTCCGGCTACAAAGATGCTTATTGGATCCAACCCGCTGACACCGCTTTCACCATCAGCCTGATTCCTGAGACATCTCCAAAGACTCAACCATCACCCATCAAGGAGGTCATTTACGAAGGGGAAGGCACCGTGAAGGCTGGCGACACGATCAGCGGTACCGTGAGTGACGATATGGGTCCGCTGATGGGTGCCACAGTCTGCGAGATTGCCAGCAGTGGACGTATCATCGAGTCGGCCATCACCGATAATAATGGGCATTTTGTCATGAAGGTTAAGAATCCTGAAGACCAACTCCGCTTCAGTTATGTGGGTATGAAGACCATCAAACTGGCTATCGACAAGAAGGAATACATGATCATCATGGAGTCGTCAGTGATTTCTCCTTTTCCGCGTTCTACTGATGGGCAAAGCGGCTACAGATTTATACCAGTTGAGGGTCAAAGACAAGTCAATGGTAAGGGACTGCCCATCCCGATGAGAGAGGTGTCCGATGGCGTTGAGCCTATCTCAATGGCGGAATTTGAGGCACTCGGAATGGTGAAAGCGGAAGATGCTGAGAATAACCCGCTTGTCAAGGTCAACTTGTCGGATGAAGAGCAGGCTTTGGTGACATCTGTCAACGACCTTGGCTTCAACCTGTTTCGCAAGGTAGGATCTGTCAACGACCTTGGTTTCGAACAGTTCCGCAAGGCAGGGGCCGACGAGAGTATCCTGCTGTCGCCCTTGGGCATGACCTACGCCCTGGGACTGATCAACAACGGGGCTGCCGGCAAGACGAGGAAGCAGATCAACCAGGTGTTGGGCTGCGACGACATAGGAGCCGATAAAGTCAACAGTTTCTGTCGCAAAATGCTCACTGAGACACCCAGACTCGACAAGTTGGCCAAGATGGAGATCACTAACGAATTCTACTCGCCTAAGGATTTAACCCCCAAGCCGGCCTTCACACAGATGGCTAAAGACAGTTATGACACGCAATTCGCGGAGTCGGAGTCAGACCTGTTGACTTTTACTCTGGTGAACACCATTAATTTCAAGGGCATCTGGAAGGACAAGTTCCTGAAGGGTGACACAGAGGACGAGGTGTTCAGAGGTGAGGACGGCAAGGAGTCGATGGTGCCGATGATGAATCAGACAAGCCGATTCTACTATACCGACAACGACCTCTGTCAGGCGCTCTGCATGCCCTATAGCAATGGCGCCTATCAGATGATCGTCCTGTTGCCGAAGGAGGGTAAGACCGTACAGGAGGTGGCCCAGTCGCTCACGGCCGACAGTTGGAAGAAGATGTATGACCAGATGAGGGAAGTCCGTGTCGACGTGAAGTTGCCACGCTTTGAGTCGGAGTCAGAGGTGAATCTCACCGGTATTATGTCGGCACTCATGCCCAATGCCTTCAGTATGAATAAGGCGGATTTCTCCAATCTCTTCGATGTGAAATCCTGCATCGCCAGGATCATGCAGAAAGGCCACATCAAGGTCGACGAGACAGGCACTGAGGCAACTGTCGCCACTATTTTGCAAGGACGTATTTCGGGGCTGGATGTTGTACCGCCGCCCCCAGCAATCCCCTTCCACGCCACACACCCATTCCTCTATTTCATCAGGGAATGGTCGACTGGCACCATCTTCTTTATCGGACAATATACGGGAACAGAAGGGTGAGGCAGGCAGTTATGAAACAGAAGTATTTGGTGATTGTGCTCTTGGGACTGATAGTGGTGTCGGGAGCGACGAGTTTCAAGAGTTATCAGGCCACAGAGCGGTTGGTAGAGGATGACATGAGCCAAGCCTTGGCATCGGCACTCGCAGAACAACAGAACGATGTGATCAGCGCCGACACCATCCGGGTGTTCAACAGTTATCTGCAACTGGAACAGTTGCGAGGTCATGCGATGCTGGCAGTGGATACCCGACAGAAGGGTTTCAAGTGCGTGGCAAAATGCTCCACTGCCACCATCTTTGCAATGTCTGACCAGCGACCCGCCTCCATACTCTGGGCGCTCACTTTGATATGGGCAGGATTCTGTTTTTTAAGAGTCAGGAGACAGGAGTCAGGAGTCGGGACTTTTGGAGGACTGTATCTTGCAGAGTCAGAGGGACGTTTCTATGATGCTGAAGGTAGGCTGGTAAAACTGACCCCTATGCAACAGCAGTTGATGGAGATGTTCTTCCGTTCGTCGTCGCACTCGTTGACGAAGACGGAGATCTGCGACGCCCTATGGCCCAAGAAACCCGATGCCAGCGAAACGCTCTACACCCTCATCCGTCGCATCAAACCCGTCATTGAGGCACATTCCGACCTACGCATCGAAGTAGATAGGGGCAGGTCTTATGAACTCAGGATCAAGTAGATAGGTAGTCTGTCAGACAATTGTCAGACAAATGTCAGACAGTTTTTTTCGCCCATGTTTAAATCTCTTCATACCTTTGCAGCAAAAAAAGATATGAAGAGATTTTTGTTTTTATCGATGTTGGCTTTCATTGGTATCATGATATGGGTTTCCGTTCATGAGAAGGAGGATGACATGCCCTTACCGCAGAAGGTGGAACGGGCGATGCGACTCACACGGATGATGGAGTATCAGGATAGCGACTATGGCTATACCGTCCGTTATCCCTCATTCTTCGAGCAGACCGACGACTCGTTGATGGATATGGGCTGTTGCCGTTTCAGTTTCTGGCAGGACAGTACAGAGATAGTACAGACGGTATTCGTGGAACAGAATCCGGACAGTCTGACAATTGGTCAGGCAATGGCAAAATACGCTTCAGAACTCCATGCCACTCAGCAGCGTAAAGGCGATGACTCCTTCATCTTATCAGGCCATATCCATAGTGATGACGGACGAATCACGAGCCGCCACTACTATGCCAAGTTCGTGCAGCACCGCAAACTCTGGTTTGTGCAGACACTGGCCTATCCAGAGGATTGCGAACACGCCGTCCAGCGCCTTCTCCGTGAGATTGACAACTGGAAGGTATGGTAAAGATGTTAAGTTATGCTAAACTCAGTTTGGTTTTGACGATTTGGTGTGTTTAATAGATGTAATGCGAGATTAGAATGGATAGAAGTGCATTTGAACGCATGGCCCGCACGTGGCGAGAGAAGGCTCTCAGCGTGAGCCGGCACTACGGGGCGGGCAGGGAAGAGGCAGAGGACATCGCCCAGGATGTGATGCTCCGCCTGTGGCAGATGCACGACGAACTGGAACGGTATGATTCTGTGGAGGCACTGGCAGCACTGATGGCAAGGCATCTGCTGAGGAACCACCAGAGACGACGACAACCAGAAACGCTCGACGAGGCGATTGTAGTTGGTATCAGTACCAGTCCTCACGACATGTTGGAGATCAAGGAAGACGACGAATGGCTGACGGCCCGACTACAGCAACTGCCCACCACACAACGCACCTTATTATATATGCGACAGGTGGAGCGGCGCAGCCACGAAGAGATAGCCCATCTGTTGGGTATAGAAATCACATCGGTAAGTACACTGTTGGCCAGGGCGCGACGGACACTATTGGAAGAAATAAAACGAAGGAACAAGATATGATACATTATACGAAGGCATACATACAGGCTCTGCTGGACAAATATATGGACGGTACGACGACGCTGGAGGAGGAAGATATCCTTGCAGGTTACTTCCGAGGTAAGGATGTGCCTCAGGAATGGGAAGACTATCGGCAGATGTTCCAAGAGATCGAGGCGATGAAACCACAGCCAAAAATCCACCGCCGTTGGATAGGTTGGAGCGTGGCAGCAGCCGCAGTAGTGGCAGGTGTGTTGTATCTTGCCATTCCGTCGCAACAGGCAGGACTGCCTCAGACGACCCCGTTGGTAGCACAGGCAGACACGACAAAAACACAGCAGTCGGAAGAGCCTGTGATACAATCTCCAGATACAACATCCCTGCGCAAAGTGGAAGTTCAACCCGTACAATCCAAAAAGCGACGGATGCGCAAGACGGAGCCAACTATCCACGACTACGGCAAGGCCTATGCATTGATGGCTCAGGCAGAGCAGGAACGGATGGAAGTGGAACGGCAGATAGAACAGGCAGAGCAAGAAATCATCGAGGCCCAGTTGGCTGCCTATGGTTTCATCCCCGTGATGCAAGAAGATGGTACCATTATATATATTAACGAACAAACAGAATTTATTGCATATGAAGAGTAAAAACATTATCCTAACCGCCATGCTGATGGCACTGCCCTCAGCCCTGATGGCACAAGAGAACATCGAGAAAACATTCGAAGCACTGCTGAATGAAAAGAATGTTGAAATAAAGACTCAACACTCCTTGGAGCGTGACCCTGAGACGGGCAAGAAGACGGCTCAGGCAGATGTCTATGACTTTGAGGTGTCAAGTCCCACAGGTCTTTCCCGTATCAAGGCCATCCAGAAGGCTTTCGAGAAAGACAAGGATGCTGCCTATCAATATAGGACGGTCAGTCATCCTGGAAGCGATTATATGTCTTTGGCCGTTGGCGACGGCAAATCCCAGTCGGTGGCTATTGGCAAGATAAAGGGCTCTG
This sequence comes from Prevotella sp., assembly GCA_017618275.1. Classification (GTDB taxonomy): domain Bacteria; phylum Bacteroidota; class Bacteroidia; order Bacteroidales; family Bacteroidaceae; genus Prevotella. Next base: position 10,189 of record JAFZUS010000009.1, read on the forward strand.
ATTATATCTATGCCTGCTTCCTCGACAAGGACGATCCCGAGAAGAAATATCGCTATGCCTATGCTATGGAATGGTTGGAGAAAGACAAGAAGACACAGGTTCGTCTGGCCATTACATACGCTACGACGCAGAAATATCGTCAAAGTTGGAAAAACATTCGTAGCGTGATTGTCAACGGAAATGAAATCAATGTGGATGGGCAGAGTTTCTCTCTTGGCAGTGGATTACCTTTCGAAATTGGTTCGGTATTTAATAGCGATTCCATATTCTTCAACCGTGAGAGGAGTTCGGAGTCATGGCTCAGCGAGTTCAATACTTACAAGAATCTCTTTCAGAAGAATCCCGATGGCACTGCCGCCAGCCACTATGCCACATATATCTACAAACTCTGCAAGAATGCCCAATCGCTGGAGGATGTAGAGAAGAATATGGTAGTCGCAGAGATAAAGAAACTAAAAGCCAAAACCGAAGACGATTTCATTCGGAATCTGTTCGACATGAGCATCGAACGACTAAAGAAGTAACCTCATGAGACATACAAAGATTGTTTTCCTCTCGCTGCTTCTGGCAGCGAGAGTAGGGATAACTACAGCCCAAGCACAGAGCGATTCAACCAGCGTCCAAAACGACTCCATCACATGGAACAAGGAACTGGATGGTGTAGTCATCAAGGCACAGAAACAACTCATCAAACAGGAGATTGACCGCATTGCCTACGACGTGCAGGCCGATGAGGAGTCGAAGACACAAACCGTGATGGATATGCTACGTAAAGTGCCGATGGTGACGGTGGATGGGCAGGATAACATCCTTGTTAAGGGCAACAGCAATTTCAAGATATACAAGAACGGCCATTATGATCCCAACCTCTCGAAGAACGCCAAGGAGGTGCTAAAGGCGATGTCTGCCTCGATGGTGAAACGTATAGAAGTGATTACAGATCCGGGAGCCCGTGAGGATGCCGAGGGCGTGGATGCCATCCTGAACATCGTGATGGTGGATGGTTCGAAGATGCAGGGTATGACAGGAGTGGTGTCTGCTACCTATACCTCTCTCAATCATCCCAACTTCTACACCTCCCTGACGGGACAGATGGGTAAGTTGCTGATGTCTGTGGATTATGGCTATGGCGGTATGTCGAACCGTGAGACGGAAGGTCAATCGGAAACAGACCGTACCTACCTTGATACAGGCAACAGAATGCTGTCACATTCAGAAGGCACAAACCCAGGTGGCATTCATTACACCAATCTCAATGCCAGTTACGATATTGACTCACTGAATCTTCTCTCGGCCTCGTTTGGTGGCTACTTCTACAAACTGAATGTGCAGAGCGATAACTGGACTACTCTGAGTGCATCTTCTGAGCAACTTATCTATCGATATGCCAACCACTGCTGGATGCCTGGCTATAACCATCATTCATGGAATGGACAATTTGATTTTGAACATAAGACGCGTCGAAAGGGCGAGCGGCTTACACTCTCTCTTATGCTCGCCCTGACGCGTCAGCATACAGATCAGGAAAATATCTATACAGAACAACAAAATGTGTCTTTCCCTTATACAGGCAATCTGATGACTGAGCGCGAACGCTTTACAGAATACACCCTACAAGCAGATTGGCTCAGGCCGTTGGGAAAGGGACATCAGTTGGAGGTGGGAACCAAATATATCGATCGTAATAATAACAGCCAGAATACGCAGGAATTCTATGGTACCGATATGATGACTAGCGATGAGTTCCGCCACACCACTCGTGTACTGGCAGCATATGCTGATTATATCTATAATCATGAGAAATGGTCAGCACGGGCCGGATTGCGCTATGAGTACAGTTTTATGCAAGGCAGTTATCCTGACGGCAGCCACGAATCATTCAACAAACACTTGGTTGACTGGGTGCCACAGGCCACATTGAAATATCAACTCACAGACGCACAGTCGCTGAAACTGAACTATACCACCAGTATCAACCGACCAGGCATTTCCTATCTGAATCCTGCTGTGGTCACATCGCCGGTTTTCGTTCAGCAGGGCAATCCGCAGTTATCCAGTTCGCATACGCAGCGCATCAGTCTGATATATTCCTATATCCTTCCGCAACTGACACTACAGATAGCGCCGGCCTTCAACTTCAGTTCGGGGGGTATCAGTTCTGTGCAGACAGCCAAGGATGATATACGCTATTTCACTTACGACAATATCTTGCGTTATCGTCGCTTCTCCATTGAACAATATGTACAATGGAAGCCTTTCGATGCGACCACGCTCGTCATCAACAACAACCTCCGTTATGAACACAATGAGAATCCCAATCTGGGCTATCGCACTTTCGGGTGGTCAGATAACTATTATGTCGACCTCTCGCAACAGTTACCTTGGAAATTAAGACTCAATGTAAGCGTCTATGGCAAGATCGGGCATAGTCCGTCGGGCATCTACTATATGCAGTACTCCTATTATGACTATTACGCCTCGTTGCAGCGTTCCTTCCTCAAGGATGACCGTCTGACGGTACGTTTAGGTGCGAATACGCCTTTCAATAAATATATGACATCCGAGGCAGAGACGGTGAATGGCGATTATCGTGACTATCAGATATATTGGAACCGCGGGCGCTCGTTCAGTCTCTCTGTCACATGGCGTTTCGGCTCCCTCAAGGCCAGCGTCAAGAAGACGGAGCGCAGCATTGATAACGACGATGTGGTAGGCGGTATCACTAAGGGCCAGTAAGATGAGAAGTATAGCCAAAGATACTTTCGTTCGAGAAAACTCAAATAAAATTTGGTTTTCTTCTCACTTATTCGTATCTTTGTCCCCGATATGAAAGAAGACAAGGATTTCCTCAGGCAAGATAATGACTATCGGACGATGAAAGCGTTTCGTAAAGCGGAATGCATCTATGATGTGACATATTATTTTGCCCATCAGTTTCTGAAGCCTGGTGATCGCACGATAGACCAGATGATACAGGCGGCTCGCTCAGGGAAGCAGAATCTGGCAGAGGGAACGATTGATGGAGTGACATCGCGCGAGATGGAAATCAAACTGGCGAATGTGAACCGTGCATCGCTGCATGAACTACTGCTTGACTACGAGGATTATCTCAGGGTGAGAGGTCTGGAGCAGTGGAAATACGATGATCCCCGTTGCCAACAGACGAGAGCCTTCTGTAAGGCGCATCTGGATTCGGCGGTATATCGTGAGAAGATCCGTGAGCGGAGCGATGAGACCATTGCGAATATTGCCATCACGCTGATTCACCAGTGCGACGTATTGTTGAGAGGGATGATCGAGTGGATGAAGCGCGATTTCAAAGAGAACGGTGGCATCAAGGAGGAGATGTATCGGGCTAGGAAGGAATGGATGAGGCGGAATGAGCAGAAAGGGGCTTATGGGCAGAATGGGTCTAATGGGTTTAATGGGGCGAATAGGTCTAATGGGAGCGGACAGCCCACCAATCCCATTGAACCCATTATACCTAACAGACCCATAAATCCCATTAACCCCAAGGATCCTACAAAGAATAAATAACCGATTATGGAATCAGAAAGCAAGATACCACAGGAGTGGAACCAGTTTTACCTGAAGGACGTGTCGTTTGTCAATATCATGACGCGGCGCATCTTCAACATCCTCATCGTGGCTAACCCCTACGATGCCTTCATGCTGGAGGACGACGGGCGCATCGACGAGAAGATCTTCGACGAATATATGGAGTTGGGTATGCGCTACCCGCCCACCTTCACGCAGGTATCTACCACTGATGAGGCCAACGAGGTGCTGAAGACAACGGATATCGATCTCGTGATCTGTATGCCGGGTAATGCCGACAACGATGCCTTCACTGTGGCCCGTGAGGTGAAAGCCGCCCATCCGAATATCCCCTGCGTGGTGCTGACGCCGTTCTCGCACGGTATCACCAAGCGCATCGAGAACGAGGACATGTCGGTGTTCGACTACGTGTTCTGTTGGCTGGGCAACACCAACCTTATCATGTCGATCATCAAATTGTTGGAGGACAAGATGAACATCGACCACGACATCCGCGAGGCAGGTGTGCAGATGATCCTCCTCGTCGAGGATAATATCCGTTTCTATTCCTCCGTGCTGCCCAACCTCTACAACTATATCCTTGCGCAGTCGAAGCGCTTCTCTACGGAGGCTCTGAATCCCCACGCTGCTGCACAGCGTAAGCGGGGACGCCCCAAAGTGGTGCTTGCCACCAACTATGAGGAGGCGATGGCGATCTATGAGAAGTATCACGAGAATACCCTCGGTGTCATCTCCGATACCCGTTTCCCGATGAAGAGTGTCCCTGGACGACTCTCCCATGTGGAGGAAGGCGACCCTGAGGCAGGTCTGAAACTGCTCCGTGAGATCCGCAGGCGCGATGAGTACGTGCCGTTGATTCTCGACTCGAAGGAGACGCTGAATCGCGCCAAGGCCGATGCAGAGGGTTTCCATTTCATCGACAAGAACTCTACGAAGATGAACGTCGATCTGCACCATCTCATGGAGGAACACATGGGCTTTGGCGACTTCGTGTTTCGTGATCCCAAGACCAAAGAGGAGATCGCTCGTATCTCGTCACTGAAGGAGTTGCAGGATAATATCTTCAAGATTCCAGCCGACTCGCTGGCGCGTCATATCCGTCGCAACCACATGAGTCGTTGGCTCTGTGCACGTGCCATCTTCCCCGTGTCCGCCTTCCTGAAGCATGTCACCTGGCATAAACTCCAGGATGTGGATGCCCACCGTCAGATCATCTTCGATGCCATCGTACAGTACCGACGGATGAAGAATATCGGTGTGGTGGCAGTGTTCGACCGTCTGAAGTTCGACCGCTACGCCCACTTTGCCCGCATCGGTGAAGGTTCGTTGGGAGGCAAGGGTAGAGGTCTGGCATTCCTCGACCGTATCATCAAGCGTCACCCAGAACTCAACGATTACGAGGGTGCTGAGGTGTCGATTCCAAAGACAGTGGTGCTCTGCACCGACTTCTTCGACGAGTTCATGGAGAAGAACAACCTCTATCCCATCGCCCTCAGCGATGCCCCTGACGAGGAGATCCTGCAGCACTTCCTCAGGGCACAGTTGCCCGACTCGCTGATAGCCGACTTCTTCACCTTCTTCGATGCGGTGAAGTCGCCTATTGCCGTGCGCTCGTCATCGCTCCTCGAGGACTCCCACTATCAGCCCTTCGCTGGCATATACTCCACCTATATGATTCCCTATCTCGACGACAAGTACGAGATGCTGCGGATGCTCGCGTGTGCCATCAAGGGCGTCTATGCCTCCGTCTATTACAAGGACTCAAAGGCCTATATGTTGGCGACGCAGAACGTCATCGACCAAGAGAAGATGGCGGTTATTTTGCAGGAAGTGGTGGGCAAGCGTTATGGCGACCTCTACTATCCCAACTTCTCAGGTGTGCTCCGTTCGCTGAACTACTATCCTATTGGCGACGAGAAGGCTGAGGAGGGTATCGCCAGCCTCGCCCTCGGATTAGGAAAATATATCGTCGATGGTGGACAGACGTTGCGTGTGTCGCCCTATCATCCGACGCAGGTGCTACAGACCTCTGAGATGGAAACTGCCCTCAGCGAGACACAGACGCGATTCTATGCCCTCGATATGTCGCATGTGGGTGATGATTTCAAGGTGGATGACGGCTTCAATATCAAGAAACTGCGCGTGAAACAAGCCGATGCCGACGGTTCGCTGAACTATATCGCCTCGACCTACGACCCCGTGGATCAGGTCATCCGTGACGGTCTCTACGAGGGAGGACGCAAGATTATCTCCTTCTGTGGTGTACTGCAACAGGGTATCTTCCCCTTGCCACAACTGCTCCAGATGGTGCAGAAATACGGTTCCGAGGAGATGCGCCGTCCTGTGGAGATAGAACTCGCAGGAAACCTGAACGAAGACAAGACCGGTACCCTCTACCTGTTGCAGATCCGTCCGATTGTCGATAGCAAGCAGGTGCTCGACGAAGACCTGCAGAAGATACCCGATAGCGACTGTCTGTTGCGCTCGAACAACTCCCTGGGGCACGGTATCTCCGAGGATGTCATTGATGTGGTGTATGTCAAGGCAGGTGAGGACTTCACCGCTGCCAACAACCCCACCATCGCCTCACAGATCGAGCAGATCAACCAGAAGTTCCTCGATGGCAAGTATGTCTCTGAGGATGGCACGGTAGGCTCCAACTATGTCTTGGTGGGTCCTGGGCGTTGGGGTTCCAGCGACTACTGGCTCGGTATTCCCGTGAAGTGGCCCCATATCAGTGCTGCCCGCGTCATCGTGGAGTCGGGTTTGAAGAACTACCACGTTGATCCCTCACAGGGTACGCACTTCTTCCAGAACCTCACCAGTTTTGGTGTGGGCTACTTCACCATCAACACCTATACGGGCGATGGCATCTTCCAGAAGGAAATCCTCGACGCGATGCCCGCCATCGAAGAGACGGAATTCGTGCGTCACGTCCGCTTTGAGCGTCCCATGAAGATCATGATGGATGGCAAGAAGCAGACGGGCGTCGTTCTCCTGCCCCCAGAGTAATCGAAAGGACACTCCAATCTGTTAAGTGGGGTGAACAACTACTTAAAGAGTTTAATAGAAGTGCATAACTACAAAGAATAGTTGCGCGCTTCTGTTTTTTTAGTTATCTTTGCCGCCAGATACTGAGAACGTCATTGATGTTAAACGAACAAACAGCAACAAAATGAAGAAACTAACGAATAAAGAACGGGAAGTGATGGAACTGTTCTGGCAGCACGGTCCGATGTTCGTCAGGGAACTGCTCGAGCACTACGAGGAGCCGCGTCCGCACTTCAACACGCTATCTACCATCGTCCGTCGTCTGGAGCATGAGGGCTATATCGGTCACAAGCAGTATGGCTCTACCTATCAATACCATGCGCTGATAACGGAACAGGATTATGCGAAGAGAAACATCTTCCGACTGGTAGATGACTACATCGAGGACTCCTACAAGGGGCTGGTGTCAACCTTCCTGAAGGAAGAAAAACTCTCCGTCGATGAACTGCGTGAATTGATTTCCCAAGTTGAAGCATACGAAAAAGAAAAGCAATGATGACCCTGTTCCTCACCTACGAACTGAAAGTGGCTGTGCTGGTAGCCGTCTTCTATATCTTCTGGCGACTGTTAGTTGCCAACGAGACTTGGCATCGGCTTAATCGTATTGTACTACTCTCTACGGCTCTCGCCTCGTTTGTATTGCCGTTCTGCGTAATCACCATCCACCAGACGGTAGAGGTAATGCCACCTGTAGCAGATACGTTCCTTTTGCCGACAGACGAGATGGCTATGCCTATGGAGTCAGCCCCTTCAGTGACAAACGCTGAAACAGTACAGCCTTTTAACTGGCAATTGCCACTGACCATTATATATATAATAGGTGTCGTGGTGGTGCTATCGAAGATGCTGTTGTCGCTATGGCGACTACACAGGATGAGAGCCGAAAGCGAGATACATCCTTTGTCGGATGGCTATCGGATGGCTGTCTGCGAGAAGGTCGGCACACCTTTCAGTTGGTGGAACACGGTATTTATGAATCACAACGATTACGAGAAGGGCGTTCCTGCTCTCCTGACACATGAACTGGGACATCTCCGGCTACATCACTCTGCCGACGTGCTCCTGGTGGAACTGCTCACTGCCCTGCAATGGTTCAACCCCACGATGTGGATGCTCCGCGCCGATCTGCGCACCATCCACGAGTACGAGGCTGACCAACAGGTACTCTCTCACGGATTCAATGACATTCAGTATCTACAACTTTTAATCCGTAAGGCTGCTGGTCAGGGCGGGTACTCTCTGGCCAACGGTATCTCTAACAGTGCCCTCAAAAAACGCGTAACAATGATTATGAAACCAAAATCAATTCATAGGCAGTGGCTTCGCTATGCTTATCTGCTTCCCATCGTAGCCGTCTCGCTGGCAATGTCGGCAAGAATCCAAAAGGATGAGGTGGTCAATATTGGCTCCTCAGAAGTGACAGATGATGTGGCAGAATCACTCGCTGATGATAATCGCCTTATTCTACTCATAGATGATTTGGATGACTTGAAGAAAGTAGTTGCTGAGAAAGGTAAAACAAGAAAAATGAAAGCAAATCTCGATTTCAACGATCACTTCACCCAAAAGAGCATGGACGGTAAGACTATCATAGTACATCTGCCCAAAGGGTCTATGTATGTAAACGACAAAGAGTCGAAGAAGATAGATGCCGATATTAATTACGCATTCCCTAAAGGCGGCTTTGAATGGCAACTAAATGGTGTACCATTCGATGAGAGCAACATTCCTGCCCTCCATTTCAAGGCTCTCAAGAAGATTGAGAACCATTGGAATGGCAAGAAGAATGCGGTGAATCTTGTTACGATGAGTGGTCAGCCGTTAAATGAAATTGTTGTCGTGGCAGAGGCACCTGCTACAGATGAGCCTGCTGATGATAAGCCATTCATCGCCAAGGGATTCGTTTATGATTCTGACGAAGACAAATCTTCGCCGATTGTTGGAGCCGTTATCTTGGTTGATGGCACTAAGAAGGGAACCGTCACAGACAGAGAAGGAAAGTTCCAAATTGAAGTGTCAATGGGTGACAAGATCACCGCATCTTATGTTGGCTATGAGTCGAAGACAATAGGTGTCAGCAAAGTATATTCAGAGTCGAGTAAGTCTGGCGAGTATTATATTGGATTGCATAAAGAGTCAGAATCAGTCGATCCGGAAAAGGTCTATGATGTTGTAGAGGAAATGCCAGAGTTCCCAGGCGGACCGGCAGCCCTTTACGAAACCTTGGTCAAGAGTATACAATACCCGGAAGAGGCCCGCATAAAGGGTGCTCAGGGCCGCGCTATCGTAACTTTCGTCGTGGAGAAAGACGGCAGCATCAGCAACGCCCGTATGGTGAAGTCTGTTGACCCGTCACTCGATGCTGAGGCGCTGCGTGTGGTCAACTCTATGCCCAAATGGAATCCCGGCAAACAGAATGGAGAACCGGTGCGGGTGAAATACACCGCTCCCGTCAGATTCAGTTTAGATGCAGCAAGACCAGCAGCAAAACCAGCAGAGGGGTATGTCTTGGAGATTGACGGCAAGGTGGCTGATGACGCTGAGATAGCCAATATTCCCTCTGGTGAAGTCGTCAGTATGGAAGTGGTGCCTGCTCAGAACGGTCAGCCCAAGAAGATCGTCATAACCACCAAAAAGAAAAAGTAGGTCGTTGCATACCTTGCATTTTTATGCCTGAGATTTCGGGCAAGTCGTACCCTGGGGGGTTGACGTGTACTGAATAAGTTGACACTTTTGAAATTAAAAAAGTGTATCAGTATGCGTAAAAGTGGAAGAATGACAGATGAGAAGAGATTGGCATTATTAAAGGAGTATCTGTCCTCTGGTATGTCAAAAAGCCGTTTTGAGAGAGAAAAAGGGCTTTATGATGGTAGTATTTTAAATTGGATTCGTATCTTTGCAGCCGAAAACAACCCGGTGATCTCATCCCAGGTAGCTGTAACGGATATGAGGAAGGATCCAGACAAGGAAGAACTGCTTCAGGAGATAGCGCGTCTGAAGCAGGAACTGCGCAGCAAGTCGATTGACCTGAAGCGTACAGAGATGGCTCGTGATGCCTACGAGCGCATGATTGTACTGGCCGAGGAACGCTACGGCATCCCCATCCGAAAAAAATCCGATGCCAAGTAATTACAGCCCTCGCAGTGGAGGTGAAGGTCTATAAGATCGCGCCTCTGTGCGAATTGCTTGGCATATCACGATGGGACTACTACAAGCATGACGAGAAGGAAGACGAGGAGGCCATCCTTATCACGAGCGTAGTGCTCTACTGCAACTATATCCGTGCACCCGACAACCTGCCGAAATCTGGTTGCCGCGAGCTCCTGGATCTCTGTAGACAGTACTTCGGCGTGAAGTTTACTCTTGGCCGCGACCGTTTCTACGATGTGCTGCGAGCCAACGGTCTGATGCTGCGCAAGAAGCACTATAGGCCCAGGACGACGGACTCCAACCACAACAACCGTATCTGGCCCGACCTGTTGAACATCACGCCCAAACTGGTGGCGGATCGTGCAGGACAACTGGTAGTGGCTGACATTACCTACGTGTACTGCAGTGAGGGCTTCGGCTTCCTGTCATTGCTGACGGATGCCTACAGCCGCTACATCGTGGGCTGGTGCTTCCATGAGACGCTGGGGACCGACGGCCCTGCGCAGGCCTTGGCTATGGCCATCGAGTGCTATTCCGGCTTCGGCATAGACATCTCCGGGCTGATACACCACTCGGACCGTGGCGTGCAGTACACCTCGCAGCAGTATGTGGAGATGCTCCTTAAGATAAACGTACAGATCAGCATGACGCAGACGGGCGACCCTCTTCACAATGCACTGGCCGAGAGGATGAACAACACGGTGAAGAACTCCTGGCTCTTCAACAACGGCGAGCTGGACTTCATCAACTGCGGAGGCTCTATAGCCAACTCTATCTACATGTACAACACCGCAAGGCCACATCAGGCATTGGGCATGAAGACACCATTCGAGATGATGACAGGGCATGCTGACAACCCCTTGCTTAAATACGAACTGCCCTCTGCTGAAGCGGACGCTGACGAGACAATCAAATAAGTGTGTAACAATAAAAAACAAGGACATGGACAAAGAATTAATGGATTACATAATAAAAAAGTCTGAGAAAATATTGCAGATTCCTTGGGAAATGCTTACCTTTGCCACCGAAAGAGGTAACGAGACAACTGTCAACTCTCTCAGGACAAAGATTTTGGAGTGACAACCTGCTTAGGAATAAAGGTTAAAGTGTAAACTGAAACAGGAATAAAGTCATAAGACTGACAACCTGCTCAGGAATAAGAAAAGTAAAGTGTAAACTAACTTAGTTTTAACAAACAAAACTGTCAACCAAAATCAGTACACAACAGTGAAACCTTGCCCTGAATTCAGTTCATACTTTTGCACGGGGTGCAAAACCTTGCCCGAGATTTGGTTCATACTTTTGCATGGTGGGGTATGATATGCCAGAAATTCTGGCAGACTTTTGCACGGTGGGGTAAACCTTGCCCGAGATTTGGTTTGGACTTTTGCACGGTGGGGTAAATGTTGCCAGAAATGCCGGCAGACTTTTGCACGGGGTGCATAACCTTCCCCGAGATTCAGGGCATACTTTTGCACGGGTGGCAAAACCTTGCCCGAGATTCAGGGCAGACTTTACTGCGCGATTGGACGCATTGCAAAATCGTCTGAACTTTAATCCCCGAAACATTTGGATGTTTCGAGGATTATTTGTATCTTTGCCCCATCAAAACCTATATGATATGAATCTGAACCTTACATCTACCATCAAGATGCCTGACCACGCACTGCGGCGGCAGGTCATCGAACTCTGCCAGAAAGTGGGCAAACCCCTGTTGAAACTCTCCAAGAAAGACTATATGGACAATGGTCTCGGACACCTCATAGAGCAGTTCAACGGACAGGCGGGCCTCGTGAATATCGAGGTGTTCAACGAGTTGCAGCACACCATCACGGGCTGGCCTGGCGGCAAACCCAATGCTGACGACTCTACCCGTCCTGAACGAGCCTTGCCCTATCCCAAACGTGTCATCGTGTTTTCGCCCCATCCTGACGACGATGTCATCTCGATGGGTGGCACGGTGCGCCGTCTGATGCAACAAGGGCACGATGTGCATGTCGCCTATGAGACCTCAGGCAACATCGCTGTCGCTGACGAGGAGGTGCGCCTTTATATGCACTTCATCAACGGCTTCAACCAACTCTTTGCCAACGGCTCCGACGAGGTGATTAAGATCCGCTATCGCGAGATCATGAACTACATCAAGCAGAAGCAGGAGGGCGACCTCGACAACCAGGCCATCCTCACCGTGAAGGGACTCATCCGTCGTGGTGAGGCGCGTAATGCCTGTGGCTACAACGGCATCCACAAGGATCATATCCATTTCCTCGACCTGCCTTTCTACGAGAGTGGCAAGATAGAGAAGTTGCCCGTCTCTGAGCGCGATGTCCGCATCGTACAGGAACTCATCGCAGAGGTTCAGCCCCATCAGATCTATGTGGCTGCTGACCTTGCTGATCCTCACGGAACCCACCGCAAGTGTACGGACGTGGTGCTGGCTGCCATCGAGGAGGAGAAACAGGCTGGGGCTGAGTGGCTCAAAGACTGTCGTGTGTGGATGTATCGCGGTGCCTGGGCAGAGTGGGACGTGGCTGATATCGAGATGTGTGTCCCGATGTCGCCCGAGGAACTCACAGAGAAACGTAACGCCATCCTGCGCCATCAGAGTCAGATGGAGGGAGCACCCTTTATGGGTAATGATGAACGCCTGTTCTGGCAGCGTGCCCAGGATCGTAACCGCTCCACAGCGAAACACTACGACGACCTTGGTCTCGCCTGCTACGAGGCGATGGAGGCGTTTGTGGAATACAAATTCTAATTAAGAAATAAGATATGGAAATGAAGAAGATATGGAGTTATAGGCTGACAGGTTTATTGGTTATTGGTTATTGTTTATTGGTTAGCCCCGTCAGGGCGCAGTACGACGTTGTTCCCCTGCCTCAGAGCATCGAGTTGCAGAAGGGTGAGCCGTTTACGTTGTGGAATGATATAGTGCAGATTGTGGCACCAGAAGACTTGAAAGGAGAGGCTGCTTTCCTGCAGGCCTATCTCAAGGATATCACTGGCTGGACGCTACCCATCGCTCAGAAACGTGAGAAGGGAAAGACTTACATCGAACTCTCCGTATCTCCGAAGGTGAAAGCCCAAGAGGGTTATGTCCTGACGATTAATAAGAAAGGCATCACCATCGTGGGTGGAAGCGCTGCTGGTGTCTTCTATGGCATCCAGACGCTCCGCAAGACCGTTGTCAACGTACGACAGTCACAGCACGTCACGGAACTCGCGAATCATCCTTCCGTGTCCTCTGCGACGCCTCCATTCAACCTCCTTTATCCCGTCGTGATTACCGATGCACCTCGCTTCTCCTGGCGAGGCATGCACCTCGACTGCTCGCGTCATTTCTTCCCCGTGGCGTTCGTGAAGAAGTTCATCGATCTGTTGGCGCTGCATAATATGAACGTGTTCCACTGGCACCTCACCGACGATCAGGGCTGGCGCATCGAGATTAAGAATTGGCCCCGTCTCACTACCGTTGGTTCACAGCGCAGTGGCACCATCATTGGCACCAACTCTGACCTCGACGATGGCATCCCCTACGGTGGCTACTATACGCAGGCTGAACTCCGTGAGATAGTCGCCTATGCTGCTGCCCGTCACATCACCATCGTGCCTGAGATCGATATGCCTGGTCACATGCTTGCTGCCCTTGCCGCCTATCCTGAACTCGGTTGTACGGGCGGTCCCTATCAGGTGGGCCACTATTGGGGCGTGTATAAGGATGTGCTCTGCGTGGGCAATCCCCGCACGTATGAGTTTGTGCAGGATGTGCTGACAGAGGTGATGGACATTTTCCCCTCCGAAGTCATCCACATCGGTGGCGACGAGACACCCACAGAGAAGTGGAATCAGTGCGAGAAATGTAGAGGTTTCTTCGCTAATGAAGCCTTCGTTCATGAAGCCCTGATAGCGAGAATTGGCGGGGTCCCGCCAGAAGAGCAGTCTTTGCGTCCCGCAGATAATTATCAGGCGTACTTCACTGAGCGTGTCTTTGATTTCCTCGCTTCCAAAGGCCGTCGCGCCTTAGGATGGGATGAGATCCTCGACGGTGCGCCACAGGATGCGATGATCATGTCGTGGCGCGGCTCTGCCCCTGGTGCGAAGGCTGCTGAGGCAGGTCACGACGTGGTGATGTCACCAACAACCCACTGTTATTTCGACTACCAGCAGGTGAAGGATACAGAGTTTGAGCCCAGCCGTTGTGGAGGCTTTATCCCCATCGAGAAGGTTTATCGTCTTGATCCCGCTCCAGATAGTCTTTCCGTGGAGGCCCGCAGTCATATCCTTGGCACGCAGGCCAACCTCTGGACGGAGTATATGACCAACGAGCAGATGGTGGAGTATCAGGCGCTGCCCCGTATGTCGGCCCTCGCAGAGGTGCAGTGGACGCAGCCAGGGCGCAAGAACTATCAAGCCTTCCTCCAGCGCCTCACCCGCTTCACGAATATCCTCGAACAATATCATTACACCTACGCCAAGCACCTGTGGCCTGAGCGACAAATCCCCAACAGATGGCAGTTCTAAACAATCCCTATTTGAAGCAATTCCCTGAACTGTTCAAGGGAAAGAAAGTAATGTACGTCCACGGCTTTGCGTCGTCAGGACAGAGTGGAACCGTGACGCGTATCCGCGAGGTGTTGCCCAATGCTGTGGTGATAGCCCCCGATCTGCCCGTGCGTCCTGAGGAAGCCATAACCCTGTTGCGCCAGACGTGCGAAGCGGAGCATCCCGACCTCATCATCGGCACCTCGATGGGTGGCATGTATGCGGAGATGCTTTACGGCTACGACCGTATCCTCGTGAACCCTGCCTTGCAGATGGGCGACACGATGAAGGAGCACGGGATGATTGGTGCGCAGCACTTCCAGAATCCCCGTCAGGACGGGGTACAGGACTTCATCGTCACCAAGGCCCTCGTCAAGGAGTATAAGGAGATGACGGAGCAGTGCTTTGCGGGTGTCACTCCAGAGGAACGGGGGCGCGTGTGGGGACTCTTTGGCGACGAGGACACCACCGTCAACACCTACGACCTCTTTCGCAGCAATTATTCGAAGGCTATCCGCTTCCACGGGGAGCATCGCATGAACGACAACTCCTTCATGCACTCTGTGGTGCCTGTCATCCGTTGGATCGACGACAGACAGGAGGGGCGTGAGCGACCTGTCATCTATATTGGCGTGGAGACACTTTCCGATATCTACGAGGCTCCGAGGAGTTCGTTGCAGAAGACGGTGCGGACGCTGATCGAGCGCTATCAGGTGTATTTCGTGGCAGCGGCTCCTGTCGATGAGGTGTATTATGCCGACATAAACCAGTGGCTCTATGAGTACATCAACGTGCCGGCCTGGGGGCATACCGTGTTTACCGTGCGTCGCGATCTGCTCTATGGCGACTATTTCATCGGCATGGAGGCAGAATGGTCGGGGATGGCCACGCATATCCAGTTTGGCAGCGACACCTTCAAGACCTGGGACGACATCGCTGAATACTTCTCACGACTGGGCGGACAATGAAGACGGCGATTGTTGGCGGTGGGGCAGCAGGCTTCTTTCTGGCCATCAACCTTAAGGAACTCTGTCCGCAGATGGAAGTCACCATCTTCGAGCGCAGTCAGCGAGTGCTGGCAAAGGTCGAGGTGTCTGGTGGCGGACGCTGCAACTGTACCAACTCCTTCGCAGACGTGAAGGATCTCTCAGCCGTCTATCCGCGAGGTCACCGTTTGATGAAGCGACTGATGAAAGGCTTTTCGCAGCGTGATGCCTACGAGTGGTTCGAGCGTCATGGTGTCAGGCTGACCACGCAGGACGATCAGTGCGTCTTCCCCGCTTCGCAGGACTCCCATACCATCATCAACTGTTTCCTGGCAGAAGCCCGCAGGCGTGGCATCGAACTGCGCACAGGGGCTCACGTCACCACGCTCGACGAACTCAACGACTACGACTTTATCGCCGTCACCACAGGCGGTTCACCCAAGGCCGAAGGACTGCAATGGCTTGCGGAAAAAGGTCATGAGATAGAACAGCCCGTACCCTCGCTCTTCACCTTTCAAATCAATGACGAAGCCCTGCAGTCGCTGATGGGAACCGTGGTAGAGGCAACGACCATGATTCCTGGTATCAAGTTACGTGCTGAGGGACCTCTGCTCATCACCCACTGGGGCATGAGTGGCCCCGCCATCCTCAGACTCTCGAGTTATGCTGCCCGTTATCTGGCAGAGCGTCAGTATCAGGCACCGTTGGCTGTCAACTGGACGGGTCTTCGCGATGTGGAAGTCCTCTCCGTCCTTCACGAGATGAGCATCCGCTATCCGCAGCGACAACTCCAGACGATAGCCCCCTTTGACCTCACTTCCCGTTTTTGGGCCTATCTAGTTGGTAAGTGCTTGGGCGAACGGAGTCACGGGCGCTGGGGTAGTCTCAATCAAAAAGAAAAGCAACGCCTGGCCAATCTGCTTAGCGGTGGTGATAATTATCAGATAGTCGGTCGTGCGCCTTTCAAGGATGAGTTCGTCACCTGTGGCGGCATCTCCCTCTCGTCCGTCCATTCCTCCACGTTGGAAAGCAAACACGTGCCTCACCTCTATTTCGCCGGTGAGATACTCGACATTGACGGTGTCACAGGGGGCTTTAATTTTCAGGCGGCATGGACCACTGCCTATACCGTTGCCCGTTCTATCCATAATTTTTTGCAATAATATTTGGATGTAAAGGATATTTTTCCTATCTTTGTGCCCTAGAAACGAATTTATTTTTTATCTTTAAACTATAAGCATTATGAAAAAGTATTATGCAGAGTTGATCGGTACGTTTGTACTGACTTTCCTCGGTTGCGGAGCAGCCGTGAGTTTGAACTGTGGTGCTGATACGGCATCCATCGTAGGAACAGCCATCGCCTTCGGACTGTCTGTGGTGGCTATGGCTTATACCATCGGTGGCATCTCGGGTTGTCACATCAACCCCGCCATCACCTTAGGCGTCTATCTCAGTGGACGGATGAACTCCAAGGACTGTGGCATGTATATGCTCTTCCAGGTGATCGGTGCCATTATCGCGGCAGCCCTTCTGGCTCTGATCGTATCCACAGATCCCGGTCTGGCACGCGGTACGACGACAGGTGCCAATGCCTGTGCTTCGGACAACCTCTGGAACGGTCTGCTTGTGGAATTCGTGCTGACCTTTATCTTCGTGCTGGTGGTGCTGGGTGCTACGGCAAAGACGAATGGCGCTACTAACAACTTTGCTGGTCTGGCCATCGGTCTGGCCCTGATTCTGATCCATCTGGTAGGTATCAACTATACCGGAACCTCCGTGAACCCTGCCCGTAGCATTGGTCCGGCACTTTTCGAAGGCGGCGCAGCCTTGGAGCAGATATGGATATTCATCCTCGGTCCGCTGGCTGGTGGTGCACTGGCAGCAGGTGTCTGGAAACTTATCGACACGAAGGCATAGTTTGATACGCGAGTTAAGGACATTTTTGTAAATGGTCTCTCAGCCGCTCTATTTCGAGCAAACTGAGAGATCTTTTTTTAAGGCATATAATATTTACATTCCGGTCCAATAACCCTGCCTTATTGCGCAATAACCCAGCCTTATTTGAGAATAACCCGTCCTTATCGTCAGATAGAAGGGGGCTATTAATTCACGAAAATACTCAAATAAATTTGGTATTATGCTCGCTTTTTCGTAATTTTGCAGCGCGAAATGGTATTATAAGCATAAAATAATGAAGAAACTTGTTTTATTGATGGGAATGATGCTGGCCGTGGGCTCTGCCTTTGCCCAGAAGCAGTGGTCGCTACAGGATTGTATTGACTATGCACTGGCTAACAACATCACCCTGAAAAAGTCGCAGTTGCAGAAGCAGAGTGCGACAGAAGATCTGAAGGGCGCCAAGGCGGCTTTGCTGCCTTCGGTCAGTGCATCGACCAACCAGAGTCTGGGCTACCAGCCCTGGAAGGATACGGGTCTGATGACGGTGACCAACGGACTTGTGAACACGAACGTGAAGAAGACCTCGTATAACGGCAACTATTCGGTGAACGGACAGTGGACCGTCTGGAATGGAGGCCGTAACACCAAGACGGTGACCCTCGACCAGTTGGCCGAGCAACAGGCCGACCTCTCGATGCAGGAGACGGCGAACACCATCCAGGAGCGCATCGCACAGATATTTGCCCAGATACTCTATCTTGACGAGAACGTGAAGGTGAGTGAGCAGATGCTGGAGACCAGTCGGAAGAACGAGGAGCGCGGACAGGAGATGGTGAACGTGGGTAAGATGTCGAAGGCCGACCTGGCGCAACTCACCTCGCAGCGCGCCAACGATGAGTACAGCATCGTGGAGGCACAGAGCCAGTTGTTGAACTACAAACTCCAGTTGAAGCAGTTGCTGGAGATCACCGACGAGCAGGGCTTCGACGTGGCAATCCCCGAGATTACAGAGAGTCAGATACTCTCCGAGATACCTGCGTTGCAGGCCGTCTATGAGCAGGCTTTGTTGACCCGTCCGGAACTGGAGCGCTCGCGACTGGCTATCAAGAGCAGCGACGTGAGTCTCGGCATCGCCAAGGCCGGCTGGATGCCCAGCGTCAGTCTGACGGGCGGTGTGACCACTTCTACCAACTCGTTGAGTGACAACGCATGGGGCTCGCAGATAAAGACAAATGTGAACACCAATGTAGGTGTCGGCGTGAGCATGCCTATCTATGATGCACGTTCTACGAAGACCGCCGTGAACAAGGCCAAGATACAGCAGTTGCAGGCACAACTCGACCTGCAGGACCAGCAGAAGACGCTCTACAGCGACATCCAGCAGTACTGGCTCAACGCCACGACGAACCAACAGAAGTACAAGGCCTCGATGAGCAGCGTGGAGAGTGCCAGGATGAGTTATGACCTGTTGTCGGAACAGTTCCGCCTGGGTCTGAAGAACATCGTGGAACTGATGACGGGCAAGGACAACCTCCTTCAGGCGCAGCAGAACCAGTTGCAGTCGAAGTACCAGACCATCTACAACAAGCAGATGCTGGAGTTCTACCAGACGGGAGAAATCAAGTGAAGGTGAGAAAGTGAGAAGGTAAAAAAATAAAAAAGATATGAAGAAGATTGGAAAGAAAGCATGGATTGCCATCGCTGTGATCGTTGTGATTATCATTGCAGTATGGAAATGCTCGGGTAGCAAGAAAGAAGAGAAAGTGTCGTTTGAGACGGCCAAGGTGGAGAAGGGTAATATCCAGACCTCCATCACAGCCACAGGTACCATCGAGCCCGTGACCAGCGTTACCGTAGGTACGCAGGTGTCGGGTATCGTGAGTCGTCTCTATGTGGATTACAACTCGGTCGTGAAGAAGGGACAGGTGATTGCCGAACTGGACCGTACCAACCTGATCAGTGAGTTGAATGCCCAGAAGGCCAGCCTGGCCTCGGCACAGAGTTCGCTGAACTACCAGCAGAGCAATTTTGAGCGTTACAAGACCCTTTACGACAAGGGCCTGGTGAGTGCCGACGAGTTTGAGAGTGCCCGCTTGCAGTATGAGCAGGCCAAGCAACAGGTGGCACAGTCGCGCGAGAGTGTGCAGCGTGCCCAGACGAACCTCGGTTATGCCACCATTACTTCACCCATCGACGGCGTGGTGCTATCGAAGGCTGTGGAGGAAGGTCAGACCGTGGCTGCCTCGTTCAACACGCCTGAACTCTTCACCATTGCCCAGGACCTGACGAACATGCGCGTGATCGCCGACATTGATGAGGCTGACATCGGTGGAGTGAAGGAAGGACTGCGTGTGACGTTCACCGTCGATGCCTTCCCCGAGGATACCTTTGAGGGCAATGTGACGCAGGTGCGCCAGCAGGCCACGACGGAGAGTAATGTGGTGACCTACGAGGTGGTGATCAGTGCACCCAACGTGGATCTGAAACTGAAACCCGGTCTGACGGCCAACGTCACCATCTTCACCTTGGAGAAGAACGATGTGCTCACCGTGCCTGCCAAGGCATTGCGCTTCCAGCCCAACGAAGCCCTGTTGCAGAAGGGACAGACCATCGAGGACTGTCAGGCTCCGCATAAGGTGTGGACGTTGGAGAACAACGTATTCAAGGCCCATCAGGTGGAGACAGGTACTACTAACGGTGTGACGACGGAGATCACGGGCGGCATTGCCGAGGGTACGGAGATACTGACGGACTTCGAGATTTCCGGAGGTGAGATGGCTATGCCACAGGCCACACAGGGAGGTAACCCCTTCATGCCGCGTCCGGGAAACAGAAACAATAACAGAAGCGGTGCCCAGAGTGGACAGGGCGGACAGGGCACCCAAGGTGGTCAGACCCCAAGAAGACAATAAACTATGGCTGAAGACAATAGAAAAGTAGTCATCGAACTGCAGAATGTGAAGCGATACTTCCAGGTCGGAGAGGAGACGGTGAAGGCGCTGCGTGGGGTCTCGTTCAAGATCTACGAGGGCGAGTTTGTCACCATCCAGGGCACTTCCGGCTCCGGTAAGTCGACGCTGCTGAACCAGTTGGGCTGTCTCGACACCCCCACCAGCGGAGAGTACTTCCTCGACGGCATCAGTGTGCGCACGATGTCGAAGACCAAGCGGGCCCGTTTGCGTAACCGTAAGATCGGCTTCGTGTTCCAGAGTTATAACCTGTTGCCGAAGACCACCGCTCTGGAGAATGTGGAGTTGCCATTGATGTATAACTCCGAGATCTCCGCAACCGAGCGTCGGGAGAAAGCCATCAAGGCTTTGCAGGCCGTAGGACTGGGCGACCGTATGTACCACAAGTCGAACCAGATGTCGGGTGGACAGATGCAGCGCGTCGCCATCGCCCGTGCCTTGGTGAACGACCCAGCCGTGCTGTTGGCCGACGAGGCCACCGGTAACCTCGATACACGTACCTCGTTCGAGATGCTCGTGCTCTTCCAGGAACTCTACAAGCAGGGCAACACCATCATCTTCGTGACCCATAATCCGGAGATTGCGGAATATGCCAGCAGGAACATCAACCTGCGCGACGGTAAGATTCGCGAGGACACCATCAATACGAATATCAAGTCGGCTGCGGAGGCTCTTGCCAAACTGCCGGCACAAAACGATGATTAAGCGATATGAATATACTGAATCTGTTTAAGGTGAGCCTGCGGGCAGTGGCGAGCAATAAGATGCGCTCGTTCCTCTCCATGCTGGGTATCATCATCGGTGTGGCAGCCGTTATCATCATGATGGCCATCGGACAAGGCTCGAAAGAGAGCATCCGCACCGAACTCTCCACGATGGGTACCAACCTGCTGACCATCCGTCCGGGTGCTGACATGCGTGGCGGTGTCAGACAGGATCCCTCTGCCATGCAGACCCTGAAGATGGCCGACTATGAGCGCATCGTGCGGGAGAAGAAGTTTGTGACGAAGGTGTCGCCTGAGGTGACAGCCAGCGGACAGGCCATCTATGGCAACAACAATACCAATGCCTCGATGTACGGTGAGTCGACCGACTATCTCGACATCCGCCAGTGGGTGATCGAAGAAGGTGAGTGCTTTACTGACGAGGATATCAAGAAGGCGGCGAAGGTGTGTCTGATAGGCGCTACCATCGTCAAGGAACTCTTCGACGGTCACGACCCCATCGGCAAGACCATCCGCTTCAAGTCGATTCCCATGCGTGTGGTGGGTGTGCTGAAGTCGAAGGGCTACAACTCGTGGGGCATGGACCAGGACAATGTCATCATCGCCCCCTATACGACGGTGATGAAGCGTATCGCTGCCCAGACCTACTTTTCCAGTATCGTCTGTTCTGCCATCACGGAGGAACTCTCCGATGCAGCCATTGAGGAACTGACGCAGATTATCCGCGATAACCACAAACTCAAGGATGAGGCCGCTGACGACTTCACCATCCGTTCACAGGCAGAGATGATGGAGACGATGTCGTCGACGATGGATACGGTGACGGTCATCCTCGTGGTGGCTGCAGCCTTCTCGCTGCTGGTGGCCGGTATCGGTATCATGAATATCATGCTGGTATCGGTGACGGAACGTACCAAGGAGATCGGTCTGCGTATGGCCGTTGGTGCTACAGGACCGGTCATCTCGCTTCAGTTCCTGATTGAATCGGTATTGATATCAGTGACGGGAGGACTGATAGGTGTCCTTGTAGGTGTGGCGGCGAGTTCGTTCGTCTCGTCGTTCGGCATGCCGTCGAGCGTGCCTGCATGGAGCATCTACGTATCGTTCCTGGTGTGTGTGTTCATTGGCGTGTTGTTCGGCTATATCCCTGCCCAGAAGGCTGCCAACATGGATCCTATTGAAGCCATAAGACATGAATAAAAAGGTATACATATTCCTTCATGTAGGCATCTGGGCGTTCATGTTCTTGTCGCCCCTGACTTATCTGCGAGGGAATGGTATGTCGATACTCTACTATCTGATGACGTGCGTGTCGCCGTTCCTGATGATGGTAGTGTTTTATATCAACTATCTGTGGCTGACACCGAAGTGCTTCGTCATAGGCAAGCGGCGCTATTATCTGCTCTACAACACCATCATGATCATTACCTTCGGTATCATCCTACACCCGTGGGTAAACTTTACCAACGACATGTTCAGCACCTATCTGCCCCGTTACAAGGAGACGTCGATTGACAAGTTCTTCTTCACGTTGCGTGATATCCTTAGTCTGGCCATGTCGGCTGCAGTGGCCACGGCCATTGTGCTGGCCTCCCGTTGGCAGCGCAATGAGGATGCCCGTCTGGAGGCTGAGGCCGCCCGTTCTGAGTCGGAACTGAGGAATCTCCGTTCGCAGATCAATCCCCATTTCCTGCTCAACACCCTCAACAATATCTATGCGTTGACGGCTTTTGACTCGAAGCGTGCACAGGATGCCATCAAGCAACTCTCGGAGATGCTGCGCCACATGCTCTACGACAACCAACTGAACCAGGTTCCCCTGCAGGATGAGTTGCAGTTCCTTGACAGTTATGTGAACCTCATGAAGATCCGTCTGCCCCAAAATGTGGAGGTAACGTTCACGACGGATCTGCAGGTTCCCGATTTGAAGATCAGGCCACTGATGTTTATCTCGTTGGTGGAGAATGCCTTCAAGCATGGTGTCAGTCCTACGGAGCCGAGTTTTGTGAATATCAGCGTCAAGACGGAAAAGGTACAGGTTGACGATGGTGAGGTGCGTGATATCATTACCTGTCAGATAAGGAATTCCAACTATCCCAAGACAAATCAGGACCGAAGCGGACACGGTATAGGTCTCATGCAGACTCAGCGTCGCCTCGAACTGGGATACCCTAACCGCTATGAGTGGGTAAAGGGTGTCAGCACTGACGGAAAGATATATCAATCAACAATTAAAATAAGACTATGATTATTAAGTGTGCTATTATTGATGATGAGCCGTTGGCATCTGGCCTGCTGGAGAGTTATGTCATGAAGACACCCTATCTGGAACTGATAGGCATTTACAATAGTGCATTGGCCGCCATGAAGAGCCTGCGTGACAATCCTGCACAGTTGCTTTTCCTCGATATTCAGATGCCGGAACTCAGTGGTATTGAATTTGCCCGGATTCTGCCAGAGGATACACGTATTATCTTCACAACGGCTTTTCCACAGTATGCCATAGAGGGGTTCAAGGTCAATGCAATAGATTACTTGCTGAAACCGATATCCTATGAGGACTTTCTCCGTTCCACCGAGAAGGCACTGAGTTGGTTTGGTATAAAAATGAAGGAGGAACCTCTTTTCGGCGATCGTGTCATATTCATCAAGAGTGAGTATAAACTGCAACGTATCCTCCTTGACGATATCCTGTATATTGAAGGTGTGAAGGATTATCTCTGTTTTCACTTGAAGAATGGTGAGACGCTGAACTCACTGATGAGCATGAGAAAATTGGAGGATTTGTTGCCACATCCGGAGTTCCTTCGCTGTAACCGCTCCTTTATGGTCAGGATGCCTGAGGTGCGAACCATTGACCGTCTCAGGATCGTTTTTGGCGATGTATTCGTGCCTATTACGGAGAACTATCGGGATCGCGTCATGAGTTATCTGGAGAGTCACACGATTGCTTAGTGCCAAAAATAGTTAAACTCTCTATCTTCCATTCTCAACTCTCAATTAAAATGTGTACCTTTGCATCCGCAAATTACAGAATGTAAATATTTAAATATTTAAATTTCAAATTATTATGGTAAACTACAAGGATTTAGGACTCGTGAATACCCGCGAGATGTTCAAGAGAGCAGTTGCCGGTGGCTATGCTATCCCTGCTTTCAACTTCAACACGATGGAGCAGATGCAGGCCATCGTCATGGCTGCCGTTGAGACAAAGTCACCCGTTATCATGCAGGTGTCTAAGGGTGCCCGTAACTATGCCAACGCTTCTATCCTCCGCTACATGGCTGAGGGTGCTGTGGCTTATGCCAAGGAACTGGGTTGCGCTCATCCTGAGATCGTGCTGCACCTCGACCACGGTGACAGTTTCGAACTCTGTAAGGACTGTATCGACATGGGCTTCTCTTCAGTGATGATCGACGGTTCACACCTCCCCTACGAGGAGAACGTTGCTCTGGCTAAGAAGGTTGTTGACTATGCTCATCAGTTCGATGTAACCGTTGAGGCTGAACTCGGTGTGCTCGCTGGTGTTGAGGATGAGGTCAGCGCTGCTGAGTCTCACTACACCAAGCCCGAGGAGGTGATCGACTTCGCTACCCGCACTGGTTGCGACTCTCTGGCTATCTCTATCGGTACTTCTCACGGTGCCCACAAGTTCACTCCCGAGCAGTGCACACTCGTGAACGGCGTACTCGTTCCACCCCCATTGGCATTCGACATCCTCGCTGAGATCGAGAAGAAACTCCCCGGATTCCCCATCGTGCTTCACGGTTCTTCTTCAGTTCCTATGGACGAAGTGAATACCATCAACAAGTTCGGTGGTCACCTCGAGGCCGCTATCGGTATTCCTGAGGAACAACTCCGCAAGGCTGCCAAGAGTGCTGTCTGCAAGATCAACATTGACTCCGACTCTCGTCTGGCTATGACGGCTGCTATCCGTCAGCACCTCGCTGAGCATCCTGGAGACTTCGATCCTCGTCAGTATCTGAAGCCTGCCCGCGAGAACATGAAGAAGATGTACATCCACAAGATTGTGAATGTGCTCGGTTCTGACGGTAAGTTGGCCCAGTGCTAATCAGAGATTAGATGCAATAAGAAATTCCCGTCAGGCGAAACCTGGCGGGAATTTTTATGTAGGCTAACTCAATTATGTTTTAGAAGTTCACTAAGAACGAGAGACCCAGCGTGACGTAGTTCATGGTCTTGCGGGTCTTGTACTCCCTGGCTTCCAGACCCAGACCGTCGGCGAATTCGTCAGTCGAGGTCATGAGTGCAGCGTTAGCCAGATAGGCGGCACCAGAGGTCATGCTGTTCTGCACGAAGTGGAAGGGGTCGTAAGTGGCCGTGAAGTCCTTGCGGGTGTAGTCGTAGTCACAGTAGACGCGCCAGGAGAAATTGGACTTGTAGCGATAGGTGAGCGATAGGCCTGTGCCATACGAGGTGGACGACTTGGCACCTATGGTGAGGTATTCCCAGTCGTCGGTCCATTTCTCACCCGTGTTGTTCGGGTACTGCAGGTCATTGAGCGATATGGAGGGGTCGCCAGTGATGTCCTTATGCCCTGGGCGGTTGTCGAGCGTCATCGTGTAGGCGATGTCTTTTTGGTTGCCTTCGGCATGGCCGTCGATGTCAAGTTCCTGGGTGATGGAACGGCCGATGAGCGCCTTGGTGCCCAATGAGAAGTGGGTGCCGAGGGGCAGGTTGAAATAGACACCGACACTGCCTGTGAACTCGGTGATGTGGTCGCTCTTCACGATGCCGTAACTGTCGGTGACGGGAGCATTGGCATTCATGGCACTCTCTGAGTCAAACTGATAACCCACCTTGCCCAGATATTTCAACAGATTCTCATACTCGTCACCCGTATAGTCACCGGGATAGGCCGACTTATAGTGGGGCTGCAAACCCTCCCAGACTAATAAATCCTCGGCACCTACAAAACCGGCAAAGTCACCGAAGTCCTTGGCTGATTGGGCCCTGACCCTGAGGCGGCCACCCACGCCAATGTACTTATTGAAGAAGTAGGCTCCCTCGGCATCGACCACCGTGGCGGCACGGAACTTGAGGCTCACCGTCTCTCCCTCATCCTCAAACTCGAGGTCCTTGTTGCCAAGGCCCAAACCCATGGAGATGCTGAAGAAAGAGGGCTTTTCGCTTTCGACAATCAAGTTGTTGCGCAGAAGCCCCTTCTGCTTGAACATCAGGTCGCAGAGGGCATAGCCTAACTCGGTGGACATGATACCGATACCGGCACCCGACATGACGTCGCTGATCCAGTGGCGGTTGTTGAGCACACGCATCACACCTGTTGCCGTGGCTACGCCATAGCCAGCCACCGACCACCAGGGCGAGCGAGTAAGTCCATACTCCTTGTGGAGCAATGTGGCACCGACGAAGGACGTTGCCGTGTGACCCGAGGGCCATGAGTTGGCGGTACTGCCATCGGGGCGCATCTCCTTGGCCGTGTATTTGATGCCATTGACTAAACCGGCCATGATGCCGTACGACATGGCGGCACTTGCCAACAGGCGGGGCCAGTCGCTGCGGCCTTCATAACCGCCCAGTTTCAAGCCCACCACTGCGGCGGGGCCGAAGTACTGTGTATAGTCGTCGATGCCGGTCTTGAAGTCGGTGAGCAACTGCGTGTTCTTCTTGCCGCCCTGCTCCGCCTTGGCATTCACGCGGAACATCGCTTTGTCGCCCTTGACAGCCCAGCCGGCCACGAACAGGGGTACGCCCACGAAAGTCAGGTCGTCCATGAACTTGTAGGGTTTGACACCAGGATTCGTCTTCTGCTTGAAGAAGTCAAAGTCAGGTCTCCACTTGTCGGCGGTTGTCGCCTGTACCATCACAGGACTGGCGGAAGGGACCACTCTGTCAAGGTCGAAGGTGGACTGTTCGGGCAAGTTGACCAACTCGGCCTTCATTTCGGGAACTTCGAGCGTAAGGGGTTCCATGTCTCGGTAATTGTCTGCTTTTGCCTGAGTTGTCAGAGCAACAGCGATGAGTAATAAAAACTGTTTCATAATTTATAACTATTGGTTAAATGATTTCTTTTCTACTTCTGTCACGATGTCGAAAATCTTGGCACCTTTTTTGAATCTAGTCTGCATAAGCAATATATTTTGGTTTGTAATCTCGCAGTCTTTCGTTTGCAAAGATACACATTTTTTTTAAAAAAGAGAAAAAATAAGTAAATTTTGATGTCTTCGTAAATAAATTGGCAGATTTTATGGTTTTGTTAGCCTTGTTTCCAAATTTATTTGTATATTTGTGGCCTAAAACTACACCAAAGCAGCACATCTGATGACAATAAACATAAAATACTACAACCATGATGAAGAATTTCATACTACTACTCACGCTACTTCTGGTACTGCCGGTAGCCGTGCAGGCCGACCAGTTGAACACACTGGTCGTACTCACTAAGGACAATGTGCAGCACCAGTTCGTCATCGCTGAGACAAAGCCTGAGGTGACGTTCGAAGGCAACAGCCTGAAGGTGACCTGTGCAAAGCCCGATGCCTCAGTCACGTTCGACCTGAAGGACATCGTTCGTTTCACCTACGTCAAACAAGATGACAGCGGTATCAACGAACTGGTTGAAGACCCCGCCGCTGTCACCTTCGACGGTGGCGTGCTTGTCATCTCGCAACTGAAAGCCAACGCCACTGTCGGCATTTACACGACTGACGGCCGGTTGCTGCAGCAACTGAAGGCCCGCCGTTCGGGTTCCTACCGTCTCAGTCTCTCGCAACTCACCCCTGGGGTGTATATCGTCAAAGTTGGTAATACATCCTATAAAATCATGAAACGATGAAGACAAGGTTGAAGGACGATAGACGAAGGACGAATTGGCTGCGCCCGCTATTGCTGCTCTTAATTGTCAGTAGTCAACTGTCAATTGTCAGTTCGTTTGCCCAGCAGACGCAGGATGCACTCTACATTTATCGTAATGATGGCGGCTTCAATGCCTTCTTTTTCCGCGACATTGAACGTATTGCATTCAGTAAGGTAGATACCCTCGGCGTGGAGCATGACGACTACGTTGTGCAAGAGGTATATGCTCTCGATTCCCTATTCCGTATCCCGGTGTCGGCGATCGACTCTGTTGCCTTCGTCACCCCTGAGACGAAGTATCGTACAGACGTTGCCTACACCACCGAGAGCGGTATGTGGGACTATGTCATTGCTTCCGATAGCATCACATGGCTGTTGCTTAACAAAAACATACCTTCAGCCTTGGTGCCCAAGGTGGGCGACAAACTTGTGACGCTCAATCAGACGGAAATGTTACCCGCCGGCTTTGTAGGCCGCGTTGTCACGGTTCAGAACGAGAGTGATGGCATACGTGTGAACTGCGGTCAAGTAGAATTGACGGAAATCTTCGAGCAGTATGTCTGCAAGGTGGATGCCTATGGTGACTCGGATGAGTCGGCATCGGGTGCTCGTGGTCTCCAAAAAGCAGAGTATAAAGGCAGGCTGCCGCTGAGTCCCATCTCCAGAACCCTGCATCTGACGGCTTCGTACTCATTGGGAGCAGGTTTCTCGTTTGACGGCAACGGCTCGTTGGGCATCGCCGTGAAGCCGACCGTAGACATGCGTGTGTTCCTGGCTGTCAGCATGAATACCGGCGTCAACTTCGACATGGTCATGCGGGGTGACGTGGAGACTCAGGTCCAGTTCGCTCTTAACGGTATCGCGAATGGCCATTTCGACTTTCCTATAGTCAAGAATGCCATACCTGTTACGGCCTGTCCGTTGCTTTGGTTTAAGGTCGAAGTGGGCCTGTTCAGCGAGATTCAAGGCTCTCTGAACATAGGTGCCACCTATAGTACTACGGAGAAATACTATGGGATGTGTCAGTTCAACAGCCTCTTGGAGGGCGGCCGTCAGGCTACGGCTTCCGTCACCCATGTCAAGGACACGCTGATGTGGAATGATGTCACAGCCAAGGCGACCTTCAATTTTGGCGGGTACGTGAAGAAGAGTCTTACTTGCGCTTCGACCGACATCACCGAGTCAGGATTGCGTACCGAGATGGGACTGCGTGCCGAGGTGGAATCTCCCGCCAACTGGAGCGAAGGTGCCCTGTTAATCACCGACGGCTTGGCAGGAGCAGTGTTGGACAAGACGATTCTTACCAATCAGGAGCGCAGTCGCAAACTATACGATCAGGTAGACTTGGCCACTATCACCCTTTCGCGATTCTCTAATGTCCAGGCTTTCTCTTCGATGCTCAAATGGACGTTCACCAAGAAATGGGAGAACGTGACGCAAATAGGTAACACGATGGGGATTGTGCCCCACATCGGAAAGCCTATCGTACACATGGCGACGCAGTACGACAACCGTGTACGCCTCCATTTCCCCATGGAGCGTGACCTGCTGTTTCCTGTGAAGGTGGGTGCTGACATCTACAATAACAAGAACCAGTTGGTGGCTCAGGTGAACAATGATGTACCTTATGCTGGCAGTAAGTCAGGCCAGTTGGCGCAGTCGGTGTATGTGGCCGGACTGCCCGAGACCGGTCGGTACAAAGCCTTTCCGCGCATGGAGATCTTCGGCCGCCGGCTTTATGGTGAACCCACCGACTCGTTCAGCGCTGCCAAGGCAATGCTCGATGTGCCAGTGAAGCGGGTGACAGTACCGTCGAATGTGGGACACGTGGATTTGAAGGTGAATACCAATTTTGATAACCTGACGTTTACTCCCACTGTTAAGTGGCTTAACTATGCCTGGAACTCGTTCGACAAAGTGCTCACTGTGTATTACGAGACGCTCCCGACGGGTATGAACGACCGTAAGGGCAGCATCCGTATCGTGGCTCATGATGGTGACGGCACGGAACTGGCTGCCGAGGAGATTGAGATTACCCAGGTGCTGGCCGTCATTGAACTGTCGACCACCGAACTGAATGTCGGTGTCAAAGGTGGAGCCAATGTCATCGACATCACATCGACCAACTGCAAGGACCTGAAGGCCACGACAAAGAGCAATTTCCTGCATCCCGACGTCAGCGGCAATACGGTGTCCATCCTCGTCGATCCGAATCCCTCGACCGAGGCTCGCGAGGGCACCGTCATCGTCAGCGGACTATTGGAGTCGGTCGGCGTACGTGTGGAGCGCATCATCAGCATCAGCCAGGCTGGCACCATGACGCCGGAGGAAACCGAGTTCTTCAATGACAGCCAGTTAACGCTCTCCATCAATGGCTCAACCCTGGTCAACAACCCCTTGGGTGGCAAGACGGTCAAGCAGGGTGACTACATCGTCTACAAATCAGGCGAAACGAAGGTGAAGGGCAGCGGCGACAACAAGACCGAAACCTCTTGGCAGATAGAACTCTACATAGACCCGAATGGCGATAATATGATGCACGACTACAAACTGGCAGTCGGCTCACTGTCGTATCTTCATGACTATTATTATACCACAGGATCTGGTGAAGACGTGATAAAGCACCGTCGCACCGAGCGTTACTCATACAACATCAATGATCTGGGTACATCCTATGTCACTACAGACTATATGGTTTTCGGCGGGCATAATGCGGAGGAAAACGGAAACAGTAAAATTACCGATTTCTCCTACACGGTGGTAGAAGACGGCAAGCAGACCATTGCCTTGTCGCAGGCCGACCTTAATGCCGATGAGGGCAACGGCTTGAGAGTCGTTCTCTACTTCGCCGATGACGTGCCGGTGCTCGATGCCGACGTCACCGAGATTGAAACCGACGGTCAGGAGAATTATAGAGCCATCTCAGTCACAAGCAACAAAGTAGTGCAAAAAGTGGAGTTAACCACCAGCGACGACTGGCTCACCGTGGATGATGATTATTACAAGATTTACTGGACCACCAACACCAGCAAGGCCGACCGCGTGGGTTACGTCTATCTGACGGGTACGCTGGCCGACGGCTCGACCATCACCCGTACCATCACTGTGAAGCAGAAATACGAGCGTATCTGGGATGACGAGTGGAACATCAGCGAAGACCAGAAGGCCGAACTGCCTTCCGAGGCGGTGCTCACCGAACTGCGCAACCACGGCATGCCGCTCTATCTGGGTACGGAGCCGCCGTCGGTAAATGGTGTGTTTGAGATGACTCCTCTCGAACTTGTCTATTCCGTTGATTATGAAAACTCTGAGGATGCCGAGGAGGGTGAAGTGGAAAATGCCACCCATGTGTTCAATATCACGTCGCTCACGGGTGCCAATCCTAAGGCCAAGTTGTTGTCCTACTCTATCTACCCCAAGTATAACTACAAGTCGCCAGCCTCTGAGTTCTTCTGCTACTACGGGGGCGACGGCAAGCATTTCACGCTGTCGAATATCACGACCTACAAGGATGACAACCCCTTAGGCCTCTTTACCATGACCTACGTCACCATGATTTCCGGCGAGATTGACGGCAACCAGATCAAGAATCTGCACTATGCCTACGTCGATCTGGGAGAGAACGGCGATGAGATAGTGGCAGTAGCCATCATGAAGGATGGCGATGGTGTGAGCACCACTACGAAGTGGGATCCAGGTGTCGAGGAGGATGAAGATGACTAGTAAATACGAAGAATCCCCGCCGTAGCGGGGATTCTTCATTTCGGTTGTTCGGCTTCCAAACGGTCGATGGCACCCGAGACAGGGTTGAGCCAAAGGCGCGTGGTATAGCGTTTGTTAAAGAGAGCACCACTGAGGAGTTCGACATTACCGAACTGGGCGGCAGGGAACTCGTTGGTGACAATAACACCATCGGCATTGTATATGGATGCCTTCATCTTGCCTGGGACATTCACATATACACCATCTTCCTGTTTCTGCTTTTTCTTCTCATCGGGATCAGCCATGGGAATGGTGTGGAGGTCGGCTATCATAATATAATAAGGTACGCCCGCGAGGTCATCATCGTCGACAAGACCTAATTTCTTGGAGAAACGGAACAGCAACGACTGTTTGCTTTCCTTGTTGGGAACGATGGTCATCGACTTCTCCAATGTGTCTTTCTGTATAGTGCCTGCAAAGAGACTGGTGAGGCTTCTGTCCTGCTGGTCGAGTTGATTGAGCATCAGGTTCAGTTGTGCACCGTCCTTCGGCATATTATCAGCCTGTCCGCGTACGAGCAGGTTGCGGCTTTCGCGGATCTCGTAGATGTCCTGTGCCGTGAGTTCGGCCATCTTGGCTGTGCTGCCGGCTGCCAGAATCTCCTCACTCATATATTGGCGCGGGTTGACGGGCTCAGGACGTAAAGCCGGCTTAAATGGTTCCTGCAGGGGAACAGGTTTCGGTGCGGCATTGATGGCCAATAGTACGCCGTCGTCGGAAAGGGCGATATTGGCTGCTACAGTCTTTGGATCGAACTTGACGGCAAAGCGTTTGTTGGTGTCGGCTGTGGAGATGGCTTCCTGGCGGATGCCAGTAATACGATAGGTAACGGAGGGATCGGTAGGCACGTCCTTCAGGCGTAAGTAGCGGTCGGCATACTTGCAGAAATCACCAGGGGTATAGGTGGTCTTCTCTATTTGCACAGTGATGCGGATGGCAGTCTTGGGAAGGAAGTAGACGGCCCCTTCGCTGGTAATGCCTGGCTGGTAGGGGGTTGTTACTGTCTGGGCATTTAAAGATGAGAAGGTGAAAAGGTGAAAGAGTGAAATACAAATCACCATGCCCTTTACCTTTAGTCGTTTCGTTGTTAATTTCATATTCATTTTTATTGTTTCATTCTTTCAATTTCTTGAATGCATCAGGCAGATAATGGATAATATCGCCTGCCATCAGACTTTCCTGTCCCAGTTCATGCGCAGCGATGTCACCGGCGAGACCGTGAAGATACATACCGATGAGACAGGCTTCCTGTTGTTTGTAACCTCTGGCCAGTAATCCGGTGATGATACCTGTGAGCACATCCCCGCTGCCTGCTGTAGCCATACCGGCATTGCCTGTGGAATTGAAGATGACGTGACCGTCTGGTAAGCAGAGGGCGGAGTGATGCCCCTTGAGGATCACGTAGCCCTGTACGCGTTCGGCGAGGCTGCGGGCCTTGGAAAGCAACTCGTAACTGTCATTGGTGTGCCCCTCCAATCGTTGCAGTTCCTTGGGGTGGGGGGTGAAGATAATGCCCTTCGGCATCTGCTGTAGCCAGGCACGGTGATTAGCCAGTATATTGATGGCATCCGCATCGGCAACGATGGGACACTGGGTGCCTCGAATCTGGGTGATCAGTGCGATGGCGGTCTGTTCACTGGTGCCGAGTCCAGGGCCGATGCCTATTGCATCGAAGTCTTCCGTGTCGACGGCCTCGGAGAAGACGGTCTCGTCGCGATCGAACTGGATGATGGCTTCTGGAACACTGATCTGTAGGATGATACTATTCTGTTTGGGTGTATGGGTGGTTACCTTGCCTGCTCCTGCACGGAAACAGGCCTTGGTGGCCAGTACAGAGGCACCAGACATGCCGTATGAGCCTGCAATGATAAGGGCATTGCCCATATTCCCTTTATGGGCGTAGGGATTGCGCTTAAGAAGCAGAGGACGGATATCGTTTTCTTCCGCAATCGCATAGTTGGCATCAATCTTGTCGATGCCTTCCTGACTCAGTCTGATGTCAAGTACTTTAACTTGTCCGATGAGTTGCTGGTTCTCTGAAAAGAGGAATGACAGTTTTTTCTGCCCGAGTGTCAGTGTGAGGTCAGCGCGTATGATGTTGGCCCGGACGTTGAAGGAATTGTCCTCAGTCATCAGTCCTGAAGGCACATCGATACTGACCACCTTTGCTGGAGAGGAGTTGATATATTTGACCAGTGATGCAAAGCCTCCGGCAAGCGGCTTGTTGAGTCCAGAGCCAAAAAGACCATCGATGACAAGCATGCCGTCCTCCAGACGGGGCGGGTCGAATTCCTGGGTGACTTCCACGAACGATTTCAATTTCTTGTCAAGAAGACGTGCTCTGTTGGCAGCGCAGTCTTCAGAGAGGTGGCCGGAGATGTTGAAGAGATAAGTCTTAACATCGTATCCCTGGTCATGAAGCAGACGAGCCACAGCAAGTGCATCGCCGCCGTTGTTGCCGGGACCAGCAAAGACGACTACGGGGGTCGTTTGGCTCCATACAGAGGTGATGGCATGGGTGATAGCCTTGGCAGCCCGCTCCATCAGATCGATGGATTTGATGGGTTCGTGGTCAATGGTGTATTTGTCTAACTCACGTATCTGAGCACTCGTGAATAATTTCATAGGTGCAAAAATACGAAAAATATGCTAATGAATGGCAGAGTTTAGCAGAATTTTCGTAATTTTGCAGAAAATTTTATCATTTTGTGCTATGGACAGTATTAAAATCAATGACAAACGGTTCAGAGTATCCATTCCTGAGGCAGAGATTAAGAGGCGCGTCAAAGAGGTGGCTCGACAGATCAGCAAGGATCTGGAAGGGAAGAATCCCTTGCTTCTGTGTGTGCTGAATGGCTCTTTTATTTTTGCTGCTGACCTGATGCGCGAGATGACCATCCCCTGTGAGATTTCCTTTGTGAAACTTGCCTCCTATCAAGGTACCACTTCGACGGGAAAAGTTCGTGAGGTCATCGGTCTGAATGAGGATCTGACGGGTCGTACGGTGGTGATCGTGGAGGATATCGTGGACACGGGACGTACGATGAGACAGATGCTTGAGTCTCTGGGCACAAGACGACCTGCATCTTTGCATATCTGTGCCTTGTTTGTCAAGCCTACCAAACTGGAAGAACCCATTGATATTGATTATGTGGCGTTTAGCATTCCAGATGACTTTATCTTAGGCTATGGCTTGGACTTTGATCAGGCAGGACGTGGATTGAAGGATATTTATACAATCGAGAAAGATATGAAGAATATAGTGATTTTCGGTGCGCCAGGCTCAGGCAAGGGCACCCAGAGTGATCGGATGATTGAGAAATATGGTCTGAACCATATCTCAACAGGTGATGTGCTGCGTGCGGAGATTAAGAACGGCACGGAACTCGGCAAGACAGCCAAAGGCTACATCGACAATGGACAACTGATCCCAGACGACCTGATGGTGAGCATCCTTGCCTCTGTCTATGACTCTTTCGGGCGGGAGCACAAGGGTGTGATCTTCGACGGTTTCCCCCGTACCATTCCGCAGGCAGAAGCCCTGAAACAGATGTTGGAAGAGCGAGGCGACAGGGTGGCTGCGATGATTGAACTCGACGTGCCGGAGGACGAACTGATGAAGCGACTGATTCTGCGTGGACAGCAGAGCGGACGTGCCGACGACAACGAGGAAACCATCAAGAAGCGCCTTGTGGTGTATCACTCCCAAACACAGCCCCTTATTGAGTGGTACAAGAACGAGGGAATCCATTACCATATTAATGGATTGGGTGAGTTGGACCGGATTTTTGGTGATATTTGCAAGGTGATTGATAATATTTAGGCAATCCTAGGTAATCCTAGGTGATCCTAGGTGGTCTTAGGCATTCCTAGGCATTCCTAGATAATCCTCGGCTATGGAGAGTAATTTCGTAGATTACGTCAAGATCATGTGCCGCTCCGGCAAGGGCGGTAAGGGCTCTATGCACCTTAAACATGTGAAATACAACCCCAATGGCGGTCCTGACGGTGGCGATGGCGGCAAGGGCGGTAGTGTTTACTT
Organism: Prevotella sp.; assembly: GCA_017618275.1. Taxonomy (GTDB): domain Bacteria; phylum Bacteroidota; class Bacteroidia; order Bacteroidales; family Bacteroidaceae; genus Prevotella. The sequence continues at coordinate 45,710 of JAFZUS010000009.1, forward strand.
GCGTGGTAACCATAACTACTGGACACTTCTGCACCTGAAATACGAGCGTCATATCTTTGCGGAACATGGTGGCAACGGCGGTAGAGACAAATGCCATGGTACTGACGGCAAGGATGTTTATATAGATGTGCCTTGCGGGACGGTGGTCTATAATGCCGAGACAGGTAAGTATGTCTGCGACGTGACTTACGATGGTCAGGAAGTGCTGTTGCTGAAAGGCGGGCGCGGTGGACTGGGTAATTTTCAGTTCCGCAGTGCCACGAATCAGGCTCCCCGTTATGCACAGCCCGGTGAGCCGATGCAGGAGATGACCATCATTCTTGAACTGAAACTCCTGGCTGATGTCGGACTCGTAGGCTTCCCCAATGCCGGCAAGTCAACGCTGGTGTCGGCTCTTTCTAATGCCCGTCCAAAGATTGCCAATTACCCGTTTACCACGATGGAACCTTCATTAGGCATTGTGGGCTATCGTGACAACAAGTCGTTTGTGATGGCCGATATTCCGGGCATCATTGAAGGAGCCTCAGAAGGGAAAGGCCTTGGACTACGTTTCTTACGACACATCGAACGCAATTCTCTGTTGCTCTTCATGGTGCCGGGCGATACAGATGACATCAAACGGGAATATGAAATTTTGCTCAATGAGTTGAAGCAGTTCAACCCTGAGATGCTTGACAAGCACCGCGTGCTGGCGGTAACAAAATGTGACCTGCTTGACGAGGAACTCATTGAGATGCTCCGTGAGACATTGCCTCATGATCTTCCTGTCGTCTTTATCTCTGCCGTGACCGGGTTTGGTCTCGATGAATTGAAGGATGTGCTCTGGAATGAACTGAATGCCGAGAGCAACAAACTCGCAGCCTTAATGGCTGAGGATACGTTGGTGCATCGCGACAAGGATATGAGTCATTTTGCAGAGGAACTGGCCGACGAGGGAGAGGACGAGGAAATCGAGTACATCGACGAGGAGGAAATTGAAGACCTCGAAGACTATGATTACATAGAGGACGAAGATGCCTGAGCCACAACTGACTTACTACCAGATTGCAGACCGTGTCACCGCCTTCAGTTCTACCCGTCACGGCGGCGTGGGGGAGGGTAACTATGGCACATTTAATGTCAACTGCTATTGTGGCGACGCGCCTGAGGCAATTGCCAAGAACCGTTTGTCGCTCTGTAAATTGTTGGGAATCAACGAAGACCATCTCATCATGCCCCATCAGGTGCATGGGACGGGTGTCACCCAGATCAGTAAGACCTTCTTTCTTTTGTCGGAAGACATCCGTTGTAATGTAACTGAGGGCATCGATGCCCTGATCACGAATGTACCGGGTGTCTGTATTGGTGTTTCGACAGCCGACTGTATACCTATTATTATATATGACCCCGAACATCATGCCGCCGGCGTGGTGCATAGTGGATGGCGCGGGACGGTGGCAAATATCGCTGAGGCGGCAGTCGCATCGATGGTGAGGTCTTATCATTCGCAGCCTGAAAGGTTGTTGGCTGTAATAGGTCCCGGCATCTCCCGTCGGAATTTCGAGGTGGGCGACGAGGTGTACGACGCCTTCTCCTCAGCCGGTTACCCTATGGACACTATTGCCGTGCGGGAGGGGAAATGGCATATCGACCTGCCCATGTGCTGTCAGTTACAACTGGAGGCTGTGGGTGTCCCGTCTGCGAATATTCGCATGACGGATATCTGCACCTACGATCAGACTGCCGACTATTTCTCCGCCAGAAAGTTAGGTATACAGTCGGGGCGAATCCTCACGGGAATTGTCTTAAGATAACATAGCGCAAGTATTTTTCACTTTTATTTTAAAAAGTTCCTTTTTTATAGTTTATTCTCGATTTTTTTTATTAATTTTGCAGCGAAAATAGACAATTGGTCGTTAATCGACTTATTAATTAATTAAACATTACCAAATTTTATGCAGAAAAGATTGTTTTTGCTGGTTGTTACGCTGCTGACGCTTACGTTGACGGCTGTAGCACAAATCACTACTTCCAGTATGGCTGGTAAAGTGACTTTTGACGACGCCAACGGCGAAGAAGTCATTGGTGCTACTGTTGTGGCTCTGCACGAGCCGTCTGGAACTCGTTATACGGCAGTGACAAACGTGTCTGGTCGTTTCTCGATTCAGGGTATGCGTACTGGTGGCCCTTACGAGGTGACTGTGTCTTACATCGGCTATCAGCCGAAAGTGATCAAAGGAGTTGTACTCCAACTCGCTGAGACTTACAATTTGTCTGTTTGGATCACTGAGGATGCTACTCAACTTGCTGAGGTGGTGGTCAGTGGTAAGGCTTCGAAGTTTGCTGCTGAGAAGACGGGTGCCTCTACCAACATTACAAGTGCTCAGATTACCAACATGCCGACAGTTTCCCGTAGTATTACGGACTTTACCCGTCTGTCTCCTTACGGAGGTAACGGTATGAGTTTCGCCGGTGCTGACGGACGTACGGCTAACTTCACGGTCGATGGTGCTAACTTCAACAACAACTTCGGTCTGTCATCAAACCTTCCTGGTGGTGGTAACCCGATTTCTATCGATGCTATCGAGGAATTGCAGGTTGTGGTGTCGCCCTATGACGTACGTCAGACCAACTTTATCGGTGGCGGTGTGAATGCCATTACGAAGTCTGGTACAAATACCTTCAGGGGTACGGCCTATATCTATCATCAGAATGAGAACATGCAAGGTGATGCAATCTATAACGAGCAGATCAACGGTGCTCGTGAGAAGGACCGCACGACAACTTATGGTTTCACTCTGGGTGGCCCAATTATTAAGGACAAACTGTTCTTCTTCGCCAATGGTGAAATGGTAAAGATTCCGAGCGTGGTTAACCGTTGGCAGGGTTCTGATGCTGATAATCCCGCTGATCCGGAGAACTATATCTCCCGTACCACGAAGGCAGACCTTCAGGCTGTGTCCGATTATGTGGCCAGCAAATATGGCTACGACACTGGTAGTTACACCAGTTTCCCGGCTGACAAGAGCAACTACAAGATTCTGGCTCGTCTGGACTGGAACATCACAGACCGTCATCACCTGGCTCTGCGCTACAACTATACGAAGAACCGTAACTGGAGTTCACCAAATGCCTCTTCAATGGATGGTGGTGCCCGTATGTCTGATGCCCGTATGTCGAAGTCCTCGATGTCGTTTGCTAACACCATGTATTCACAGGATAACATCGTTCACTCATTCACCTTTGACTTGAATAGCCGCTTCACTGAGAAACTGTCGAACCAGTTGCTGGCTACTTATTCGAAACTCGATGATATCCGTGACTCCAAGTCTTCTCCATTCCCCCATATTGATATTACGTACGACAGCAACATCTACATGGCTCTCGGTTATGAGTTGTTTACATGGAACAATGCCGTTCACAATACCATCTGGAACATCAAGGATGACTTGACCTACTATATGGAGAATCATAAGATTACTGCCGGTGTCAGTTACGAGTATCAGATGGCAGACAATATGTATATGCGTAATGGTACAGGTTACTACCGCTTCAATGCCACAGATGATATGTGGGAGAATGGTGTGCTGAATCCTGCACTGCTCTTCAACAGCAATCCTGAAATCGTGGCTCTCACCTATGGTTATGATGGTAAGGAAGATCCTGCTGCCCGTGTCCAGTTCAACAAGTTGGGCTTCTACCTGCAGGATGACTGGAACATCCTCGATAACCTGAAACTGACCTATGGTCTGCGTCTCGACGGTCTGTTCTTCAACAATAGTGACTTGATGACCAATCAGGCTATCTATGATCTCGATTATAATGGTGAGCATATCGATACAGGCAAGTGGCCAACTTCGAAGTTGACCGTTTCGCCGCGTCTTGGCTTCACATGGGATGTCTTCGGTGATAAGTCACTGAAGGTGCGTGGCGGTACAGGTCTCTTCTCTGGTCGTCTGCCTCTCGTGTTCTTCACCAACATGCCTACCAACTCTAACATGGTACAATACAAGGGTATCTGGAACGCTACAGGAAAGAACAGCGGTATGAAGACCGATATGTCTCAGTTCGCTGGTAATATCATGACAGGCAACACCCTCCGTGATTATATCATCACCCACAATCTCGGTCCTGAGACCATCAAGCCAGAGGATGGTGTTGCTGGTTCAACTATCAATGCTGTGAATCCCGATTTCAAGATGCCGCAGGTTTGGAAGACTTCAATTGCTGTCGACTATCAGATTCCGACATCGTTCCCGTTCTCTGCTACTGTTGAGGCTATCTTCAACAAGACCATCAACGCTGTATGTATCTCCGACTGGAGTATCAAGGATGTTGGCGGTTTCGCCCGTCTGAACGGTGCTGACAATCGTGCTCTGTATCAGAACTTCAAGTATACCGATGCCAATGGCAAGGCTCTGCCAAATGCCTTCGTGCTCGACAATACCTCTAAGGGTTACGGTTGGACATTCAATGCTACCCTTAATGCACAGCCCGCAGAGTGGATTAGCCTGATGGCAGCCTATACTCATACAGTCAGCAAGGAGAAGACCGGTATGCCGGGTAGTGATGCTTCATCGGCATTCACCTATATCCCCTGTGCTCAGGGTCCGAACAACGTTGGCTTGCACAACTCGCAGTACGTTACACCTGACCGTATCGTGGCCAATGCTACTATCCACGACAAGTGCGGTAACCACTACAGTCTGATTTATGAGACCTGGCGTGGTGGCTTCAACACCTCTTATCTAATGAGCAACGATATGAACGGTGACGGCTATCAGTATGATGTGGTCTATGTGCCTACAGACCAGGAGGTTGCAAACGGTGAGTTCCGTTTCGTATCAGAAGACGACAAAACTCGTTTCATGGACTTTGTCCACAGCGATGACTATCTGAGCAGCCGTCAGGGTAAGTATACTGAGGCTTACAGCGTCTACTCTCCTTGGGTACATCGTATTGACTTCAGTTACAAGCACGACTTCAAACTGGAGGTGGGTAAGACCAAGCACACCCTGCAGTTAAGTCTCGATGTGAAGAATGTTTTGAATTTCTTCAACAGCGAGTGGGGTGTCAGCAAGATTGCTAACCTCGATTACAGCACTGCTCCAAGCAGCAGTGTGCAGTACTCGCGCATCCTGAAGTTCGAGGGTGTCGATGCCGATGGCTACGCTACGTTCTCTACGCCGAAGGCCATCAACGGTAACACGTCGAAGTGGAATCCCTATCACTCTCCCGGCCAGTGCTGGTATGCCTCTGTCGGTATCAAGTATTTCTTTAACTAAAGGTAAAAAGGTGTAAAAAGTAAAAAGGTAAAGAATATGAAACTGAGATATTTTATTCCATTATTTGCAGCGGTTATGACCCTGCTGACAGGATGTAAGTCGGAAGAAGATCCTATCTATCTGGACAATTTCAAGACATCCACATCCTATGTTGCACTGGATAAAAACGGTGGCACTACCCAGGTTACTGTGAATGCCACAGACTCTTGGGCTTTCGATACGGCATCCATTCCTTCTTGGTTGACGGTATCTCCCACAAGTGGTTCTGCAGGTGAGAGCACCATTAGTTTCTCTGCTGAGGCATACGCTGGACGTACGGCAACACTGAAGGTCGTGTGTGGTGGTAATACGCAGGAAATCAACGTCATTCAGGGTCTCTCCGAGGTGTCCAATGCGACCTGTGCTCAGGTGATTGCTGGTCCCGATGCCAAGACCTATCGTGTGACAGGTACTGTGACGGGTATTGCTAATACTACCTATGGTAACTGGTACATGAACGATGGCACTGGTGAAATTTATATCTATGGTACGCTTGACAAGAGCGGTAAGGACGGACAGAACAACTCTATCGCCGCTTGGGGTATCGAGGTGGGTGACGAACTCACAGTCGAGGGTCCGAAGACAACCTATAACGGCACCGTGGAGTTGGTGAACGTTACTGTTGTGAAGATCAATAAGTCGCTCATCAAGGTCGACTCCCTGAGCATTAAGGATGCTACACTGCCCGTAGAGGGTGGTGATATCACTGCAGTGCTGGCTTGTAAGGGTAATGGTGTCGCTGTTGAGATTCCTGAAACTGCCAAGGATTGGCTGTTTGTAACGGGTACAACTTTCGGCGCTGCTCCTGAGGTGAAGTTCCACGCTTTGACCAACAATGGTGCCGACCGTGAGGCTGTTGTCATCTTCAAGACCACAGATGGCAAGAAGGAGTATACTGCTCAGACCACCATCAAGCAAAAGGGTGTTGCCAAGGGTTCTGGTACGGATACCGATCCATTCAATGTGGCAGCAGTTCTGAACTATACCAAGGCTCTTGGCGCTGATGTCCTTTCTGAGAAGGATGTCTACGTGAAGGGTATCATCTCCAGCATCAAGTACACTTACAGTGCGGACTTCGGTACCGCTACCTATAATATTTCTGATGACGGTACGGAGTCGGGTGTGTTCACTGTCTATGGTAGTTACTATTACGATAAGCAGCCTTGGGTTGAGGGTAACGAGCAGATCAAGGTCGGCGACGAGGTAATCGTTGTCGGTAAGGTGATCTATTACAAGGGTACCACACCTGAGTTCGGCAGCAAGGAGAACTGGCTGTTCTCGCTCAACGGCAAGACGTCTTCTGTGACTGCTACGGTTGCTGAGTTCTTGGCCGCTGCTGAGGATGATACCCGCTACAGTCTGACAGGAGTAGTGACAGAACTCTATAGCAGCGACAAGCAGGGTAAGAGTTTCTATATCAAGGATTATAGCGGCCAGACACTTGTCTATCGTACGGAGGGATTCCTTGACTCAGGTATTAAGGTCGGCGACGTGGTGACGGTTGTAGGTAAGCGTGGTAGTTATAAGGATAATCCTCAGATGGTGAATGGTAACTGCTCACTGGAGCATGCCGTGACACCTGTCACGATTGCCGAGTTCCTCACCAAGCCAGATGACAAGAATGTCTTCTACATGGTGACTGGTACTATCAGTTCGCTGCTGGGTAGCAACGGTAAGGAGAATGATTATGGTAACCTCTATATCACCGATGGTACCAACGAACTCTATGTCTATGGTACTTATCCCGGATGGGGCGCTCAGGGCGATGCCCGTAAGTTCTTCATTGCCGACAACGGCATCCAGGTGGGCGATGAGATTACTATCATCGGTTACAAGGATACCTATAAGGAACTTGTAGAACTCTGTAATGGTGTTTGCTTCTCATTTAAGAAGGCAGGAGAGTAATTTATGAACAGATATGTATTACTGGTGATGTCATTATTGGCATCACCAGTTGCTTTCTCACAAGGGCCGAACGATACGGGAACCTACTATCAGGAGGCCGACGGCAAGAAGGGAGCGGAACTGAAGACAGCCCTCTTCCAGGTGATTAGTCCCCACGAGATGCAGTCCTATACCCCTGGTGTGTGGAATGCCATCAACTCCTACGATATTCGTGAAGACGGAAAGATCTGGGAAATCTACTCTGGCATCTCCAATTTTACGCCGAAGGAAGATCAGGACAAGGGCGCTGATATTGACAAGGAAGGCGTGGTCTATAACCGTGAGCACGCTATGCCGAAGAGTTGGTTTAATGAAGGTTCTGGTGCCACCGATTATCCGATGTACACCGACCTGCATCATATCTTCCCTACCGACCGTGCAGTTAACAGTATACGCTCTAACTGGCCCTATGGCGAGGTGGATCCTTCAACGACTCCTACGAAACAATCTGCGGGTGGTTTCTCGAAGTTCGGAATCTGTGACCCTTCCATTGGTTATACCATCGTAAATGGTAAAGCACGTGTTTTTGAGCCTAATGATGAGTATAAGGGCGATCTGGCCCGTGTCTATTTCTATATGGCCACCTGCTATGAGGCGTATAAGACTGGTGGTGGTAAGGAGCGCAGTCCGAAGGACTGGGACAAAGGCGACAAGACGATGCTCGACGGCACCATCTTCCCCTTCTTCAAGGAGTGGGCGCTGAAGATGCTGCTACGCTGGGCGCAGCAGGATCCTATCAGTGAGAAGGAAATCAAGCGCAACGAGGGCATCTATGGCATTCAGAAGAACCGCAATCCCTTTGTCGACTATCCAGGCCTGGAGCAGTATATCTGGGGTACATATTCAGATGTGGCTTTCAGTTACGATAATTATACCCAACCAGAAACATCGGGTATTTCTGAAATCCAGATGACGACTCCTGTAGATGACGCTGTCTACGATCTCAAGGGTCAGCGTGTCAAGCAACCGAAGAAAGGTCTCTATATCCGCAATAAACGTAAAATCATCGTTAAATAAAAGAATCCCGCTTCATCTGAAGTGGGATTCCTTTTTAGTAGGGACACCCGGGCTCGAACCGGGGACCTCTGCAATGTGACTGCAGCGCTCTAAACCAACTGGGCTATGCCCCTAAATTGCATTTGCGGGTGCAAAAGTAATGCTTTTTTCTGAAACAGCCAAATATTTCTACGATTTTTTGTTAATTCTCAATTCCCAATTCTCAATTTTCAATTTAAATGTGTAACTTTGCACGCAAATTTGCAAATATAAGTTCAGTATGGCACAAGAAGATGTTTTTAAGAAGATTGTAAGCCACTGCAAGGAGTATGGTTTCGTGTTTCCCTCCAGTGAGATTTACGATGGTTTAGGAGCCGTTTATGACTATGGTCAGAATGGCGTGGAGTTGAAGAATAACATTAAGCAGTATTGGTGGAAGGCCATGACGATGCTGCACGAGAATATCGTGGGTATCGACAGCGCCATCTTTATGCACCCGACGATATGGAAGGCTTCTGGTCACGTGGATGCCTTCAATGATCCCTTGATCGACAACCGCGACTCAAAGAAGCGCTATCGTGCTGACGTGCTGATTGAGGATCAGATTGCCAAGTACGATGAGAAGATCCAGAAGGAAGTGGAGAAGGCTCGCAAGCGTTTTGGCGACAGTTTCGATGAGGCTAAGTACCTGGAGACCAGTGAGCGCGTGAAGGAGACCAAGGAGAAGCGCGACAATCTGCATGCCCGTTATGCTGCCGCTATGCAGGGTCCCGATCTCGACGAACTGAAGCAGATTATCCTCGATGAGGAGATTGTATGTCCCATCAGCGGAACACGCAACTGGACCGATGTGCGTCAGTTCAACCTGATGTTCTCTACAGAGATGGGTGCCTCAGCCGATGCTTCGATGAAAATCTATCTGCGTCCTGAGACGGCTCAGGGTATCTTCGTCAATTACCTGAACGTTCAGAAGACCGGTCGTATGAAGATTCCTTTCGGTATCGCTCAGATTGGTAAGGCTTTCCGTAATGAGATCGTGGCCCGTCAGTTCATTTTCCGTATGCGTGAGTTCGAGCAGATGGAGATGCAGTTCTTCGTACAGCCCGGTACGGAACTCGAATGGTTCCCGAAGTGGAAGGAGACCCGCATGAAGTGGCACCAGGCTCTGGGTTTCGGTGCAGAGAACTACCGTTTCCACGATCACGACAAACTGGCTCACTATGCCAACGCTGCTACTGATATCGAGTTCAAGATGCCGTTCGGCTTCAAGGAGGTGGAGGGTATCCACAGCCGTACGAACTTCGACCTCTCGCAGCATGAGAAATACTCTGGCAAGAGCATCAAGTACTTCGATCCTCAGACCAACGAGAGTTATACGCCGTATGTGATTGAAACATCAATCGGTGTCGACCGTATGTTCCTGAGCATTATGTGTCATGCCTATGAGGAGGAGAAACTGGAGAACGGTGAGACTCGCGTAGTCTTGAAGTTACCCGCAGCCTTGGCTCCTGTGAAGTGTGCCGTGATGCCCCTGGTAAAGAAAGACGGTCTGCCCGAGAAGGCCCGCGAGATTATCGACCAGTTGAAGTTCCATTTCAATTGTCAGTACGATGAGAAGGACTCTATTGGTAAGCGCTATCGTCGTCAGGATGCTATCGGTACCCCATATTGTGTCACCGTCGACCACGACTCACTCACTGATGGTAAGGTCACACTCCGTTTCCGCGACACGATGGAGCAGGAGCGTGTCAACATCAGTGACCTCAATGCTATCATCGAGGATAAGGTTAGCATCGCATCATTACTGAAAAAACTTCAGTAGTGAAAAGGTAAAAAAGTAAAAAGGTAAAGAGTAAAAATGAATGCTATAAAAATATTGGTAAAGGGATGGGTAAAGGTTTTACCTTTTTACCTTTTTACCCTATTACCTTTATTTGTCTCATGTAGCGATGACAGCGAGGAAGTCAGCGAATTTGACAACTGGGTGGAGCAGAATGATGCTGTAATCAGTCAGTGGGCAAGTTCCAATAGTTACCAGAAGTTCAAGTCATACACCAAGGATCAGGCTGTTGCTGGTAATAGCAGCGACTATATCTATGTGCGAGTCTTGGAGTCTGGTGTCGGTACGGAGAGTCCTCTCTTCAACGATACCGTTCGCGTGGCTTACCGCCTGCGTTACATCCCCACGAAATCATACCCCGACGGCTATATGGTTGGTGAGACTTACATGGGTGATTTCAATTGGAAAACCATTAGTGTGGCCAACTTGGCATTGACGGGTTCATTGATTGATGGTTTTAATACGGCTGTCATGAACATGCATATTGGCGACCGTTGGATCATCAATATCCCTTACTCGCTGGGCTATGGTGATCCTTCTACTCGCGATGATATCCTGGATGGTAGCAATCTGATCTACGATTTGGCGCTTGTTGATTTCTGGCATCCAGGTGAAACTCGTCCTTCCTTCAAATCCCGTGAGAGGTAAAGGTCGTCAAAAATATGCAGAAGTACGCAGACTATATCAAACGGATTGAGATCGACTCGCTGTGGAGCGGGAAGAAGCACATCCTTTGGGAACTCAATCCAAGGGTGAACATCCTGAGTGGCATCAATGGCGTGGGTAAGTCGACCATCCTGAATAAGGTGGTGAAGGGTCTGAAGGCTGGGGGAGAGTTTCCTTCGCACATGCTGAAAGGCGTGCGGCTTGAAGTGGTGCCGGAGGATGCTAAATGGATCCGTTTCGACGTAATCCGCTCGCTCGACTCGCCAGTGCTCGATCTCGACACGATGGCACATGTTGATACACGCATCTCATCGGCTCTCGACTTCCAGTTGTATCATCTGCAACGCAAATACCTGGATTATCAGGTGAATATCGGTAACCGAATCATCGAACAGTTACAGGCAGGTCATGCCGACGCTGCCCAGCAGTTGTCGCTTCAGAAGAAACGCTTTCAGGATATTGTGGATGAACTCTTTGAGGAGACAGGCAAGAAGATTGTGCGGACGGAGAACGAGATACGCTTCTCGCAGATTGGCGAGACGCTGGTGCCTTATCAGTTGTCGAGCGGTGAGAAACAGATGCTGGCTATCCTGTTGACTGTGCTGGTGGAGGACAATCAGCCTTACGTGCTCTTTATGGATGAGCCGGAGGTGAGCCTCCATATTGAGTGGCAGAAACGGCTCATTGACCTTTGTCTGGAATTGAATCCTCAGGTGCAGATTATCTTGACGACGCACTCACCAGCCGTTATCATGGACGGTTGGATGGACAGCGTGACAGAGGTGAGCGACATCACTACCTAGGAATACCTAGGAGAACCTAGGAAAGCCTAGAAACACCTAGGAATATCTATGAATTTCTAAGAATGCCCAGAAGACTCAGGGATAATATCAACAACAAGTATTTCGAGGCGGCAAACGCTCTGACCTCGAAGAAGGCCCGGCATAGGATTGTGGCCTATGTCGAGAGTTATGATGATATCTATTTCTGGCGGACGGTTCTGAGCGAGTTTGAGAATGAGAAACGCTACTTCGAGGTGATGCTGCCATCGAAGATTAATCTGACACGAGGCAAGAAGTCGGTGCTGATGAATTTTCTGGAAGGCGCACCCCTAGGTCGTGACATGATTGCTTGCGTGGATGCCGACTACGACTATTTGGTGCAGGGACGCACAGCCCAATCGAGGAAGATACTTGACAGTCCGTATGTGTTTCATACATACGTCTATGCAATAGAGAATTACCAGTGTTATGCCCCCTCGTTGCATAATGTCTGTGTCTCAGTGACGCTGAACGACCATCGTATCTTTGATTTCCGTGAATACTTCCGGCAGTTCAGCGAGGCACTGTTCCCCTTGTTCGTCTGGTCGATTATGGTGTACCGTAATGGCAACTATCCGAAGTTCTCCATCTCCGACTTCAATCGTATTGCCGACCCAGGAGGCTTCAATGTGCACAACCCGGAACCTTCAATTGCGAATGTGAAACGCAAGGTTTACACGAAAATCAACGACCTGCAACGCCAGTTCCCCGATGCAAAGGATGAATATCTTGCCACGAAGGAGGATATCAAGGCATTGGGTGTAACGGCGCAGACCACCTATTTATATATACAGGGGCACCATCTGTTCGATACGGTGGTCTCGCCGATGTTGTCGAAAGTCTGTAACCTGCTTCGTCAGGAACGACAGAGTGAAATCTACCACGCCTCAGCCCACAAGACGCAAAAACGCAATGAGATGTCATGCTACGAGAATTCGTTGCAGGACATCAAGGTGATGCTGAAGAAAAACACCGGTTACATCACTTCAGAGCCATTCCGCCGTTTGCAGGATGATGTGCGGAAGTATCTGGAGTCAGACATGTGACTTTTCTAGTTCTCTTTCCAGAAGTTACGGGTGAAGAGCACGAGCACGGTCATGATCTCCAGACGACCCATGAGCATCAACGGACACAATAACCATTTGATGTAGTCGGGTAGTATTGACCACGACATCACAGGACCTATTTGTGTTCCGAGAGTGGGGCCGACGTTGCTCACGCAACTCAGAGCGATGGTGATGGAGTTTGTGTTGTCGATGCCGGCAACAATCATAAGGGTTGCTGTTATCAGTACCATGAACAACGTCAGCGAGAAGAATGCAAAAAGTGCAACTAACTTTGACTGAGGCACACTCATCCCGTTGATCTTGACGGGGAGAACAGCATTGGGGTGGAGGATCTGACGGAAATTGTTGCGTATCACTTTTAATAGCATCACGCCCCTGATGCACTTGAATCCGCCGCTTGTACTTCCTGCACATGCTCCGAGATACATCACAGTTCCTAAGATGACCCATGTGATATGGGGCCAGGTGCCTGCATCCTCATTAAACATACCAGTAGTTGTTATGAATGATACCACTTGGAAAAGTGCAGTACGGAAGGCGCGTTCCAAATCATAGTTCATACGCGTTAAGAGCAGGTACATAATCCAAAGAGTTGCTCCAATCACGACACTGATATAGAGTTTAAACTCTGAATTCGTGAAAAGCGATTTCAGTTTCATCTTGACTATACTTACATATAATAAGGTGAAATTGATGCCTGACAAGAACTGGAAGGTGATGGAAATATAGTCGATAGTAGGTGAATGGAAGAATTCCGTGCTCTCGTTGTGAATGGCAAATCCACCTGTGGCCGTCGTTGTCATGGAGTAGTTTAAAGCCTCGAACCAATTCATTCCTGCTGCCCAGTATGAGAGTCCGCAACCGATGGTAAGCAACAAGTAGATACTCCAGATCCACTTAGCCGTTGTCGAGAGTCTCGGATGCATCTTTGCCTTGATAGGGCCTGTAGCCTCAGCAGCAAACACCTTCACACTTCCCCCTACTAATGATGGCAGAATGGCGATGGTGAAGAAGACGATTCCCAAACCGCCAACCCACTGGGTCAAGGAACGCCAGAACAGGATACCGTGTGGCAGTACCTCTACATCGTCAAGAATGGAGGCTCCCGTCGTGGTAAATCCAGAGGTAGACTCGAAGAAAGCATCGGTTATGCTGGTGATGCTGCCGTGAATCAAGAAGGGGAACATACCGAAGAACGAGAAGATGACCCATACTGCCGTGACAACGATAAAGGCATCATGACGACTAAGGCTGTTTTCTGCCTTGCGTCCAGCCAATAGGAAAAGGAAGGCACTGCCAAAGGTCATCAGCATCGATAGAAGAAATGCCAGAGTATCGTCCTCGTGGAAATAAAAGGCGATAGCCACGCACCAAGCCATGAAAAATGCCTCGATGAAAAGCAGTGAGCCGATAATCTTGAATATGATGCGGAAATTTACCAAAGTATGCTCTTTTTGAAGAATTTCTCGATATTGTTCAGTTTCGCCTCGTGACAGAATACCATCACAGAGTCGCCAGCCTCTATCTGCGAGTTACCATTGACGAGCATGCCCACACCGTTGCGTACCAGTCCGCCGATGGTTGCCCCCATGGGAAGCCCAAGGTCTTTTACGGGCCTCTTGGTTACCTTCGATCCTTCTGCTGCCGTGAACTCTGCCACTTCCGCATCAACGAGCATCAGCGAACGCAGGTTGTCCACGTCTGCCTCCAGCATCATCTGGAAGATGTGACTGGCTGCAATGGTCATTTTGTTGATGATGGTACCGATATCCAGTTCCTCAGCCATCTTCACATAGTCGAGGTTCTCCACCATCGCAACAGTTTTGCGGACACCGAGTCGCTTGGCTGTCAGACAAGCCAGGATGTTTGTCTCTGCGTTGCCGGTAAGAGCCACGAAAGCCTGGGTGTTGCGGATACCTTCTTCCTCTAAGAGTCCTAAGTCGCGTCCGTCACCATGAATCACCATCGTATCACTGTCGCCAAGCAGTTCGTTGAGTTTCTCGCAACGCTCAGCGTTCTTTTCGATAATTTTCATGTTCATATAGTCGGGAGCGGTGAGGGCTGCACGGACAGAAGTCTTGTCGCCTCCCATCACGATGACGTTTTTCACGTCGGCATAATGCTCTTTGCCCACAATCTTACGGATATAGGGAATATATTCCTGAGTAGTCATGAAATAGGCAAGGTCGCCTACACGCAGTTCATCGAGACCGCCCGGGATGATGGTTTCTTCGCCACGCTTGATAGCCACAACATGGTAGGGGTCGTCAGGGCCACAGAGTTGGCGCAGGGGCTGGTTCAGGATCTCTGCCGTCTCGCGTAGTTTGATACCGAGCAAGGTCAGTGCTCCGTCATGCACATCCCAGCGCTGGCGCACCCACGACAGTTTCAGACCATTATTGATGTCGATGGCTGCCAACACCTCAGGATAGATGAGAGAATCGATGCCCATGTTCTTGAAGAGTTCCTTGTTCTGTGGACTTAGGTATTCGTAGTTGTCGATACGGGCCACAGTCTTCTTGGCTCCTAACTGGTGTGCAATGATACAGGCAGTTAGGTTTGTCGACTCATCTGGTGTGACACCAACGAAAAGGTCGGCATGTTGTGTACCTGCTTCTTTCAAGGCCTTGATACTGGTGGGTGAGGCGTTGTAGGTCATCACGTCGTATTCGGTGAGTGAACTCAGCCTTTCCTCATCGTCATCGATGAGCACACAGTCCTGATGCTCCCGCGACAGCAGCTTCGACAGGTGAGTTCCTACGGCACCTGCACCGACAATGACAACTTTCATATCTTCTTTATTGCTTTGATGATGCTTTCTTTATCTAACCCGACAATCTTCTGCAGTTCAGACACGGAGCCGTGCTCCACGAAGTCTGTATCAGGCATGCCTAATCGGATCACTTCCGGATGATAGCCGTGGTCGTTCATCCATTCCAGTACGGCAGAACCGAGACCTCCGGTCCTGACACCGTTCTCAACGGTGATGACACGCTGGAACCGTTCTGCCACCTCTTGCAGGATGGACTCGTCGATGGGCTTTAGGAAACGCATGTCGTAGTGGGCAATTGTGCATTGTGCATTGTGCATTGGTCTATTGCCTCTGCCACATCATTGCCGATGGGACCGATAGAGAGAACAGCAGCCTCCTTGCCATCACGCAGTTTGCGGCCAGTACCCACCTTGATCTCCTCCAACGGACAGCGCCAGTCCTGTAGCACACCACCACCTCTCGGATAACGGATTACGAACGGCCCCTTGTCGGGGAGTTGTGCCGTATACATCAGCCGGCGCAGTTCGTGCTCGTCCATCGGTGACGAGATGGTCATATTGGGGATGGGGCGTAGGGCCGCCAGGTCAAAGGCACCATGATGGGTCGCCCCGTCTTCACCTACAATGCCGGCACGGTCGAAACAGAAGACCACATGCAGGTTCAGTAGCGCCACATCGTGGATGATATTGTCGAATGCCCTCTGGGCAAAGGCACTGTAGATATTACAGAACGGTATCAGTCCATCCTTCGCCATACCGCCTGAGAATGTGACGGCGTGGCCCTCGGCGATGCCGACGTCGAAGGTGCGCTCCGGCATTTCCTTCATCATGATGTTCATCGAACAGCCTGAGGGCATGGCAGGTGTCACACCTACAATCTTTGGGTTCTGTTTAGCCAGTTCCAGAAGGGTGTGTCCAAATACATCCTGATATTTCTGGGGTTTGTTGGGATCTTTGTCCACAATGCGCTCACCCGTTTCGGGGTCGAACTTACCGGGGGCATGCCATGTGGTGACATCCTTCTCTGCTGGGGCATAACCATGTCCTTTCTGCGTATGAAGATGCAATAGTTTAGGCCCTCTCATCTCCTTCATCTGTCGGAGGATACGTACCAGTTCTTTCACGTTATGTCCGTCGAACGGACCGAAGTAGCGGATGTTCATGCCATCGAAGATGTTCTGTTGATGGGAGATGGCACTCTTCAGCGCGTTCGAAAGTCGGATGAGCCCCTTCCGGCGGTCATCTTCGAGCATACCTCTGCTGTGCATCCATTTCGAGGCCTTGAAGCGGATGGCATTATAGGTCTTGTTGGTGCTCAGGTTCAGTAGGTATTGCTTCATGCCGCCCACCGAACGGTCGATGGACATATTGTTGTCGTTGAGGATGATCAACAGGTCATTGGGACTCGACGACACGTTGTTCAGACCCTCGAAAGCCAGTCCGCCGCTCAAGGCACCGTCGCCGATCACAGCCACCACATGCCTGTCCTCTTTGCCTTCCAACTTGGCTGCTACAGCCATACCGAGGGCTGCAGAGATACTGTTTGAGGCATGTCCGCAGGCAAAGGTGTCGTATTCGCTTTCGGTGGGAGAGGGGAATGGTTTCAGTCCGCCCAGTTTACGGTTGGTACAGAACTGCTCGCGCCGTCCGGTCAGTATCTTGTGACCGTATGCCTGATGCCCCACATCCCACACAATACGGTCTTCGGGGGTGTTGTAGACGTAGTGAAGGGCAACGGTAATCTCTGCCACGCCGAGGCTAGATGCCAGATGACCGGGATTCACCGATAGTTCCTGAACGATGTCCTGTCTTAATTCATCGCATACCTGAGGCAGTTCTTCGACCTTCAACTGGCGTAGGTCTTCCGGATATTGTATTTTACTTAATAGTCTTAAATTTTCTTGTTCCACAGCATCAAAGTTGTATAAACTTTGCAAAGATACGCTTTTATTTTGAAATTATGATTCTTTTCTGTTAAAAACGATAGTTTTTCCCTTTTTTCGGCCATATTTTTTGTTTTTTACCCCCTTTTTCCTCTTTTTTCTTATTTTTTTGCATGTGAATCAAAGCAATGGTTCTTATCCAATAAGGCAGGGTTATTTCCAAATAAGGCAGGGTTATTTTCCAATAAGGCAGGGTTATTATCCAATAAGGCTGGGTTTCTGACTTTTGAGCGTCTTTTTCTTGTAGGTATGAAAAAAAAGTAGTACTTTTGCATCGGATTTTTGGAAAAATGAGATACGGAATCATTGGAGTTGGAGCCATTGGCGGCTATTATGGCAGCAAGTTGGCTTATAGCGGACAGGACGTGCACTTCCTGTCGCATAGTGATTATGAGTTCGTCAAGGAACGTGGTATGCAGGTGGATTCTTGTGACGGGTCTTTCCATTTGTCACAGGTGAATGTCTACCAATATGCTCAGGATATGCCGAAGTGCGATGTGGCGATTGTTGGTTTGAAAACAATCAACAATCATCTGCTTCCGGAACTGCTCCCGCCCTTGTTGCATAAGGGCACGGCAGTGGTCCTGATACAGAACGGTATCGGTGTGGAGGCTGATGTACAGAAGATGTTCCCCGATGTCCAGTTGATAGCGGGACTTGCGTTTATCTGTTCTGCCAAGACAGAACCAGGGCGTGTGAACCATCAGTGCTATGGCAGTATCAATCTGGGAAACTATTCTTGTAAGGATGAGAAACTCTTCGATGCTATCCTAAATGATTTTACAAATGCGGGTATAACGGCTGCTTCTGTTCCCTATGAAGAGGCACGTTGGAAGAAGGCCGTTTGGAATATGCCGTTCAATGGGATGACGGTGGCCTTGAACACCCGTACGGACTTATTGTTGAAGAACCCCTCCACGCGCCAACTGATCCGCGATCTGATGATGGAGGTGGTAGGTGCCTCACGTGCACTGGGTATCAGTGGGGTCGACGAGGCCTTTGTGGAAAAGATGATTGAAATGACGGACGAGATGACACCCTATTCGCCTTCGATGAAACTTGATTTCGACTTCCACCGTAAGATGGAAATCTACTATCTGTATACTCGTCCGATTGAGATGGCCCGTGAGGCAGGCTTCCGTATGTCGAAATTAGAGATGCTCGAAGCCGAACTCCGCTTCCTGCAGGGATAAGTGTCCTGCAGGTTGGGTTTATTCGTCGTCTTTATCGTCTTTGTAGTAATTCCGGAACTTAAGCCTCGGCTTGACCTTCATCTTGTGCATTTCTTCAGTACTGGTGAAGGAAAACTCCAGCATCAGGTCGGTCAGACTGCCTTTCATCGTGACATTGCCATTGGCCAGTGCACCGTCGCTCTGGATATCAGTGGCGATATTCTTGAGAGTGATATTCCTGTACTGTACCTTTTTGATGTCTGCCTTCACATTGCCGATGGGAAGTTTCCCTCCTTTCTTTTTACGCATCTCTGCGGTACGCTCCTTGGAGATATCAATGTGGAATGAGGCTGAACCGTCGATATCACCAATTTTCTTCAGTTGGAACAGGTCGCCCAGTTTCAGGGAATCGCTGCTGACCTTGCCCGTCAGGTATTTGGTGTTTCCGTCAATCTCAAAATTGAAGTCTATGTCGCCTTTCTCCGTGTTGAGCAGTCCTCTGAACTGTTCTTTTCTCCATAAGATATCGAATTCGCCATGGTATTTGATGACACCCAGGGCGTAGAGTTGGTACATCATGTATTTCTTGACGATAAACTGGTTGATGATCTTATCCTTGATGCCAGGTTTCGCCACCATGTCGTGTACCTGGAAGTGGAGCGTGAGTTCCCGCCCTTCTGTCAGGTTGTGCAGGTTGCCGGTGGCATTGATGACCAGTTTGTCATCATCGGTATTGATATGAATGCCCCTGAAGTTCATGCCCTTGTCGGAGCCGTAGATACCCACACGCAGGTTCAGAGGTATCGAGAACTTGTGCAGTACGGGTGCAAACGGTTTGGCGATATCCTTCAGGATGGCACGGCCATTGATGGTATCGGCCTTGTAACTGAGGGTCGTTCCGTCTTTTTTGCTGGGTAGTGTCAGTTCGGCCTTGGGGATGTCGAGGCGAGTAGTCACTTGCTGGATGACGGCATTGGTGAAGAAGACCTTCTTGCCGACGACGGCGATATCGCTCTTCAGTTCTGTCACGTCGATACCGGCTACGCTGTCCTTGGCACAGCCTCGTACGAGCCGTGCTGTGATGGTGTCCTTGCCAATGTTCAGGATGTCAACGCTCAGGTTGGCCGTCACGTCTAAGTGGCCCCCGTCGAAGGCGCCATGATGCGGCTTGCCTGTATTGCGGCGCGGACGGTGGTTGTCACAGCGGATATTCAGGTCTCTGATGTCCACGCTCTTTTTCCCGTCGTCTGAGAGATTGACTGTCAACTGTCCGCTGTCGAGATTCCAGCCGACGATACCTTTTCTTGTATAATTCTTCCAGTTTGCAATCAGATGGTTGATGGTCACCGAATGCTTGCCATACAAGTGGTGATAGATGGCCTGCTTGATGTCGTAGGGCTCGTGGTTATAGTTGATGTGTATGTTGTTCACGATGGCACCATTCAAGTCGACTTTCAGGCCGCTGCCTTTCTTCTGCTTTTTCTGCTTGGGCTTTTGCTTGGAGCCGTCTATCAGGAACTGGTAGTTGGCAGGACCGTCATCTGGCTTGAGGATCAGCAGGTCGAGGTCATCAACCTTGACCGATCTCAGTACCAGTTTGCCAGTCAACAGGGAGCGTAGTCGAAAGTTTGCCCAGATCTGCTTGATCTTCACCATGTCGCGATGCTCCATGTCTTTCACGGTCACACCGTAGACACTGGCATGCTGGGCCAACAGGTTCAGACCGATATGCTTAATCTTGACCTCCGTGTTCAGTTCCTTTGAAAGGGCATCTTGGGCCAGTCCGATCAGTTTGTCTTCCACGTAACTGCTGTTGGCTATTGCCGATAATATAATGACAACAGCAATGATGACTGCCATCGTCCACCCAGCAAGGCGCACCCATCGTGATTTGAGTTTTTTCCCTTCCATCCTTTTTGATTTTCGCAGCAAAGATAGCAAAAAAAAATGAAATCACAAAAATAATAGATAATTCGTTTGGCGATTACATAAAAACTTTATAAATTTGCAGATGTTTTTAAATGACTGCTCCCTAAAAGATGAAATATGTTGCCTTGCCATTTGCAGAGACCCGTCGCCTGTCGTTCTATCTGGCGATGGAAGAGTTTGTGGCCCGTTATCTTGACGAGTCCGACTGCTTCTTCATGTGGCAGGTGGAACCTACAGTTATCTTCGGACGTAATCAGGTGGTCGAAAACGAGGTGAACCTCGACTACTGTCGTGAGCACGGCATCCGTGTGGTGCGTCGCAAGAGTGGGGGAGGCTGTGTCTATGCCGACATGGACAATGTGATGCTTTCGTTCGTGACATCAGAGGAGAATGTGGGTATTGCCTTCAACCGTTTTGTCAATATGGTGCTGCTCGTTTTTAGGAAGATGGGCATTGAGGCCACAGGGTCGACTCATAACGACATCATGATTGGTGACCGTAAGGTGTGTGGTACGGCCTGTTATCATGTCGGCGGACGGAGTATCGTGCATTCAACGTTGCTCTACGACACCAATATGGAACACATGCTCCACGCCATTACCCCCGGACCCGAGAAACTGGAGAAGAAAGGCATTCAGAGCGTGCGCCAGCGTATCACCCTGCTGAAGGACTATACGACTCTGGGGCTCCACGAGGTGAAGGCACTGATTCGCAACACCCTCTGCGTCGGCGAGCGTATGCTCACGACAGATGAGGTGGCTGCTATCGAAGAGATTGAGGAGCAGTATCTGCGTGAGGACTTTATTAAACATTTACAATAAATCTATGGCAATAAAACAAGAAATACTGAAAAGGGTAAAGCAGACCTGTCTGCACGACAAACATGTGCAGTTGGGAGCCACGATGGTGGAGTTTGGCGGATTTGATATGCCCCTGCTTTACCAGTATGCTGGTATCGCGCCAGAGCATATGGCGGTCCGTGAACATGTGGGACTGTTTGATGTGTCGCATATGGGAGAAGTAACGGTGAAGGGCAAAGATGCCGAACGCTATGTGAACCACATTTTCACCAATGATGTAACGGATATGCCGACAGGGAAGATCCTCTACGGCATGATGTGCTATGAGAATGGTGGCACGGTAGATGACCTGTTGGTCTACAAGATGGGTGAGAACGACTTCTTCCTAGTGATCAATGCTTCCAACATCGACAAGGACTGGGCTTGGATGCAGGAGCATGCCGTTGGTTTCGACATCGACCTCCAGAACCGTAGTGACTACTATGGTCAGATAGCCATCCAGGGTCCGGAGTCGGAGGATATCGTGGAGCGTGTCCTGAGCCTGCCTTGTAAGGAGTTGGTGTTTTATACCTGTAAGGAAGTAACCACTCAAGGGGGAGAGTCTATCATCATCTCCCGTACGGGCTATACCGGTGAGGACGGTTTCGAGGTCTATGGCTCGCACGACTTTATCCGAGAGTGTTGGGACAAACTGATTGCTGCTGGGGTTCAGGCTTGTGGCTTGGGCTGCCGAGATACGTTGCGCTTCGAGGTGGGACTGCCCTTGTATGGCGATGAACTCTCGGAGGATATCACCCCCATCATGGCAGGACTGGGTCTATTCGTCAAACTCGACAAGGCTGAGTTTATCGGTAAGGAGGCATTGGCCAAACAGAAGGCCGAAGGTCCTGCCAAGAAACTTGTAGGTATCGAACTCTTCGACAAGGCGATACCCCGTCATGGCTATACCGTTTTGAATATGGAAGGTGAACCTATTGGTGAGGTGACCACAGGCTACCATACGATCTCTACCGACAAGAGTGTATGTATGGCCCTTGTCGACAGCCAGTATGCAAAACTTGATACCGAGGTGCAGATCCAGATCCGCAAGAAGGTCTTCCCCGGTAAAGTAGTGAAGAAGCAATTCTACAACAAGAGTTACAAGAAGTGAGTATAAGCCCCCTAAGTTAGGGGGCAATAGGGGTCTGAACAGGCGCAGACTCCAATAATAATAAAATAAAAGGATCTGATAAACGCTTGTTCAGACCCCCATCCCCCTAACTTAGGGGGCTTAGATTATGTCAAAGGTAATTGAGGGACTCTACTACTCGGAGTCGCACGAATTTGTAAGAGTAGAAGGTGACTTTGGTTTCATCGGTATCACGGACTATGCCCAGAATGCATTAGGTAATGTGGTGTATGTGGATATGCCAGAGGTGGATGACGAAGTGACGGCAGGTGAGGAGTTTGGTGCTGTGGAGAGCGTGAAGGCTGCCTCAGACCTGATCTCTCCCGTGAGTGGTACTGTCGTAGAGGTCAACGAGGATCTTGAGGATCAGCCTGAACTGATCAACCAGGATGCCTTCGAGAACTGGATTATCAAGGTGGAGATCAGCGACAAGTCGGAACTCGACGCACTGATGGATGCTGCTGCCTATGAGGCTTTCTGTGCTTGAGTCCCCTAAGTTAGGGGATTATAGGGGTCTGAACAAGCGCAGGCTCCAATCGAAGTTTAACTGATAATTGTGGTCTGATAAACGCTTGTTCAGACCCCCATCCCCCTAACTTAGGGGGGCTTAGAATTATGAATTATAAGTATTTCCCTCATACAGACGATGACCTGAAGGCGATGCTGCAGAAGGTAGGTGTGGAGAGCCTCGACGATCTCTATGCCCAGATACCGGAAAGTATCCGCTTCAGGGGCGATTATCAGATTCCCTTGGGAGCGAGTGAGATGGAGGTACGTCAGGCGTTTGAGTTGCTGGGCTCTCAGAACAGACAACTCACCTGTTTTGCAGGCATGGGCGTTTACGATCACTATACCCCCTCCGTGATTCCTAATCTTTTGTCACGCTCCGAGTTCCTGACCTCCTATACCCCGTATCAGGCAGAGATCTCACAGGGTACGTTGCACTATATCTTCGAGTATCAGAGCATGATGGCCGAACTGACGGGTATGGATATCTCCAATGCATCCATGTACGATGGTACCACAGCATGTGCCGAGGCGATGATGATGGCGGTGGCTGCTGGCAAGAAACAGAACAAGGTGCTTGTGTCGGCTTGCATGAATCCACTCACCTTCAAGGTGTTGAAAACCTACGCCTTGCATCAGGGTATTGAACTGGATGTGTTGCCTGTCCGTGATGGTACGACCAGTCTTGATGATGTGAAGACTCGTCTGGCGAAAGGTGGCGTGGCAGGTGTCATCGTTCAGCAACCAAATGTCTACGGAATTGTAGAAGACTTCACAGGCTTTGCCGATGCCTGTCATGAGCAGAAGGCTTTGTTTGTGATGGATAGTGTCGCTGCCGACCTTGCCGTGTTGAAGACGCCGGGCGAATGGGGTGCCGACATCGCTGTGGGCGATGGTCAGAGTTTGGGTATCCCCATGCAGTTTGGAGGTCCTTATGTGGGCTATATCTGTTGTACTGAGAAGTTGATACGTAAGATGCCCGGTCGTATCGTTGGCATGACGAAAGACAACAGGGACCAAAGAGCCTTCGTGCTGACGCTCCAGGCTCGCGAACAGCATATCCGCCGACAGAAGGCCACCTCTAATATCTGCTCCAATCAGAGTCTGATGGCCCTGTGGGTGACGGTCTATCTGTCACTGATGGGTAAACAAGGTCTGAAGGAGGCTGCACAACTCTCTTATGCGGGAGCCCACTACCTCTGCGACGAACTGTTGAAGACGGAACGCTTTAAGTTGGCTTTCGACAAGCCTTTCTTCAATGAGTTCTATGTGAATTACGACGGCGATGTCGATACGCTCTATCAGCGTTTCATCGAAGCGGGCTTCCTCGGTGGTGTCCGTCTTGATGACGGTATTCTCTTTGCCGTTACTGAGAAACGTACGAAGGAACAAATAGATAATCTCGTAAAAATGGCTGCCTTATGAATAATAGACTATACGGTAATTTAATCTTCGAACTTTCGAAGCCTGGTCGTAAAGGCTATAGCCTGCCAAATAATCCCTTTGGCGATTATGAGATACCAGCCTCGATGCGTCGTTCGGAGGATGCTGCTCTGCCTGAGTGCGATGAGTTGACAGTGGTACGCCATTATACGAACCTCTCTAATAATAACTTTGGCGTCGATACGGGCTTCTATCCCTTGGGGTCTTGTACGATGAAGTATAATCCCAAGATCAACGAGGAGATGGCGGCCCTGCCGCAGTTCCAGAACCTGCACCCTCTGCAACCTGCTGAGACGGTGCTGGGTGCCAGGGCTGTGATTGCCCTGCTTAAAGAGGCGCTATGTGAGTTGACAGGTCTGGCTCACTTCACTTTCAAGCCATACGCAGGAGCCCATGGTGAACTGACGGGTCTGATGACTATTGATAACTACCATCGCTCTCGTGGTGATATGCAGCGCAAGAAGGTCATTGTCCCTGATAGCGCCCACGGCACGAACCCCGCTTCTGCCGCCGTTTGCGGATTGGAGATTATCGAGGTGAAATCGCTCGCTGATGGCACAGTGGACTTCGAAGATCTGCAGCGCATCGTTGCTGAGCAAGGTGCAGAGATCGCCGCCATGATGATGACCAACCCCAATACCCTTGGTCTTTTTGAGACCCGTATCCCGGAGATTGCGAAACTCATCCATGACTGCGGAGGACTGATGTACTACGACGGTGCCAACCTCAATCCCATGCTGGGTGCCTGTCGCCCGGGTGATATGGGCTTCGATGTGATGCACATCAATCTCCACAAGACATTCTCCACACCTCATGGCGGAGGAGGTCCTGGTGCAGGTCCCGTCGGTGTGCGCGAGGGCCTGCAGGAGTTTTTCCCCGTGGTGTCGCCCTACAACGGCAATTTCGCCGTGATGTTGCGTGCCTGTGCCTATATCCTGTCTTTGGGTCGCGACCAGATCAAAATGGTAGGCCCGTTAGCCACCCTCAACGCCAACTACATCAAGGAGTCGTTGAAGGATGTCTATGAGTTGCCCATCGACACGACTTGTTGTCATGAGTTCGTGTTCGACGGCTTGAAGGATAAGAGTACGGGTGTCACGACGATGGATGTGGCGAAGCGTCTGCTCGACTATGGCTATCATGCCCCCACCATCTACTTCCCGTTGCTCTTCCATGAATCACTCATGATTGAACCTACGGAGAACGAGTCGAAGGAGACACTCGATGGTTTCATTGCTGTGATGAGAAAGATTGCCGAGGAGGCCAAGACCAATCCCGACGAGGTGAAGTCAGCGCCCCATACCACACCTATCGGACGTGTCGATGATGTGCTCGCTGCCAAGCATCCCGTGACCACGTACAAACAGACCCTCCCCTCACCCTCCCTATAAGGGAGGGGGTGATTACCTATCAAATAATGTCATCTTATGATAAATACTGCTAGTCAAATACCATCCATTCCCCTCCCTCATAGGGAGGGGCAAGGGGGTAGGTCTGATCTGATCATCATAGGAGCGGGCCCTGGAGGTTACCGCGCTGCTGAATATGCCGCCAAACAAGGTCTGAAGGTCGTTATTTTTGAGGGCGACAACGTAGGCGGCACCTGTCTGAATGTCGGGTGCATCCCTACGAAGACATACGTCCATAGTGCCTCTTTCGCTGAGGCCCGTGAACGCATGGCTCAGGTGGTGACACAACTGCGGAGTGGGGTAGAGGGTATCCTCTCACATCCCAACATCACCCTCATCCGTGAGAAGGCTTCTTTCGTGAATCATGGGGACAGTCCCTGTGATAGCAGCGAAGCGGAGATCATAGGGACTGTCCCCGTGATTCGCGTGGGGACTGTCCCCGTGATTCGCGCAGGCGAAGAGACCTACACCGCCCCTCACATCATCATCGCCACTGGCTCCGAGACCAAATGGCTCCCCATCAAGGGGGCACGCACAGACCCCCGTGTTGTCGACTCCACAGGTCTCTTGAACCTCGACACCCTCCCCAAGCGTCTCTGCATCATCGGTGCCGGTGTCATTGGTATGGAGTTTGCTTCGGTGTTCAACCGTTTCGGTTCCGAGGTTACTGTCATCGAGTACTTGAAGGAATGCCTTCCTGCCCTCGACAGTGATATCGCCAAGCGTTTGCGCAAGACACTCGAGAAGCGTGGTGTCACCTTCAAGATGAAGACTGCCGTACAGGACCTGGCTGATATTGATGCCGACATTATCCTGATGGCAACAGGCCGAAAGCCCCGTACTGAGGGTCTGGACCTTGAGGCCCTTGGTATCACCCTGACTCCCCAAGGTGCCATCCCCGTCGACGGCAACTTCCGTTGTGTCTGTGGCAATGCCATTGCCACAAACGGAACCATCTACGCTATCGGCGATGTGAATGGTCGTCAGATGCTGGCCCATGCTGCTGAGAAGCAGGCCGTGCGTGCTGTCAACCATATATTGGGAAAACCCGATGGTATCCGCTTCGACATCATGCCTGCTGCTATCTTCACCGAACCCGAGGCTGCCTGTGTAGGACCTACGGAGGACCAGTTGAAAGAACAGGGTGTAGACTACATCTGCAAGAAGTCCTTCTGGCGTGCCAACGGCAAGGCTCTCGCGATGGGAGAGACGGAGGGTATGCTCAAACTATTTGTCACTCCAGGGGGTCAGATTTTAGGCTGTCACGCCTATGGTGCCCATGCAGCCGATATTGTTCAGGAGGTCTCTGTGCTGATGTGCAAACACACCACACTCTCCGAACTGGCCGATATGGTACATATCCATCCGACCCTTTCGGAGATACTGAAAAGCGCTGCGGAGAATTGATCTGCAGCGCTTTTTAGTTTTAGCACTTGATAGCCAGCATGGCGATGTCTGCCTGTAGTTCCGTATCGCCGATGAAGGTGTTGATATTGTCGGTGATACCTGCAATGAACGGCTCTGGTCTTGGATCTAACTTCATGGCCTGAAGGGCGGCACCAAGCAGTCTGTTCTCTCCATACTGTTTGTTGGCTTTGTTCTCGGCGGTCAGAAGACCCTTGTTGAACAGGAAGATCATCATTCCCTTCTCCATTTGCATCTCTTGTTCCAAGGCAGGAAGCCTTGTGATCTCGTTGTTCAACAGCACTGGCTCCTCATGACCGGCATTGTAGTAGTTCAACTTCCCTGTTTCTGTGTCGAGCACTCCGACGAAGAGATTCACACTCTCTGCCCATTGTCGGGCCTTACTAATCACTTCCACGATATGTGACGGGTCTGTCTCAATGGCTGATGCCGTGCGGAACTGCGCCTTTATCATAGCGGCTGCTACCGAGGCATTGACGTTCTGTCCCTCCACGTCACCTACACAGAAGAACAGTTTTCCGTCGCGAGTGAGATAATCGCAGATGCTGCATCCGAACCCCTTGGTGGGTATGGTTGAGGCATACAGCGAGAAACCCTTTGGCAGGGTGGGGGCAACTGTGGGACAGGTCTCTGCCAGCGAGTGCGCCACCCGTAGTTCTGTGGCTTCCCGTTCCGAGGTGGTGGTGGCGTCTTTCAGCGTGGCGAAGTTCTTCTGGAGTTCCTGATGGTCTCTCCGCAGTTGTCTGTCGGCCCTCCGGCTATAGAAGATGTAGGCGATGAATCCCAGGAACAGCAGGGCAAGTGTACCGAATAGTCCCAACTGCTTTTTTCTGGCTTTCTCCGCTTGTTGGCTAGTCAACAGTTCCACATCCCCCACCATCGTGGCCTGTTCCTCGGCATCCAACTGCTTGGCCAGTGCCAGCGCATGGTTCAGCGAATCACAGATCTGCATCCCCACTGCTGCTGCGGTGTCCCTGCGTCCAGCCCGTAGGTTGGCCAGATATTTCTTCAACATCAGTTCCTGAATGTCATCTATGGAAAGAGACGACTCCTTTTGGCTCAGTATGGCGTCGAGACTGCTGTAGTTGTCGGCTGCCTCGTCCCATCTGCCGGCAGCCACGAGGTAGTTGTTGCCGTTGATTTTTCCCTCTGGTGCCTTACTGAATTCGGTTGCCTTGAAGGCTTCGTACACCTTGGCTGCTTCCTCCTTCTTGCCGAGTCCTTCCAGGGCGATGGCCTGATAGATGTCGAATCGTGCCAGTTGCTTGTCGATGTATTCGGCATTGACGTCCGAGTGCTGTTCATATTCGTTCAGCATCTCGCCGAAGTGTTCTGTCCAGTTCAGGGCGGCCTTGTAGTTCTTGGTCTGGTTGCAGAAGTAGGCAATGTTCGTCAGTCCTGCGATGGCATCCTTGTAGGCAGCGTCGCTGTGGGCCTTGCTGATATTGTCCTTATGCTTCTGGTAGGCGCGTTTGAATATTTCTTCGGCATCACTGTCACCATTGCCGGCGCCTGCCTGACAACAACCGATGTAGATCAGCAGGTTCACGTAGTCGCTGGTGGTGTCGCATTTCAGTTCCTCCAACCGTTGTGCTGCCGGCACGCCTATCTTGAGGGTACCTTCATAGTCGCCTTTCACGCTGAGCAGGTTGGCCAGTCTGCTGGCTGTCTTGGCATAGGTGTCAAGGTCTTCCTTCTTGGTAGAGTTTTCTGTGGCTTCGAGTGCCGTCTTCCAGTAGAACTCCGCCATGCGCGTCTTTTTCATCCTGTCGCTGGCATAGCCTTTCCAGTAGTAGGCTTCCGCCTGTGACAGGTATCCCAGATTCTCCAGACTGTCGGTGAGTGTCATCAGCCTGTTGTAGTCCCTTGCCTTGTGGGCGGTCTCAATCATGCGCTCAGCCTTGGCGCTTTGTTCCTTACTCGGCTCGTTGCTGCATGCCGTTGCCAGCATGGTTGCCATGATCAGTAATAGCCAGAATCTTGATTGTTTCATCATCCTATTTTAGTTTTAGTTTTCTTTTGTTGGCAAAGATACGAAAAAATCAGATAACTTCCAAATGTTCGGATAACTATTTCACACAAAATGCCGTAAATATTTGGTGGATTCGTCGATTATTCTTATCTTTGCAACCACATTAATCCATCAAAAAGAAACCATTTATGAAACAGAGACTCTTATCCCTATTCCTTGCCCTTTTCTGCATCACCGCAGGAGCACAGGCCGACGTTGTTATCAACAAACAGAATTTTCCCGACGATAACTTCCGCGATTGGCTGTTATGGATTGACTATGATAAAGACGAGAAATTCTCTGACGAGGAGATTGCTAACATAACAGGTATGAGGATTGACGGCATGGAAATCGAAACCCTGCAAGGTATCGAATATTTCACCGCTCTGAAAGACCTGTTTTGCTCCGAAAATCAGTTGAAAACTCTAGATTTGTCGAAGAACACAGCTTTGCAATTTCTGTATTGCTACAATAATCAATTGACCACCCTTGATGTGTCGAATTGCACGGTGCTGGTATCACTCTATTGCAGCAATAACCAGTTGGAGTCGCTTGATTTGTCGAATAACACGGCTCTGGGATGGCTGGATTGCACCAATAACCAGTTGACCAAACTTAAATTGTCAACGGCTCTGGAAGATGTGTCTTGCAGCAACAACCGCTTGGAGTCACTTGATGATGTGTCGAACTGTCTGTCACTGCAAATACTTAATTGCAGCGGTAACCAGTTGACCTCCCTTGTTGTATCGAATAACACGGCTCTGATTTTTCTGGATTGCAGCGGTAACCAGTTGACGACTCTTAATGTGTCGAATAACACGGCTCTGACATTTCTGGGATGCGGCGGGAACCAGTTGACCTCTCTTGATGTGTCTAAGAATACGGCGCTGACATATGTGGGTTGCCCATACAACCAGTTGACGACTCTAGATGTGTCGAAGAATAAGTCCCTGCGGAGGTTGGCATGTATGGGAAATGCCATCAGCGGCGAGGGCATGACGACCCTCGTCAACAGCCTGCCAACGATTCCTGCAGGTGAAGAGGAAGAGGCTTGGATGGAAGTTTGCTACGAAAACACATTTGACGTAGGCGCAGATCCTGACGGCAACAAGATGACCACAGCGCAGGCGAAGGTGGCTACGGATAAGGGCTGGAAGTTATATAAGTGGATTAACAGCGTTGAGAGGGTAGATTATGCCGGTGAGTCGTCTGGGGAGGATGGTGACATTGCCATCGACGCGACGAACTTCCCCGACGAGAACTTCCGCAACTGGCTGTTAGCGCAGGACTATGGTGCAGACGGAAAACTCACCGCCGAGGAGATTGCTGGCGTGACAAAGATTAATGTGTATAACAAAGAAATCGAAGACCTGACAGGTATCGCATATTTCACGAATCTGATCCGTTTGGATTGCTATTGGAACCTGTTGGCCAACCTTGATCTGTCGAAAAATACGGCGCTGGAATATCTGAACTGCAGTTTAAACCCGTTGTTCACCCTTGATTTGTCGAATAACACGGCTCTGACTTATCTGGATTGCTCTTACAACCAGTTGACCACTCTTGATGTGACGAATAACACGGCTCTGGAAACTCTGTATTGCAATGCCAACCAACTGACCGTCCTTGATGTATCGAAGAACACGGCTTTGTATTTCTTCGATTGCAGTTACAATAAGTTGACGACTCTTAATGTGTCGAATAATACGGCTCTGAAAGGACTTCATTGCTATGACAACCAACTGACCACCCTTGATCTATCTAAAAATACGCTTCTGTATATTTTGGTTTGTTGTCAAAATGCCATTAGCGGCGCGGGCATGACGGCCCTCGTCAACAGCCTGCCAACGATTCCTGCTGGTGATTATGGAAATTTTGTTGTTTACGATGAATCCGGAGGGACGTCCGAACATAACAGGATAACCACTGCGCAGGTGAAGGTGGCTACAGATAAAGGCTGGATGGTATTTAATTTTAACTATGAAGATTATGCCGGTGAGCCAGAGGTAAATGGTGATGCCAACGGCGACGGCGAGGTGAACATTGCCGATGTGGTGATGCTGTCGAAGGCTATCCTCACAGGCTCTACCGACCTGAAGTATGACGTCAACGGTGACGGTCAGGTGAATGCCAAAGACATCCCAGCCTTAGTAACTGCCATCGCCGGGTATTAACCCCTTATACGACCTGCATAAAAATGGCAGATGGCAATTCACATTATATATAAATAATAGGGACTCCGCTTGGGAGTCCCTATTCCTTTAGCAGATAGGGCCGTGGCCCATACAACTGGTCGCCGTGATCAAAAATAACCATCCAAATAGAGCCACTATACAAATAATTAGTGGCACTATTTTTTTACATAGAGCCTCTATTTTCAGCATAGAGGCTCTATTTTTACCGATTTTTAATACACACACGATAAAGTGCCACCACAATACGCCTCAGCCGTATAGTCAACCTTCTTAGGAATAGGGACAACTTTTCTGGAGCAGGAAGTCGACACTCCTAGTACGGAAAGGGGCAAATATTCATTTATTCATATATTCAATTATGACAGGAAGGTTTTCGCCTTCCCTTCAAGGAGATTTTTTAATATTATATTATATATATATATAATATAA
>JAFZUS010000060.1 GCA_017618275.1 Prevotella sp.
GCACCGTCTATGCCGGGTTCGATGGCAGACATGGCAGAATCGATGGTTTGCGAGGATATGGACTTTATCAGAGAAGAGATTATGGAGAAAAGGACAACACCAGAGTTTATCACCGAGCTGCAACCAAACGAGATATTTGTGTTTGGCAGCAATCTTAAAGGTATGCATGGCGGTGGTGCGGCCTATATCGCCTACCGCAAGTTTGGGGCCATCATGGGTCAGGGCGTGGGGCTGCAAGGACAAAGCTATGCTATCCCGACGATGCAAGGTGGCGTAGAGACCATTCGTCCGTATGTGGACGAGTTCATCCAATTCGCCAAGGAGAATAAGAACATGACCTTCCTTGTCACCCGCATTGGCTGTGGCATAGCAGGATTCACCGATGACGAAATCTCCCCACTGTTCGAAAAGGCTCGCGACATAGAGAATATCGTGCTGCCAGAAGGTTGGTAAAGGGTGTGGATAACCCACGTATATGAATTGAATAAGTATGGACGAGAATATTGATAGTAAAGTAATAGCGCTCACAAGAGTCCGATTTGTCTATTACGACGATGATGGGAATGAGTATCACGTTGTGGAGCGTGATATGAACATGGTTCCGAACGTCGGGGAAGAGATATTCCTGGACACGGATGATTCTAGTATCGACCTCGACGGATGGACGGTTAAGAGTCGTGTGTGTGATTTAGGCAAAAATTACTGGTTGTTGTCAATCAAACATCGGCTTGATGATGAAACTGGAATATGGAGGTTTAAAGAGAAAACACCGCATGACCAGTTTAAGGAACAGAAGGAAAGGATGCATGAGCTATCCACACAGATACGTGAGCAATGTGCCCACGTTCAGGAATTGTGCAACAACGTCACTAAAAAGAAGTAATAAGGTGAATGTAGAGATTATCTCGGCCAGACCTGAAGATACCGATTTCATTGCATGGATTGTAGCCCAAGGGATGCACATGGATGGTGTGCCGCCGTTTTTGAAAAAACACGGCGCTCGCGATGATACGCTCTATAGTTGGCAGAATACTCGCCTTCTTCGGTGTGATGGCAAACTGGCTGGTGGTCTTATCTCCTACGACGGAGCCACACATGAGGAAAGGCGAAAGAATACCTGGGTAATGCCCGACGGAAGACTGCTCAGTTCGGGTGATGTACCGGAAACGACGGCAGGTGAATACTATCTTGACTCTCTGGCCATTGTTCCTGAGTTTCGCGGGCACGGGCTGCGGAGAATGTTATTTGACGATGCAGTAGAAACGGCCAAGGAAAAAGGTTTCCATCGCGTCACGCTGATTTGTGATGAGAGTTATCCAAAGTTGGCACACCTTTACACTTCCTATGGGTTTGTGCCAGAAAACACATTCTCATATTTCGGCACACTCTGCCGCAAGATGTCACTCTCAATATAAGAACAAGACTAAAACAACATTTGTTTTACAGGAGGCCGTCATAGTCTCTGATGGCTTGGCGCCATTCATCGGGGAACGGTATGGACTGCTTTTGCTCCAGGTCATAAAGCACCAATA
>JAFZUS010000010.1 GCA_017618275.1 Prevotella sp.
ACCGAGCAACTGGCTGAGTTCATCCAGACGCAGGCCAGCGTGAAGAAGTCCGACATCAAGGCCGTCCTCGACGAACTCGGCGGTGCCATGAAGCACTTCTTCGAGATGGGCCAGAAGATCCGCCTCGACGGCATCGGCATCTTCAAGGTGGGATTCTCCTCGATCGGTGTCGCCAGAATCGAGGACTGCGGCGCTGCCAACATCACCACCCGTCGCGTACTGTTCCAGCCTGAGACCATCCGCGTGGTCGTTGGCCAGGAGAAGAAGACCGACGGTTCTGTGAAGCAGAAGTACGTCAACGCCATCACGCTCCTGAAGGATGTCACCTTCGAAGAGACCCACGACAACGCCATGAATGCCAGCACGCCCTCTGGTTCTGGCTCCGGCTCCGGCTCAACTGGCACTGGCACTGTGACCCCTTCTGGTGGCAACGGTGGCAATAACGGAGGCAACACCGGCGGCGACAACGGCGGCAATAACGGCGATGACAACGGCGGCGAAGGCGGCACCGGTTTCGACGAGTAAACAATCACTAAACATTAACCATTAATTTTATTTGAAAATGATCAGAGTAAATTGGACAAAAATCGCCAAGGTGCTGAAGTTCCTGGCAACCGTCATTACTACAGTAGCCGGTACGCTGGCCGTGCAGAGTTGCGCTCCAAACCTGTTTTAGAGGCCATGCGTAGAATTGATCTTATTGTGATTCACTGCTCTGCGACGCGAGTCACACAAGATTTCTCCGTCAAAGATTTGAAGGCCTGTCATCTGGCACGCGGTTTCAAGGCCATCGGGTATCACTACTACATCACGAAGGACGGTCATCCCCACCGGTGTCGCCCTGAGGAGATGGCTGGAGCCCATGCCCGCCGCTACAATGCCCATTCGATAGGCATCTGCTACGAAGGAGGTCTCGATGCCAACGGCAAGGCCGACGATACGCGGACTCCTGCTCAGAAACGGACCCTCGTGGCCCTGTTACGCAGCCTGAAGGCGGATTACCCCGACGCACAGATCCTCGGTCACCGCGACCTCCCATGGGTGAAGAAGAAATGCCCATCATTTGACGCGCGATCGGAGTATCAGGACCTTCAGCCCCTGGTGCTCGAACAGTAGCCCGTAAGCACCTTCACATTTTCCTTGAAATTCAGCCAAAACGAATAAATATTGTTAATTTTGGCTGAGTTTCTGGGATGAAAAGATGTTTTTTCGTAACTTTGTACCATATTATTCAGTTTACAACAATCAGTATCACCCACAAATATAAAAAAATGAAAAAGAATCTCCTCCTTCTTTTATTTACCCTTTTCTCATTCTCTGCCATTCATGCGGAGATTACATCAACTCTGTCAGATGATGGTATCAAGGCAATTCCAATATCCCTGTCGGGCAATGAGACATATACCCAAGATTCACAGATAGAAGATATTGATGTTTCCTATACCCGTTATTTCTCTACGAACTGGCAGGCTTTGTATCTTCCTTTCTCTCTGAAATATGAGGACTGGAAGGATGATTTCGAGATTGCTTATATAAGTGCCGTTCGTCAGAGAGATATTAATGATGATGGCAAAATAGACGAGACCATATTGGAGTTTGTAAAGTTGAATAGCGGTTCTACCGCTCCTAATACCCCTTATGTCATTAGGGCAAAGGAAACGGGCGAGAAGACGTTGTCCGCCCAAAACACAACTTTATATAAGGCAGAGAATAATAGTGTGGATTGCTCTACTACTACCACAAAGTTCACCTTTACAGGCATTTACAAGTCTATCACAACTAGTTACACTTTAATGACAAAGCAATATTACGTTTTAGATGGTGAAAAGTTAAGTAAGGCCTCAATTCTTAATTATCCGAAAGCTTATCAATGGTATATGACGATTACTTCACGTAATTCTGGCTATGGAGTTTATAATTCAGGCGTGATAAGCGGGATTAATAGCGAGAGCACCACTATCCGCATCATAGGCGAGGAAGAGATTGAAGTTCCTATGGTTGTCAATGCCGAGTACAAGTGGGCTACCTTCTGCGCCCCATTCGACGTGACCATTCCAGAGGGCGTAACCGCTTACACTGTGGATGGTGTGAAAGATGAAACAGAACGAACGCTCGATATGACAGAAGTAAAGACCACTATTCCTGCCAACACTCCTGTTGTGCTCTACTCCGCAAAAGATGTGAACGAGAAATTCACCGGTAAACCCAACTATGATGACGATCCTCAAGAAGGTCTGCTCTTTGGTGTGTATGCAGAGGAATGTAACTTCTCTGGTTTCCCAAACGATGCAGTTTATCTCCTCTCCAAACCTGCAGGATGCACGGAGGTTGCGTTCTATCCAGCTGACAAAGAACCCAAAGAACCTGAACCAGTTGGTGGAGGATATACAACATACAAGATGCAGTACCAGGCGTTCCTCAAATTGTCGGCAGATGCTGGAATCGACGCATTAGGCCT
Organism: Prevotella sp.; assembly: GCA_017618275.1. GTDB lineage: Bacteria > Bacteroidota > Bacteroidia > Bacteroidales > Bacteroidaceae > Prevotella. The sequence goes on from JAFZUS010000010.1 coordinate 2,459, forward strand.
CTTCTTCAATGCAGAAGACGCAGTAGCTACAGTTATTAAGGGAGTTGAGGTGCTCACCGATGGCGGTTACGATGCAATATACAATGCTGCCGGTATTCCAATGGACGCTCTGCAGAAGGGCTTGAACATCGTGGTGAAGGATGGCAAGAGCTACAAGATTTATGTGAAGTAAAGGATAATTAAATTAAATCAGTAAATTATAATTAAATATGAAAAAGAATATATTCATTCTTATCCTTGCCCTTTTCTCATTCTCCGCAATTCATGCGGAGGGGGATACAAATGTCAAGGCACTTCCGCTATCTTTGACAGATAATGATTCATATGCCAATGTTTCGCAGATAGATGGTGTTGATGTTTCCTATACGCGAAATTTCACTAATGTGAACTGGCAGGCAATATATCTTCCTTTCTCTTTTACATATGAGGATGTGAAGGATGATTTCGAGTTGGCTTATATCAATGCCGTTCATCAGAATGATATTGATGGTGATGGCGAAATTGACGAGACACTAATTGAAGTTATAAAGATAAAGAGCGGCTCAACCGTTCCTAACAAGCCTTATCTCATCAGGGCAAAGACAACGGGCGTGAAGACGATATCTGTTGAGAACGCTACTGTTTATGCTGCTGAGGAGGAAAGCGTGGATTGCTCTACCACTATTGCAAAGTTCACTTTTACAGGTAATTACAGTACGGTTTCGTATGAAACCATGAGTAAAAACAAATATTACACTATGGTCGGTGGTGAGCAGGATTACACTTTGGTCGGTGGTCAGTTGGGATTCATCGGTGATGACTCTGGCCTAAAACCGTTCCGCTGGTATATGAAGGCAGAATCGCGCAATTCTCGTTATAACACAAGTAATGCCGCAAGGGCTATCACGGTAAGTGTGATAGATGAAGAGGCGACAGGAATCAGTCAATCGAGAAGGCAATGATATAGGCACTCGGGTTATTTGGTATAGCCGACAGGGACGGTTTGTACTATTCCTTCTGGCGTTTGAGTTCGAGGGTCTTGGGGAGTTTCTGCCACTTGCTGTTCTTGGGCACCTTGAGGGTGGAGCCTTTCTCCTGTTTGAGGATATAGGTGGAGTCGTTCTGCTGGGTGAGGGTGGCGGTGAGGTCTTCGGAGCCGTAGTCGTTGATGAGGGAGAGCGTAGCCGTCTTGCCTTTGACTTCGGCAGCCGTGATGACCCAGCAGAAGGAGTTGTGCTTCTTGCCTAAATAGCCCGGCAGCGGGCCGTAGAGTTCCTGACCAGGCACCTCGATATCCTCGTCGTAGAGGTTGATATTGAGGAATACCTCGTACTCATTATTATAAAGGTACGCGCGAAAAGGACCCTCTTTGCCTTGGGCGAGGGCAGTGGTCAGTGACAGTTGACAAGTGATAAGAATTAATAGCAATCTTTTCATGTTCGCTGCATTTTGGGGGCAAAGATACCAAATCTAAATCAATAAATCTATGATAATGAAGAAAATATGCAGGAAAACTGCTCTGTTTTTAGAAAATTTAAGTACCTTTGCAACCGTTTATAATTATAACGCATGACAGATAGACTTTTGAAACCCGACTACATCTTTGAGTCAAGTTGGGAAGTTTGTAATAAGGTAGGTGGAATCTATACAGTCCTTTCGACACGTGCCAAGACCCTGCAGGAGGCACATCAGGATAAGGTGATATTTATCGGCCCCAGTCTTTGGAAGCGTGAGGACGGTAACTATACAAAGGAGGAAAGCCCCTATTTCAGAGAAGACAGTACTCTCTTTGCTGAGTGGCAATGGGAGGCAAAGGAAAGTGGACTGAACGTCAGGGTGGGGCGCTGGACAGTACCTGGAGAGCCTATCGCCATTCTTGTTGACTTCATGCCGTTCTTTGAGAAGAAGAACGAGATATATGGTTGGCTGTGGGAGCACTACAGCGTAGACTCACTGCATGCCTATGGCGACTATGATGAGGCTTCGATGTTCTCGTATGCCGCTGCCTTGGTGGTGGAGAGTTTCTATGCCCACTACTTGAATGCCAACCAGAAGGTTGTCTATCATGCCAACGAGTGGATGTGTGGCTTGGGCGCACTCTACATCAACAACAAACTGCCTCAGATCGGCACCATCTTCACGACCCATGCCACCAGTATCGGACGCAGTATTGCAGGAAATATGAAACCCCTCTACGACTATCTGTTTGCCTATAATGGCGACCAGATGGCCGGAGAACTGAATATGCAGTCGAAGCACTCCATAGAGAAACAGACCGCCTGGCACGTGGACTGCTTTACAACAGTGAGCGACATCACCGCCAAGGAGTGTGTGGAGTTACTCGACAAGCCTGTAGACGTGGTACTGCCCAATGGCTTCGACAATAGTTTTGTGCCGAAGGCCGCCCAGTTTACGAAGAAACGTAAGGCTGCCCGCAAGCGTCTGCTCGACGTGGCCAATGCCCTGTTGGGTGAACAACTCGACGACGACACGCTGATTATCTCGACCTCAGGTCGCTATGAGTTCCGTAACAAGGGTATCGACGTGTTTGTGGAGGCCATGAACCGTCTGTTGCGCGACAAGGACCTGAAGAAGAAGGTGGTGGCATTCATCGAGGTGCCTGGTTGGGTAGGAGAGCCCCGTAAGGACTTGCAGGAACGGCTTCAGAGCGGCAAGCAGTACGACACGCCGTTGGATGTGCCTCAGGTGACGCATTGGCTCCACAACATGAGTCACGACAATGTGCTGGGCATGATGAAGTACTACGATATGCACAACCGCAAGGACGAGCAGGTGAAGGTCATCTTCCTGCCCTGTTATCTCGACGGCAAGGACGGTATCGTGAATATGACCTACTATGACGTGGTGCTGGGCAACGACCTCTGCATCTATCCTTCCTATTACGAGCCGTGGGGCTATACGCCGTTGGAGGCTGTGGCCTTCAAGGTGCCTTGTATCACCACCGATCTGGCTGGTTTCGGTCTCTGGGCCAATTCCGTGTTCGGTAAGTCTGGTGAGATTGGGGATGGTGTGAAGGTAATCCATCGTACGGACTATAACTACTCGGAGGTGGCAGATATCATCAAGGATACTGTGGCTGAGTTCTCTGGTTTCACGAAGAAACAGGTGGATGATTGTCGTAAGAAGGCCGATGCCCTGTCGAAGAAAGCCCTCTGGAGTGAGTTTATCAAATATTATGAGGAGGCTTATGACATTGCCCTCCGCAAAGCGGAAGAACGTATATAAATTATAAAGTTATGAAGATTAAAGCAGATTACGCAAATGTTCCGTCTTGGAAAGTGCTGACCGTGAAGGCCACGCTCCCTGAGGAACTGAAATGTTTGGATGAGATTGCCCACAATATGTGGTGGGTATGGAATTACGAGGCACGTGACCTGTTCCGTGACCTTGACCCTGAACTGTATCATGATGTGAAGCATAATCCTGTGCTGCTCCTTGAGCGTCTGAGTTTTGCCCGTAAGGAAGAGATCCTGAAAGATAAGGCGCTGATGAAGCGTATCAAGAACGTATATGACCTGTTCCGTAAGTATATGGACGTGAAGCCTGATTCAAAACGTCCGTCAGTGGCCTATTTCTGTATGGAGTATGGTATCCACTCAGCCCTGAAGATCTATAGTGGCGGTCTGGGTATGCTGGCAGGTGACTATGTGAAGGAGGCTTCCGACTCCAACGTTGATATGTGTGCCGTCGGCTTCCTCTATCGTTTCGGCTATTTCACACAGAGCCTCTCGATGGACGGACAGCAGATTGCCAACTACGAGACACAGAACTTCGGTTCACTGCCCATTGAGCGTCAACTCGACGACGAGGGTAACCCGTTGGTGATCGACGTGCCTTATACTAACTATCAGGTTCATGCCTATGTTTGGCGCGTGAATGTGGGTCGTGTGAAACTCTATCTGCTCGACACTGACAACGAGATGAACTCAGACTTCGACAAGCCTATCACCCACAGTCTCTATGGTGGCGACTGGGAGAACCGTCTGAAGCAGGAGATCCTGTTGGGTATCGGCGGTATGCTGTTGCTGAAGAAACTGGGCATCAAGAAAGATATCTACCACTGCAACGAGGGTCATGCTGCCCTCTGCAACCTGCAGCGTCTGTGCGACTATATCGAGGAGGGTCTTACCTTCAATCAGGCTCTGGAACTGGTACGTGCCTCTGGTCTCTACACCGTGCACACCCCAGTACCCGCTGGTCACGACTACTTCGAGGAGGGCCTGTTCGGCAAGTATATGGGCGGTTATCCCCAGAAACTCGGTATCTCATGGGATGAGTTCATCGGTATGGGCCGTACCAACCCTGACGACAAGGGTGAGAAGTTCTGTATGTCGACCTTCGCCTGCAACACCTGTCAGGAGGTCAACGGCGTTTCGATGCTGCACGGTTGGGTGTCTCAGAAGATGTTCGCACCCATCTGGAACGGTTACTATCCTGAGGAGAACCACGTGGGCTACGTCACCAATGGCGTACACTTCCCCACCTGGTGTGCCACTGAGTGGCGAAAGATCTATGCCAAGTATTTCGACGAGAAGCATCTGAGCGACCAGTCAAATGAAGAGATCTGGCACGGTATCTATGATTGTCCTGATGAGGAGATCTGGGCAACCCGTATGGCTCTGAAGCAGAAACTCTTCGATTATATTAAGATCCAGTTCCGTGAGACCTGGCTGAAGAACCAGGGTGATCCCTCACGTGTGGTGAAATTGCTGGAGCGTTTCAACCCCAATGCACTGGTGATAGGCTTCTGCCGTCGTTTTGCCACTTATAAGCGTGCCCACCTGTTGTTTACGGACCTTGATCGTCTCAGCAAGATTGTCAACGATCCTGAGCATCCAGTCGTATTCCTCTTTGCTGGTAAGGCTCACCCTGCAGATGGTGCAGGACAGGGTCTTATCAAGCGCATCTTCGAGATTTCACAGCGTCCTGAGTTCCAGGGTAAGATCATCTTCCTCGAGGACTATGACTTCCTGTTGGCTCGTCGTCTCGTCTCAGGTGTGGATATCTGGATGAACACCCCGACACGTCCGTTGGAGGCTTCCGGTACCTCTGGTGAGAAGGCTGAGATGAACGGTGTCGTCAACCTCTCCGTGAAGGACGGTTGGTGGCTGGAGGGCTATCGCGAGGGTGCCGGATGGGCCCTCACCGAGAAGCGTACCTACCAGAACCAGGGCTATCAGGATCAACTCGATGCTGCCACCATCTACAGTCTGTTGGAGAACGAGATTGTTCCTCTTTATTATAATAAGGATAAGAAGGGTATCTCTAAGGGCTGGATCAAGGTCATCAAGAACTCCATTGCCCAGATTGCACCTCACTATACGATGAAGCGTCAACTCGACGACTACTATAGCAAGTTCTATGAGAAGCAGGCTAAGCGCTTCAAGCAACTCTCCAAGGACGACAATCGTCTGGCCAAGGAGATTGCACAGTGGAAAGAGGCCGTTGCTGAGCGTTGGGATGCCATCAGTGTGGTGTCTGCAGAGTCTACGGCTCCTGTTTCTGGTGAGCATCTGACAGGTGAGGAGTACACGCTGCGTTATGTCATCAACGAGCAGGGTCTCGACGATGCTGTTGCATTGGAGAAGGTCAATATTGCCACCGATCAGAATGGTGAGGATCATGTCTTCTCTATCGAGCCACTGAAGATGGTGAAGAAGGAGGGCAACAATTACACCTTCGAGGCTGTTCATTCACCCAAACAGGCTGGTCAGTACAAGAGTGCCGTCCGTATGTATCCGAAGAACAAGAATCTGCCCCACCGTCAGGACTTCTGCTACGTGAAGTGGCTGGAGTTGCCTTACGCTGGATAAAAGATAGTGTAAAAACGAAAGATCCCCGCTCAGCAATCATTGAGCGGGGATCTTTTTTTTTTATTCCTCCTGATAGTTCTCGCGGAGGTATTTTCCCAAGTCATTATCCTTGTTGCGTTCCATACAGTTGCGGATGGCTTCTTTCATCCTGTTCTCAATACTGTCGATATCGTGTAACAAGGCCTTCTGAGACTCCTCATTAGTATGGTCGCTCTGCTGGATGACACCTACCAGGTTCGAGATCTTCTTCGAGCACTCGGCGATGGTGTCGTTTAGCGCCTTCCATTCCTGCGCCTGCTGAATCTGCGAGTTCTGGCAGCCTACAGCCATCAGGCATAGCATAGCCAGCACAAGGAACTTAGATGAGGTAGAGGTCACTGATGCTCTGGTTATTGATGACACGACGGATGGCTTCTGCGAAGGTCTCTGCAACGGAGAGTTGTTTTACCTTGGCACAGCGCTGGGTGTAGGGGATGGAGTCGGTGAAGACAATCTCTTCAAGGGCAGACTCCTGTACCCGTTCACTGGCAGGCCCTGACATCACACAGTGCGAGGCACAGGCGCGGACGGTCTTGGCACCATTCTCCTTCATCAGGTCGGCTGCCTTGGTGATGGTACCTGCTGTATCTACCATATCGTCGATAATCACGACGTTCTTGCCCTCCACCTCACCGATGATCTGCATGGTGGCCACCACGTTGGCACGGGCACGGGTCTTGTTGCAGAGCACCAGCGGACAACCGAGATACTTGGCATAGGTGTTGGCACGCTTGGAACCGCCTACGTCTGGTGAGGCAATCACCAGGTCTTCGAGGTGCAGGCTCTGCAGATAGGGCAGGATGACACTCGAGCCATAGAGATGGTCGACAGGTACGTTGAAGAATCCCTGAATCTGGTCAGCGTGCAGGTCCATCGTGATGACGCGGTTCACACCAGCCACACTCAGCAGGTCGGCTACAAGTTTGGCACCGATGCTGACACGGGGCTTGTCCTTACGGTCCTGCCTGGCCCAACCGAAGTAGGGGATGACGGCGTTGATGGTACGGGCTGAGGCTCGCTTGGCAGCATCAATCATCAGCAACAGTTCCATCAGGTTGTCTGAGTTGGGGAAGGTGCTCTGAACGAGGAAGATGTCGCGTCCGCGAATGCTCTCCTCATAACTGACGGCAAACTCACCATCCGAGAACTTGGTGATCTGGAGTTGTCCTAACGGGCAACCCAGACTGAGGCAGATCTTTTCTGCAAGGTACTTGGTGGCAGTACCGGAAAACACCATATAAGAATTCTTGTTTTCTGACATTGTTATTTTTGTTTAATCTGTTTATTCTATGGCTTTGCGTAGTCGCTCAAAGTGCAGCAGCAGTTCCTTGTAATCCAGTTCGTTATGGATGTCGAAGCGGTTCCACAGGTCACCGCAAATCACCACACCGCCGAAGCCTAAGTCCTTGGCGTACTTGATATTGTCGATGTTCATGCCGCCTAAGGCATACACTTTTTTGTCTATCAGTCCCTGGCGCGAGGCTTCCTTCAGTTCTTCTGCCGTAAACGACTGTTTCTCACTTTCCACCGTCTGACTGTCGAAGATTGACTGCAGGAACACATAGTTGGAGTGCTTCTTGGCTATCTGTAGTTCACTCACAGCATGGCAGGTGCGGGTGATGTTCCCCTTGTAGCCAGTGGGCGGTTCTGTGTGGGCGTCATCGATGTGTATGCCCCGCAACTTATATTCCTCTTTCAGGTAGAAATGATGGTGTACGGTAATCTTGCTTGCCAGATCGTCGCCCAAAAGTGTCAGCAGCCGCTCAGAGTACATCGGGGAAGAGCCGGGTTTGCAAAGGTGCAGGTCGTCGAGTCCTTCTTCGAAAAGATTGACAAGAATCTTGTCTTCCTCAACGAAAAATGTGGGTTTGGTAATGACAATTAACTTCATTTCCAGATAACTTTTCTCTTTCTAAAGTGCAAACTTACACAAAATTTTCGAATATCATCCTACTTTGGCTAAAAAAATGGCAATAATAGGCTATCTTTCAGAAAAAAGCAGTAATTTTGCACTCGATTTGAAGGTAAATAGGTAAATTACATCATAAAAAAAGGTAAAAAGAAAAATGAAAGCATTTGTATTTCCCGGACAGGGAGCACAGTTTACAGGTATGGGTAAAGATCTTTACGATAACAACCCACTGGCAAAGGAACTTTTCGAGAAGGCTAATGATATTCTCGGCTACCGTATCACCGATATCATGTTCGAAGGAACCGACGAGGAACTCCGTCAGACGAAGGTGACGCAGCCTGCCGTATTCCTCCATAGCGTTATCTCCGCCCTCTGCATGGGAGACGCTTTCGACCCGAAGATGACTGCCGGTCACTCACTCGGTGAGTTCTCTGCCCTTACGGCTGCAGGTGCCCTGAGTTTCGAGGACGGTCTGAAGTTAGTGTATGCCCGTGCTATGGCTATGCAGAAGGCCTGCGAGGCCCAGCCCTCTACGATGGCTGCCATCATTGCCCTGCCCGACGAGAAGGTTGAGGAGGTGTGCGCCGAGGTGAGTAAGATGGGTAAGGGTGTCGTGGTTCCCGCCAACTACAACTGTCCGGGACAGTTGGTTATCTCTGGCGATATTGACGCTATCAACGAGGCCTGTGAGCAGTTGAAGGCAGCCGGAGCCAAGCGCGCCCTGCCGTTGAAGGTGGGTGGTGCCTTCCACTCTCCGCTGATGCAGCCCGCTAAGGATGAACTGCAGGCTGCCATTGAGGCTACTGAGATAAAGACTCCTAAGTGCCCCGTCTATCAGAATGTAGATGCCAAGCCTCATACCGATCCCGCTGAAATCAAGGCCAACCTCATTGCTCAGTTGACATCCTCTGTCCGTTGGACGCAGAGTGTGCAGAACATGATTGCTGACGGTGCCGACGACTTCACCGAGTGCGGTCCTGGTAAGGCTCTTCAGGGTATGATTGCTAAGATCAACAAAGAAGTAACCGCTCACGGTATCGAAGTAAGTGAATAATGAAAGGTGAAAAATTAATTCTATACCAAGTCTTTACGCGACTTTACGGTAATCAGAACACCACCCGGAAGGAAGGTGGAACGATTGAGGAGAACGGTTGCGGAAAACTGAACGACTTCACGCCCAGCACCCTGAAGAAAATCAGGGAGATGGGCGTGAGCCATATCTGGTACACGGGTGTCATCCGTCATGCTACGATGACCGACTACTCGGCTTTCGGCATCCCATGTCAGCACCCCGCAGTGGTGAAGGGTAGGGCAGGTTCACCGTATGCCATCACCGACTATTATGACATTGATCCAGACCTGGCTGTCGATGTCGATAAGCGTATGCAGGAGTTTGAGGCTCTCATCGAACGTACCCACAAGGCCGGGATGAAGGTCATTATCGACTTCGTGCCCAACCATGTGGCTCGTCAGTACCACTCCATCTGCAAGCCGGAGGGCGTAAAAGATTTGGGTGAAGGCGACAATCCCCAGAACGGATTCGACCCGCAGAACAACTTCTATTACTGTCCAGGACAGCGCTTCACACCCTATCTCGATCTCTATCACGGCGAGGATGAACCCTATATCGAGGAACCTGCCAAGGCTACGGGTAACGACTGTTTCCACAACGCCCCAGGCATGAACGACTGGTATGAGACGGTGAAACTGAACTATGGCGTTGATTACTATGCTGGTCGCATGGGTCATTTCGCACCCATCCCCAACACTTGGAGCAAGATGACCGACATCCTGAGGTTCTGGGCAGCGAAAGGTATCGACGGTTTCCGCTGCGATATGGCGGAGATGGTGCCTGCAGCCTTCTGGCAGTGGGCCATCGACAAGGTGAAGTTTATCTATCCGCAGATGATTTTCATTGGCGAGGTGTATAATCCTGCCGAATACCGTAACTACCTCGGTGCTGGCTTCGACTACCTCTACGACAAAGTGGGCATGTATGATACCCTCCGCGCTGTCGTCTGCGGCCATCAGTCTACCCACGCCATCACAGGCGCCTGGCAGTCTACCGACGATATTCGTGACCACATGCTCTATTTCTTAGAGAACCACGACGAACAGCGCATTGCCAGCAGTTTCTTCGCCGGCAGTGCCATGAAGGGCATCCCGGCTCTCGTGGTCTCTGCTCTGTTGCAGCAGAACCCGCTGATGATCTATGCCGGACAGGAGTATGGCGAGCGGGGCATGGACAAAGAAGGCTTCAGTGGCAACGACGGTCGCACGACCATCTTCGACTATTGGAGCATCGACACTCTCGTGCGTGCTGCCCAACGCAAACTCACCGCTGAGGAGAAGCAATTGAAGGAACTATATGATAAGGTGATGACGATTGCCAGTACGGAGCGGGCTGTCACCGATGGTGTCTCTTTCGACCTCATGTATGTCAACGGCCACCTCCAGCGCCAGTATGCCTTCCTCCGCAAGGCAGGCAGCGAGGTGCTTCTGGTTGTCGCCAACTTCGATGAACTCCCCGTCACCGTTGATGTCACCATTCCTGCCCACGCCTTCGACTATCTGAAAATGAAGGAGAAGAATGCCCTGGCCACCGACCTGCTCACAGGCACGAAGCAGAAACTGCCGTTCCGCCGTGATGATTCCGTCGCCTTAAAAGTCTCGCCCTCCAGTGCACTCATCCTCAAATTCAAAGCATAAAAATGGCACAGGATTATATCTTAAACGACCACAATAAGGACGAGTTCCCGCCAGCGCATACGGCGGAGCATCTGCTGAACCAGACGATGATTCGTATCTTCGGCTGTGAGCGGAGTTATAATGCCCATGTGGAACGGAAAAAGAGTAAGATGAGTTTCTATCTTGACCAGAAACCGACGCGACAGGAGGAGAAGGAGATTGAGCGGCGGATGAATGAGTTGATAGATGAGGATCTGCCCGTGACGTATGAGTTTGTGACGCGCGATGAACTGCCGGAGGAGGTGTCGACAGACCGTCTGCCGGATGATGCCTCAGATACGATACGACTGGTGCGAATAGGTGACTACGACGTGTGTCCCTGCATCGGCAAGCATGTCAGGAGCACATCGCAGATAGGACGCTTTGAAATGCTCGGTACCAACTGGGATGAGAAGGAACGATCGTTCCGGGTGCGTTTTAAGATAGTATAAACAATAAATCCTGACCAGGCGGTCAGGATTTATTGTTATTCTTCTTCAGACTTGGGTTTGTTGATGTCGAGTTTCATGAACACGGGGTAGTGGTCGGAGTAGGTGAGTTCCTTCTTGTAGTAGTTCATGCCTTTGAACACCTTATCGTGGAAGATGTAGTCGATGCGCACCTTTTTCTTGCCGCCTCGGAAGGTGTACATATAGCCACTGCCGCACTCCTTGAAGCCGTCGACTTTGTCTCCCAGCATCGTGTTATAGACATAAGAGTAGGGGACATCGTTGAAGTCGCCGCAGACGATGATGGGCACTTCCGATTCACGCATATCCATTGCCAGTACATTGGCCTGTCCTGCACGGGCCATCATTCCGATGGTGTAGTTGCCGTAGAGGGCATGGAGCAGTCTGTTGCCGTCTACCTCGACACCTGTGTTGACCTGCGCCTTAGCAGCGCGGTGCAGCGTGCTGTTGATGCCTGTGGTCTCCAAGTGGGCGTTATAGACGCGGATGACCTGATCCTGTACTTTCACCTCTACCCACATGGCGCTGTTGTTGGTCATCTCGAAGGGGATGTTCTTCGAACGGACGATAGGGTAGCGGCTGTAGATGACCATATCGTGATTCATCACAGAATAGGGGAAGTATTCCTTGTAGGAGTCGGAGTTCTTCTTGTCGCCGCTCTGGTCGGAATACTCCTGGAAGCAGCAGATATCGACCTTCTGCTTCTTCATCTCGGAGAGGATGTCCTGAGCCATGAAGCCTGAAGCCTCACGTCCGAATAAGGCCACGTTGTAGGTGGCGATCTTCAAGCCGGGTTGCTTCTCAATGGCCTCGTCGGGTTCGCCGAACTGATAGAGTGTGCCAATGTAGGGAATACAACAGAGCAGGGTGATGAACGGTATGAGTGCCCAGTGCCAGCGGCGCATGATGAGCCAATAGACCAGCAGGATGGCGTTGCCGATGATGAGTACGGGTAGGGCATAGACCAGAAGTGATCGTGCCGTGTTACCGACAGGATTGACACTGCCGCCGAACAGTCCTACAAATGTAAAAATCATCATCAGGAGGGTGATGATGAGAATCATGAATGAGAAATACTTCTGTACTGCAAGTTTACCCATATGCTAATAATCTTTGTTTTTAGTCTACATATTTCCTGACCATCTCGATGAGGTTCTCCACTCGGAAGGGCTTCGACATGAACTCATCGCAGCCAGCAGCCTTGGCCTCGCGGATGTTATCATCGAAGGCGTAGGCACTCAAGGCAATGACGGGAGTGTTGTGCGACACTTCCTTGATGATGCGGGTGGCGTCGAGTCCGTTCATGCCCGGCATGCGGATGTCCATCAGGATCAGGGCGGGATGCTCGTCCTCGTTTATCTGTACGGCTTCGATACCATTATGAGCGCGGAGGAGACGATAGCGCTTCTGGAGCACAATCTTCACCAACTCATAGTTGCTGTCCTCGTCCTCCACTACCAGTATGGTCTTCATGTTCGACATCGGGCGCTCACTGACGCGGATGGTACGTACGTTGGTGGAGGTGGTAGTACTCTCGGCACTCATACCGCCCACGGAACCTTCGAAAGGCAGTTCGAAAGTAAAGATGCTGCCCTTGCCTACGGTAGACTTCACACTGATGGTACCGCCCAGTTTCTCAACGATAATCTTACAGAGCGCCAGTCCGAGGCCGAAGCCCTGATTCCGTGCTGCATCGCCAGACACGTAGGTGTCGAAGATATGTTCCTGCAACTCGGGAGCGATACCTGAACCGGTATCCGCTACAAAGAACTCGATGTCCTGCATCTCGTTGATGAGACGGTAACCGTAGGTGATTCTGCCAGAAGAGGTGTGCTTCAGGGCATTGCTGATGAGATTGGAGAATACCTGCGTCAGACGGTTGGCGTCGGTTTTCATCATAGCCGACAACACGGGCTTGTCCCATTCCAGTTTCACAGAACTGGGACAACGAAACTTGAAGATTTGGGTAATACTCTCGCACATCAGATTGAGGTCTGTCATATCCTTCTTGATGGCGATATCTCCAGACTCCACACGGGAAAGGTCGAGAATCTCGTTGACAAGGCTGCCCAGTCGCTGGTTGTTGCTCTCAATGATCTGGTAGTATTTCAAGCGCTCCTCTTCGGAGTCCGTTTCCACAAGAACACGTGAGAAGCCCTCGATTGCATTCAAGGGAGTACGGATTTCATGGCTCATGTTAGCCAGGAAGAGAGACTTCATCTGACTGGCTTTCTCAGCCTTCTGCGCCTTCTCTTCGTATTCCTTGAGTTTCTTGTTTGCAATCTCGAGTTGCTCATTTGCCAGTTTCAGCCTTCTGTTTACTTCGGCAAATTTCTGTAGCAGTATCTCTTTCTCGCTTTGTTCCATCGGCTTTTTAACGTTCTTTCCTTCAATACAAAAGGTTTGCTTTGCCTATTTGGGTACAAAAGTAAGAAATTATTTTTTTATTTACAAATAAAAAGCAAACTTTTTTCAACTTCTTTTCGCTTTTTCCCATGCGCCGCTGTTACTGTGACTTCTCAGATAGGCCATTCCGCGGAACACATTCAGGTTCATGAAGACGAAATAATAGGCTGTGTAGAGCAGTTTGTTTCGATGGCTCCGTTCACTCAGGATGTAGCCCAACAGGGCTGCAAGATAGAACAACAGTTGCAGGATGAGCACGACGGTAAAGAAAGAGCCAGCCCCCATGGCGACGAGCACGGCGTTGATAATCAGCAACAGGACCATCGCTATCGGTGTAACACTCCAGCGTAGCACACGGTGACTGATATACTGGAAAGCCACCAATGGCTGACGGAAGGGATTGAGCATCTTGCGGAGCCACCAGATGCTCTGCAGTCCGCCTGCCGCGATGCGACGTTTGCGCTTCGACTCCTCATGGATGTCGGCAGAACCATACTCCAAGGCGTATGCATCAGGGGCGTAGACGATGCGATGGCCTTCATCGACCACATACATCGACATCATAAAGTCGTCGAGCAGGGCATTGTCGGGTACATCGTGACAGAGTGCAGGATCCATCGCATAAAGTTCGCCTGCGGCTCCCATCGTGGAATAGAGTTCACTGTCCCATTTCTTCAGGGTACTTTCATAGCGCCAGTAGAGTCCTTCGCCCTCGGCTGCCATCTCGCCTGCCTGACGGGCTGCAACACGTTTCTCACCACTGACGCAACCCACGGTCTTGTCCATGAACAGTCTTGCAATCTCTTTCATGGCACCGCTGTTGATCATGGTGTTGGCATCAGTAAAGGCCACATACTGGGTCTTGACCTCGCGCAGTCCGTGCTTCAGGGCAGCAGTCTTGCCGCGCCGTTCCGGACTGTACACGATGTCAACTTCAGGGTAGGCAGCCAACAACTCGTTGGTACGGTCATTGCTGCCGTCGGTCACCCACATCACCCTGAATTTCTCCTTTGGATAGTCCAGGGCGCGGGTGTTTTCCATTTTCTCTGCCACGACGTCCTGTTCGTTGTAGGCACAAATCATCAGCGTCATCGTGGGCAGTTGCTCGTCCGTAGGCATTGGGGTAGGAGCGGGCCTTCCCTTTACGAGCCGTTTGATACGGATGATGAGCCACAGCAATATTCCATAGCCTAAATAGGTATAGAACACGATGAACAGACAAATCCAAAACAGAACCTTCAGTGTCAGCATTTTTTTTACTTTTTTACCTTTTTCAGGTTGTTTCAATTTCCTCCTGCATGTCGATAAACTGGCGGCCTGCATCATAGAACTCATATTGCAGGAAGGCCAGTTTCTGCGACGGCACGATGTGCACGCCAAAGCCGTACTTCATCTGCCACTTCATCTTCAGGCTGATGGCGCCCTTGTTGATGTAGGCAGCGACGTAGGGGTGTACGTGCAGGTAGAACTTGCGGATTCCAATATTGTTGACCAGGCGGTCAATCTTGCTCTCTAACTGGTCTGTGAACAGGATGCTGGACTTGATCTTTCCAGATCCGTGACAGGTAGGACATTCTTCTTCGACATTGACATCCATAGCGGGGCGCACCCGTTGGCGGGTGATCTGCATCAGACCGAACTTCGAGAGTGGCAGGATGTTGTGTTTGGCGCGGTCTTTCTGCATGTTCTTGCACATCCGCTCGTAAAGCATCTGACGGTCCTCTGCCAAATTCATGTCCACGAAGTCCACTACGATGATTCCTCCCATATCCCGTAGTCTCAGTTGACGTGCCAGTTCGTCGGCAGCACCGAGGTTGGTCTCCAGTGCGTTGGCTTCTTGTCCGTTGTCTTTCTTTACGCGGGTACCGCTGTTCACATCCACCACGTGCATCGCCTCTGTGTGCTCAATGATGAGATAGGCGCCATGCTTGTAGTTGACGGTCTTGCCGAATCCTGATTTGAGTTGCTTGGTGACGTTGAAGTTGTCGAAGATAGGCACCGTGCCCTTGTAGAGTTTCACGATGTCCTTCTTCTCCGGGGCAATCAGTCCGACGTAGTCGCTCACTTGTTGATACATGTCCTCGTCGTTGATATGAATGCCGTCGTAGGTGGGGTTGAACAGGTCACGCAGCAATGCTACGGCCCGACTCTGTTCCTCAAAGCACAGTTGCGGACGCTCTGTGGTCTTCTGTACCTTGGTGATGGTGTCTTCCCAGCGTTTCAGCAGGATTTTCAACTCAGCATCAAGTTCGGCAGCACGTTTTCCTTCTGCCACTGTGCGTACGATGACGCCGAAGTTCTTGGGCTTGATACTCTGAATGAGTTGTTTCAGGCGGCTTCGTTCCTCGCCTTTTTTGATTTTTGTCGATACGGAAACACTATCCTCGAAGGGCATAAGCACCAGATAGCGTCCTGCAAAACTGAGTTCGCACGTCAGTCTCGGACCTTTGGTGTTGATGGGTTCCTTCACAATCTGCACCAGTATTTCCTGTCCTACTTTCAGGGTGTTGGCAATGCTGCCTTCTTTCTTCAGGATAGGTTGGATGGTGGCTTTCTGGATGGGATAGAGTTTCTTCTTGTCGCTCACTACCTGTTTCAGGTATTTTTCATAAGAGCAAAATTGAGAGCCTAGGTCAAGATAGTGCAGGAATGCCACGCGTTCTGCGCCGACGTCGACAAAGCAGGCGTTCAGTCCGGGCATCAGTTTCTTTACCTTTGCCACGTAGATGTTGCCCACCGAGAACGAGGCCGTACGCTGCTCCTTCTGGTATTCCACCAGCGTCTTGTCTTCGAGCAGGGCAATGGAGATGTCCTTCGGTTGCACATCAATGATTACTTCGCTTGTCATTTGTCGTAAAATATCTTGACGGGGTTAATAACTCAAAAAGGGTGTGTCGCAATCCTTCTTGGATTTGCTGGCACACTCCTTTCATTTCTTTTGCTGCGTGCAATCGCCTCGCTTACTTGCTCTTATGGCGATTCTTGCGCAGTCTCTTCTTACGCTTGTGAGTAGCCATCTTGTGGCCCTTCTTCTTCTTTCCGTTTGGCATAACTATAAAACTTGTTTAAAATATTATTACTTCATTCTTGATACAAAACTCTTCGAGGGCTTGAATGCGGGGAAGTCGTGTGCCTCGATGACCATTGTCGTGTTCTTGGAGATGTTACGGGCGGTCTTGGCGGCGCGATGCTTCACGGTGAATGTACCGAATCCGCGCAGATAGACATTTTCCTTATTCTCTGCCAGACTCATGCGGATTTCTTCCATAAATCCCTCTACACAAGCGGCTACATCCTTGTATGGAATGCCGGTCTCCTCTGTAATGTTCTTAATGATCTCTGCCTTTGTCATTTTTCTATCTTTCTATATATTAATAATGTGTAAACTTATAAATCTTCGATTTTGGACTGCAAAGTTACTAATTTCCAGTCTATTACCGAAATATTTCCCGATTTTTTTTCGAATTTTATGAAATTTGATGCCTTATTTCCCTCTTTTTTGTATCTTTGCAACGAAAAAAGAGCAAATTTGCGTATGAAACAGAACAAATTATCCCTCGCAGCAGTTGTCATCTTGGCGATGCTTCTTGTCAGTAGTTGTCTTGGAGGTCAACAGCAGCCGCGTGCCTATGCGTCAGACCTCACCAGTGCCGATAGTGTTTCTATCCGTATGGGTGACTATACCATTATGAAGTATCACAGTGACCGTCTGGGGTTCGACATCAACTATCCCTCCTTCCTCGTGCATCAAGACCTGCCCGACGAGGTTGGGATGCAGGAGATATTCATGATGGACGATGTGTCGGTCAGTGTAATGGTCGATTCGCTGGCTGGTATGATGCGCAGTTCCGGACAGATGATGATGGGTATGGGTGCCGAACTTTTGGAAGTGGGCGATGACTACAGCATCCATCAGGGAACTGACGACAAGTGGGAGTACTATGGTAAGGTTATCGACAGCGACACGTTGCGTCAGGTCACCGTCATGCTCCGCTATTATCCGGAACATGCCGATGCAGTCGAACTCCTGAAAGAGTGGGTGAGGACCTTTGAAGTGAAATAAAGAAATCCCGCCACCTGGCGGGATTCTTTCATTTTACAGGAATCTTGACTTTGTCGAGATTCCTCACGTTCGGAAATCCAAGCAAGCTTGCATTTCTCTCACTTAACCGGAATCTTATCAATACGTTTCTGATGGCGTCCGCCTTCGAACTCCGTCGTGAAGTATTCATCCATGATGGCACGGGCGGTATCCTCATCAATGAAGCGGCCTGGCATTACCAGCACGTTGGCATTGTTGTGCTGACGGATCAGGTGGGCAATCTCAGGAATCCAGCAAAGGCCGGCACGGATGCTCTGGTGCTTGTTCAGCGTCATGTTGATACCCTCGCCACTGCCGCAGATGGCGATACCTGGGAACACCTCGCCCTGCTCGATACCCTCAGCCAGAGCGTGACCGAAGTCTGAGTAGTCGCACGAGTCCTCAGTATAGGTGCCATAGTCCTTATACTCGTATCCCTTCTCCTCGAGATACTTCTTTACGAATTGTTTTAAGGCAAAGCCAGCATGATCGCTGGCTATGCCTATTGTCTTTACTTCCATTATGCAAGTAACTTTTTTACCTGATCATACACATTCTGGCCAGTGAAGCCGAGTTTCTCGTCGAGCACCTTGTAAGGAGCAGAGAAGCCGAAACTCTCGAGACCCCATACGGTACCGTCGGCACCTACCAGACCTTCGAGGTTCACGGGCAGACCTGCAGTGAGGCCAAACTTCTTCACGCCAGCGGGCAGGATGCTCTGCTGATACTCCTTAGACTGAGCACGGAACAATCCCTCAGAGGGAACACTCACGATGCGAACCTTTACGCCGTCCTCGCGGAGCAGTTTTGCACCAGCCTCCAGTGTGCTAACCTCTGAACCAGAAGCCAACAGGATGACATCGTAGTTCTCGTCGGAACCAGCGACGACATAAGCACCCTTGGTAGCCTGGTTGTAGTCGTTGCCCTCGGGCAGCATCTCGATGTTCTGACGAGAGAAGATGAGAGCGGTAGGCGTATCGATGTTCTCCATAGCCATGCGCCAGCAAACGGTGGTCTCCTCGGCATCGGCAGGACGAACTACCAATACAGAATTCTTGCCGTGGTGGTTCTTCAGTTTCTCCATCAGACGGATCTGTGCCTCCTGCTCAACGGGCTCGTGGGTAGGACCATCCTCACCGACGCGGAAGGCATCGTGGGTCCAGATGAACTTCACGGGCAGTTCCATCAGGGCAGCCATACGAACGGCGGGCTTCATGTAGTCAGAGAATACGAAGAAGGTACCGCAGGCGGGGATGACACCACCGTGCAGAGCCATACCGATACAGCAGCAAGCCATGGTGAGCTCAGCCACACCAGCCTCGAAGAATGCACCGCTGAAGTCGCCACGAACGAGGTCCTTGGTCTTCTTCAGGAAGCCGTTGGTATTGTCAGAGTTCGACAGGTCGGCAGAAGCGCAGATCATGTTGGGAACCTGCTCAGCAAGTTGTCCAAGAACGGTTGCCGATGCGTTACGTGTAGCGCAACCAGGCTTCTGCTCAACCTTGCTCCAGTCGATCTTTGGAGCCTTGCCGCTGAACCACTCCTCAAGCTGCTTAGCCTGCTCGGGATGACCCTTGGCCCACTCAGCCTTCTCGGCGTAGCGCTCAGCAACGATCTTCTTCAACTCCTCAGCACGCTTTGCATAGAGCTCCTTCACCTCGGGGAAGATCTGGAACGGATTCTCGGGATCAGCACCCAGATTCTTCATGGTGTTGATATAAGCATCGCCACCGAGAGGAGCACCGTGAGTAGCACAGTTGCTCTCGTATGAAGAGTTGTCAGCCTTGCGGGCACCCTTACCCATCACACAGTGACCGATGATCAGCGAAGGACGCTCCTTCTCAGCCTGAGCCTTCTTGATAGCCTCACGGATCTGATCCACATCGTTACCGTCGATCTTCTGGACGAACCAGCCCCAAGCCTCGTACTTCTTGGCGGTATCCTCACAGGTCACCACCTCGGTACGGGTAGACAACTGGATGTCGTTAGCGTCGTAGAACATAATCAGGTTGTCCAAGCCCAGGTTACCTGCGATACGGCCAGCACCCTGAGAAATCTCCTCCTGTACACCACCGTCAGAGATGTAGGCGTAGATGGTCTGGTTCATCACGTTGCCCAGACGAGCCTTCAGGAACTTGGCAGCGATGGCAGCACCAACAGCGAAGCAGTGACCCTGTCCGAGGGGACCTGAGGTATTCTCGATGCCGCGCTCAATCTCGCGCTCGGG
>JAFZUS010000061.1 GCA_017618275.1 Prevotella sp.
AGTACAAGGATCTCAACGAAGTTCTGGACAGGCTTGCCGACAAGTATAACGTCACAGCAGATGCAATCGCATACGCCTGGCTTCTGAGAATTCCTGCCAGAATGCAGGTGATAATCGGTACCATGAATCCCAAGCACATAGCAAGTGCAGCCAAGGCAGCTGATTTCACGCTTACGCGTGAAGAGTGGTACGAACTCTACCGTGCCGCCGGCAACGAGCTGCCGTAATTGGTCTATCGTTTCTTTAAGAATCTTTCTTGTCAAATCTGCACCTATGGTTTATCATTGACGTGTGTACGCAACGTGTGTACCGATTATATCGAATAAGGAGGAACCCAAAATGCTTGCGACGAAAGTTTTTCAGAATGGCAACAGTCAGGCTATCCGCATTCCACAGGACTTGCGAACTGAAAAGAAAGATTATTACATTCGAAAGATAGGGGAGACATATATTGCATATCCTGCTGATGATCCTTGGGGTCCGGCTCGTCAAGTAATAGGTTCTTTCCCTTCTGATTATATGGAGGATAGGAATCAACCGTCGTGGGATATGGTTGCAGAGAGGGCCAAACTATGAAGTACCTTGTAGATACCAACGTTTGCATCTTTCTTATGAAGAACACCTATCCTGCAATGACAAGACGTTTCCTGTCTATGGACCCATCGGATTTCTATATTTCCTCAGTTACTCTATATGAGTTGGAATATGGAGCAGAAAAAAGCAAATGGGGAGAAAGAAACAGGAATAACCTTATGTTGTTTCTGTCACCGTTTTCGATAATTCCGTTTGACAGTAACGATGCATATTACGCGGGAAAAATCCGGAATTATCTTGAAGAAAAAGGGACATTAATCGGTCCGTATGATATTCAGATTGCTGCTCAAGGTTTGGCTCGGAATATGGTTGTTCTTACACATAACGTAGATGAGTTCAAAAGAGTTCCTGATCTCAAAACAGAAGATTGGGTTGCATAATAAATTGGGGCAAGATATTGGAAATCAGGGAGTTTACGGGAGATAGAAGAGAATTGATGGATCTGTTTCTGCTGGCGGATGAACAGGAGGAGATGGTCCTGAGGTATCTCGATTGTGGCCGTGTTTTCGTGCTTGAAGATAGCGGTGAGATCAGGGCTGAATGCCTCGTGACCGATGAAGGATCCGGAGTCCTTGAAATCAAAAATATAGCTGTAAAGCCTCAATATCAGGGCAAATCCTATGGAAAAGCTCTGTTAGAATTCCTTATTCGGATGTTTAGTAAGGGCTTTTCGGTCATTCAGGTCGGAACCGGTGACAGTCCTTTGACGATTCCGTTCTATGAGAAATGCGGCTTTGTGCGTCATCATGTGGTCAAGGATTACTTCATCGAAAACTACGACCATCCTATAATAGAGGCAGGTGTGCAACTGAAAGATATGGTGTATCTTAGAAGAGAATTGAAGTAGGAGAGAACATGACACAAAAGGAAAGAATGCTTGCTAATCTGCCATACAAAGCCTGGATGGACGGTCTTGAAGAGGAGAGGATTGAGAACAGAAAGAGAATCTATGAATACAACAATCTTCCGCCGGAGCAGTGGGACCGGAAGACGGAGCTTTTGAAAAACATCCTCGGCAAGACAGGGGAGAACGTACACATCAATGCTCCGTTCCACTGTGATTACGGATACAACATCGAGGTGGGCGAGAATTTCTTTGCAAATTACAATCTGATAATCCTTGATGTAGCAAAGGTTAAGATAGGGGATAACGCCCAGATTGCACCGAACGTTTCCATCTATACGGCCGGTCATCCGATTCATCCGGACTCAAGGAATTCGGGCTATGAGTATGGCATTGATGTTACCATAGGCGACAATGTGTGGATTGGCGGGAATGCTGTCATAATGCCCGGAGTGACCATAGGGAACAACGTTGTGATCGGTGCGGGCAGTGTGGTTACCAAGGATCTGCCTGACAACGTAATAGCAGCAGGAAATCCCTGCAGGATCATCCGAGAGATTACGGAAGCCGACAGGGATTTCTATTACAAGGACAGGAAGTTCGACGTTACTGACTATTAATTCTTGGGAACCTTCTTCAGGACATCACAGAGGGTGAAGTCTACCCAGATGATTCCGATATCGTTGCCGGAAGTGCAGGCTTCCAGAATTGCCTCTCCGAATTCCTTTGCGGGATTGTCGAATTCATTCCAAATGGGTCTGTCCGCCTTGTATCCGATCTGGAACATTACCGGGTAGGGGGCGTAGTATGCTGCCCAATCCGAGAAATCTTCCTTAACATCATCCAATGAATGGAATTGCTGACTGTCGTTGACATAGATCAGACCTTCCATTTTGGACGGCAGATAGTCTTCTCTCCAGTGCTTTACGAACACGGTGTAGTTCTCGTTGTAAGTCCTGACCATGGCAAGAACCTTCTGTGCATCGGTATCTGAGAGCTTTGTACCGCGGTCACTGCCCTCGATGGGGAAATGCCACTCGACATCGATTCCGAAGCCTTTCACGCAGCTGTGATGCCCATAGCGGTCCATGACCAGCTGTACCAGAGTATCAAGGTCTGCGTTGCCCGATTCCACCTGAAGCCAGACAGAGTAGCCTTTGGCATCCATGGCAGTCAGATATGACTCGTACCTATCGTTCTTGCTTCCCTTGATATAGTCGTAGGATCCTGAAACCGGGAATGCCAGGCTGCATGTGTTGTTGCTGGACATCGTTCCTACAATGAGAAGGTAAGCTCCGGTGCTTCCCGGATAGAGCGACGACATCGTTTCTCCGAAGCTTGCCATATCCGAAACGTTTGGGAATTCCTCGAATGCGTAGGGATCGCTTTCGTCTGCAACCATTCCGTAGCTGGAAACACGCACTCCGGCCCACAATGCTCCCGTAACAGGAGTTTCGAAGCCGCAGACCGTGCAGCGGTTGATTTTCTTCCCTGTCTTGGGGTCGACTCCGGCTGATTCGTAGGTGTGGTGGGCTGATAGCTTGTAATCGGCAACCGTCACAGTCTTGTCTGCAGTCAACGTGATCTTGTTGCTTCCGAGGGAAATGGACTGTGTTGACCAGCAGGAACAATCGAACTTGATTGTCGAATAAGTTCCGGGTTTGGCTTTGATGGAGTAGTTGCCTTTCGAATCGGAAACAGCCGAGTACTTTGAGCTGGAGTTGCTGACCGTAACAGTGGCTTTGGCAAGGGGATTTCCGGCGCTGTCGGTGACTTTTCCCTTTATGTAACCGTAGGTAATATGAAGAGTAACGGTACCGGCATCGGCATTCTTGCCACCCCTGACCGTTATTGACTTCTGGGAATCGGCATAAGCTGTTTTCTTGAAGGTGAGAGTGTATTTCGCAGGGGTGACCTGTTCAATGAGGTAATAGCCGTTCTTGTCAGTCGTTGCGCTGTAGGTCAGAGTGCCGTCAGAATTGGTTGCCGTGACACTGACGTTCGTTCGTGCGGCACCGTCTTCCATGACGACATAACCGTAGATGGTTCCGGGTTCATCGGAGTTCCCGATAAGATCCTCAAGCATATCGCATGAGGTCAGCGAAAGAAGTCCGAAAAGAATTGCCGTCAAAACAATGAACCTGACGAAAAGGGCTCTGCGAGTCACTGTGTTTTTCATTCCATATACTCCTTCGTTATTCAGTCAATCTTCTCGATGACTTCCTTGAGGGTGAAGTCGACCCAGATGATTCCGATATCGTTTGAGGTTGTGCATCCGGCGATGATTGCCTTTCCGAGTTCCTCTGCAGGATTCTCCATCTCTCCCCAGATTCCTTCATCGGCATCGTAACCGATCTGGAACATGACAGGGCAGGGGTAGTAGTCCTCGGCCCATCTTGCGAATTCATTAACCATCTTTTCCAGTGATGGCTTTCTTTCGCTGCCTTTTCCCCAGCCTCCCTCGAAGAAGCCCTGACTGTCGTTGACGAAGACAAGACCTTCCTTCGGATCAGGAAGCCACTTTTCATCCCAGTGCTTTACGAATACGGTGTAGCTGCTGTTGATGGCCTTGACCGCGGTAAGAACCTTGCTGACGGTATTGGGTTCGTCTCCGTCGGAGCTGAGCTTCATTCCGTTTCTGTTGTCGGCACGCTTATACCACTCGACGTCTATTCCGAAGCCCTTCACGCAGCTGTGATGCTTATAGTGATTCATTACAGCCTTGGCCAGTTTCACCAGATCTGCATTGCCCGGTTCAACCTGAAGCCAGACCGAGTATCCACCCTTGTCCAGAGCCGTCAGATAATCCTCGTAGAAGTCGACATTGCTGTAGGTGACATTCGCAATTTCCTCTGAAATGGGGAAGTCCAGGAAACAGGATTTCAGGTCCTCACTTACCACGCCGACAATCAGAATGACCGTTCCGTTGCTTCCCTCATAGCACGATTCCATCTTCTCAGCATAGCTTGCCATGCTGTTGATTCCGGGATAGCTTCCGAAGCTTTCCTCAAGACCATAGCTTGATGCTCTGATTCCGGCCCATCTTGCACCGTCGGTACGCTTCGGGATATCCACCGTTTCCACATGGTTGCAGTTGGTGCAGCGGTATTCCCTGTATCCTTTTGCAGAAGTCGTGGCTTCCACCACGCTCGTCAGCACATAATTGTGTGTGTCAGGCAGAAGGGTTGAATTGCCGAGCTTCGTTTCCGTGTCCGCTGAAACAGTCTTGTTCAGTGTGCCTTGCAGATATCTGCAGGGGTTGATTGCGGAAACCGTGATGTCGGTATAGATTCCCGGCTTTGCAGTGATTGTATAATTGCCGTTTGCATCAGTTCTGGCGGAGAAGCTGTAACCCCTTCCGCTAACTGTAACGGAGGCTCCTGAGATCGGATTGCCTGTATCATCGATGACTTTTCCCGTGAAGGTTCCGAGCTTCATCATAAGCGTAACTGTTTCAAGTGTTACTACCTTGCCGTCACCTACAATCACGTCTTCCAGAGACTCGCTATAGTATCCTGCCTTGGAGAACGAAACAGTGTAGACCGACGGAGTGATGTCCCCAATTGTGAAGCGGCCATCAGAATCTGTTCTGACGTTGTAGCTCCCGCTGCCATCCTTGGCGGTTACCGTGACAAGGATTCTGTTCGGTGATGCTCCGTCCTCCAGGACAACACATCCTGATAGGCTGCTGCTTGCCGGAGTATATACACATGAGCAGAGGGTGATCAAAGAAACAAGAATGATAGCTATGAAACCGAAAAAAGGTCTTACTTTCACGTTAAACCTCCGTTTGTTTTCATAATATCAAATAAATAACGAGTTGTCTTGTTACATTTTCGGAAATATGTTTCCGTTATTTTTCACGGAGGGTGTAGTTCTCATCCTCATCCATGATGCTGAGCATGGCTTTTGCAAATGCAGGATCGAACTGAGTGCCCATTCCTTTTTCGATTTCAGTCATGACATCGTCCTGACTCATTATGTCGCGGTAGCTGCGCCTGCTGGTCATGGCGTCATAAGCATCGGCCACTGCAATGATTCTTGCTTCCTCGGGGATGTCCTCTCCGGCTTTGCCGTCAGGGTAGCCCTTGCCGTCGTAACGCTCATGATGCCATCTGGCACCTATGGCGAGGTCCGGCCTCTCCTTGATGCTTCCGAGGATGCTGTCGCCGATTACGGGATGCTGTCTGATCATCGAGAATTCCTTGTCAGTGAGTTTGGATGTCTTGTTTATCACGCTGTCCGGCACGCCGATCTTTCCGACATCGTGCAGGAGGGCCATCATGTAGATTTCATCCTGTTCTGCCTTGGAGTAGCCCGAGCGCGCTGCAATCATCTTCGAGTATTCAGCAACCCTTGTGGAATGGCCGTTCGTGTATTTGTCCTTTGCATCGATGGCCGTTGCAAGCGCTCTGACGACCTGAACGTTCATCTCCTCGACCTTGCGGCCGTAGATCTGCTCGTTCTTGTATCCGATGTAGTAGAAGAATGCAATGAGACAGAAGGTGATGACCGAAACCATGACGTTGACAGCCATCTTGGA
>JAFZUS010000062.1 GCA_017618275.1 Prevotella sp.
CTTGTCAATGCGGTTCACCACCAGATGCAGGTGGGGAATCCCTGACTTGGCATCATAGTGGAGAGCCGCGAAGTACTGCGAGTTCTTGATGTTCGTCCTGACAAGATTCTTGTGCTTGCCATCTGGTGTCTTGGTCACCTGATCGAGTTCATTCACGAACACTTCCGTGAAGCGTCGCCAGTCATCAAGTGTCCATCCATCGCTCTCGTTCATGGATGGGGAAACCTCGATGCGTATGGACGTTTTGTCAATGGGCTTCCGTGCGAACTTCTGCTTGAAGCGGTTCATGTGGAGCACCATCTCGTCCCACATGCCTATCGGAGGCAGATCCTCTGTCAGGAGGTTCACCTTCACGATGTCGGCACGGAAGTCTTTAGTCGCATAGTTGGTCATGGCCTGGCCATGCTCTATAGGTCTTGCGGTTGCTATCATAGTTGTCGTTCTTTATTTGTTATCCAATGAATTTCTCTCTAATCGCGTCCCATTGCCTGATAAGGTAGTTGATGCCTTCTATCCATGCCTCCATGAAACGCTCGTTTTTGAAATAACGCTTCCTCACCTCCTGCGGCAGTCCGTGAAGGGCATTGCGGATGCCGACGAGCTCCGACCTTGCAGCGGAGAGGTTTTTCAGTGCTTCCTCCTGTCCCTCGGTCATAAGTTGCTTAGGCTGGTGTCCAAGGACGGTGTTATGGACGTACAGGCTCTTGGGCATTCCACATTTGGCAGCATTGGCTACAATCTGTTTGTATTCTTCTTCCGTGAAGCGGACATCAATATGGTGTCCCTTGTTCTGCCTCTTTTCTGAGGTCTTTGATTTTTTCTCAGTTGTCATATTTCTATTTTGATTAAAGGTGGTTGTAAATGTATTGCTATTGAGAGATTGAAGTAAAAGCCTTGGACAACCCGGTGCGAGCCTGCGAGCGGCACAAGAACCCAGTGGAAGGACAGTGCAGCGGAGCAAATCTGTCAGACATTGGGACTTCTTGTTTAGACCTCAGAAAAAATCACTCTTCTTCGGGCTTGTCCGTGGCTTTATCCTTCTGTCAGTCGCTGCCATATTGATGGCTTTTGGTAGTGTCTGTTGTATCCTCAGCTGCGGCACTGGGAATTAGCGAGACTGGCGGGGCTGTCGAGCCTTCATCAATATGGATGCCCTCTTGATTGTTGGGCATGGAAGGAGTGTTGCCTAATGCGACATCACTTGATGTGCTATATGGCTCATCAGCTTCTGGCGGCAGGTTGGCATAGTGCTCGTCAAGTTGCTCCAAGTAATCCTCTGGCAGCTGTCCATCCTCTCCGTATGGAGATAGTTTATTCTCTTCCCTTTCATCGTTGTTAGCATCAGCCAAAGATGAAACGGGATTATTAGAGGTAGGCGATTGAGGATGGCTGTTGCCATTATCATTAGAAGAGGATGAGTTGGCATTATCTTGGACAGCCAGTTTGGGAGTGACAGAATTCCTCTGATAATTCGGATTCTTGATGGGAGCATCCTGCCCGTCCACGAACCAGAAAGCCAGACAGTGAATAGTGTGGATGGTCGTGCGGTTGTTGGCTACGGATGTGAGAATCCCCACCTCGTTGAAAAGGTCTATCATCTTCTGTGCTGTCTTGCGGTCACAGTGCCAGAGTTCGGCGAGCTCCACTTTGGATATGGCAAACTGCCCGATGTCAAGGTCAGCTAAGAAGTTTTTCTTCTCATAGTGAAATGGCTCTATTGCCGCCAAAGAAAGAAACGTGTCAAGGGCTTTCATGCGGTGGAAACCCTGATTGTCATCTTTGAGGAAATCAAGCTGCTCTCTGGTCAGCAGGATTCCATACTTTACGTTTTTGTTTTTCATTGTTTCTTTTGTTAGTGATGAGGGCTGGCATTGGTCAGCCCCCCACCGTTGTTAATAATGTGATTTGAATGTGACTTGAAAACAGGGTTACATCGGATTGATGTCAGTTTCGGTCTGCCAATCATGCTTGTCCGGCTTACGTTTGTGCGAGGCAAGGATGGCCTCGTTCACTTCTTCGGCTGTTAGTGGGACAGCATTCCTGCGCATGGTCTCCAGCCACTTGTCAAGCTCGTCCTGATACAGGATCCATCTTCTGCCTGGCTTGGTGGCTGGAATGGTGCCATCCTCCAGCTTCATGTACATAGTTCCCTTTGGGATGTGCGTGTACTCGATGGCCTCTTCCACAGTCATTGGCTTGTGGCGGTTCTCCTTTACTGGTTTGCTACTCTCTGCCTGCTGTCTTGACAGCATGGCTCTCATGCCCATTACCTCATCCCGAAGCTGGGCGACGACCTGCGGGAGGTCGTTGAATGTCAGATTTTCTTTTTGCATAACTTATCACTGTTTTGGTGAATCGGCTGCAAAGAAACTCAATGATGCCATGCTGATTCCGATTATTCACGATAATCAACGAATAATCAAATCAGTATGAAATAATTGGGAAAAATGTGGGCTACGAGGGAAGATAGATAGGGGAAAAGGCTGAAATAGAGTGTGCATCAAGACTTGTCTGGTGCTCAGATAGAAGATACAAAACGGATAATGGGCGAAAACCGATGCAATGACATCAGCTTTCGCCCACTATCGGGATGTTGCCAAAAGAGGAAGGACGGGGTTAATGAATTTGAGTTTTTTCCAAAACGTGGAATTTATGCCAGTTTTGGAAAGGACTCAACCAACAGAGAATATAAAGAATAGGCATGAAATCGTTATTTAAGACCCATGCAACTTTGGCTTAAAAATCAGCGAAAAGGAGAAAATATTTTTGATTTTCGCTGATTTTTGAACAGAAAATCTACTCGTAATGGAAGTGATAGTCACCCTTGTCCGGCTCGTCTATCATGATGCTTCCAGTATCGGGCTGGAACTTGAAGTTGCGGATGCTGTCAAGTTCTATGTCCTTCATCACGTCGGGAAACATCCTTTTGATAAACATGGCACGTACTTCGCCCGTATAGTCTTTCTTGCTGCCCAACCTCTCGGCTATGTTCCAGACAAAGTGCCGTAGGTCAAGGGTGGTAAGGGTGGACTTCAGCCTGATGGGTACAGGTTTATGCTGCCAGTCATCAGCCCACTTTTTGATTTCATTGCACAGCTTTTCCAACTCCCCATTGTCATAGATGTATGGTGACATGGTATGGGTCACATATTCCATAATGGCAGAGATGGTGTCCTGCCGTCTCTGTTCCTTTTCACGCTGAAACTCCTTGCAACGTAGGTCATACAAGTCAGGCTGCTCCATACTCGTCTCTGTCATATCGGAAGCCTCTACTGTCGGTTCTTGCAGTTCCTCAAACAAGGGTTCTTGTGCAGATTCGGTTGGAGAAGGAGTTTCCGTTATACATTCTTGGACTTGTTCAAGACTCTCATTGCCCGATGAGTCTTCTGGTACCACTTCCGATTCTTGGTCGGTCAGAAGCATAGTTTCTTCACGTTGTCTGTTCTGTACTTTAAGTGGCACCTCGACCAACACGGACTGGAAGAGATAGTAGATTGTCCCCAACAATCCGCTGGATATAACAAAGGTTACGAACTTGGCAAAGTTGTCTTGCCCGAAATCATTGCCCACCTTCAATGAAACGAAGAGGGAAATAGTGAGGATGACCAAGCCAGGGCATCCCCACAACAGGCAGTAGTCTCTCACTGCCATGTTTTCTGTCTTACATTTTACACTACTCATTTATTGTTCCTTTCTAATTTGTTGATTCGTACTTGATAGAATTGTCAGTATCTGTCAGCACTCGGCTGAGCGATTTCCGACGCAAAGTTACTCCGATTATTCCCGACAGCTCAATTTCTTCTCAAAAATCCACTCCGTTTTTACATTAGTTTAGAAATTGGTCCTATCGAGTATGATTTTAGAACCAATAATCATACTATAAAGTGTTGAAGGATAATAACGAAATGGAAAGAAATAGGGAGAAGCAATGCCCCTCCCCAAAGATGACACATATATATATTATAGGTGTCCGATAGAACAAATGTAGGTCATTATTGCCCCACGACTTTTAGTTGCACCGTCTTCACAGGTCGAAGGGTGATACGGTTTACCGACTCACGTTTGCTCTCGTCAGCCATATTCGCATAGATCTGCGTGGTCGAGACGTTCTTGTGACCCAACATGTGCTGGACGGTATAGACGCTAGTTCCTGCATCCACCTGTAGGGAACCGAATGTATGTCGGCTGCAATGGAATGAAATCTTCTTGGTGATGCCAGCGGCTTTCAGCCAGTTCTTCAAGGGTGTCTGAGTAAGTTTGTCCGTGAAACCAGTGAAGACGATGCCAGTTCCTCTCTCTCCAATCAGCTCCAGTGCCTCGTCACTGATGGGATTGTTCACAAGTTCCTTGGTCTTCTGCATTCTTAGCGTGACGTACATGCCTCCGTCACCGTAAGGCTGTATGTTCTCCCATGTAAGCTGTTTGATGTCGCTCTTTCTCAGTCCTGTCAGACAGGCAAAGAGGAAAGCAGTCTTTAGAACTGGATGGTCGCAAGGCGTGTTCGCCAGCTTTACAAGTTCATCCTTAGACAGATGTTCTTTCTCAGTCGGGATGGTGTCAATACGTTCCAGGAATCCGTTGGGATTCTCCATGATCTTGTGATCCCTATAGGCCGTATGGAGTACGGCACGGAAGGTTGACCAGTAGCCAGCCACGCTGTTGATGTGCAGTTTGTGTTCTGTGTGGATGGTCTGCGGAGCGGTCATCAGATACTCACGGAACCTGTTGCAGAAGTCAACATTGATTTCATCGAAACGGCACTTATTGTTGCAGAATCGGGCGAAGTGCTTATAGACGTGCTGCCACTTGCAGTTCTTCTTGTCTTC
>JAFZUS010000011.1 GCA_017618275.1 Prevotella sp.
CCAGTCTTTTTTAGAACTGGCAAATTGGTGCAAAGGTAAGAAGAAAAATTGAGCTGACCAAATGCCAGCCCAACTTTTTTCCATAAAACTTTTCCGCCCCGCTGAGTGTTCACCTTAACGGTACAAAAAAGGACGGTTATTTTTGTGTTTTTATTCTGTGATTTCCACCTTCCAGCCTTTGGCCTGAGCGGCTGCTATCTGCTCGTCGGTGATGACGTTCTGCTCTTCACCATTTTGTTTGTTAATTACTTCAAAGGTGCCGCTCTTAACCGTTGGCATGCTATTGATGAGCGCAGTCATTTCGTCGCCCTTAATCCGGTTGTTATATATCGTGAATATTTTCAAATTGTCGCAGCCTGTCACGTCGAGCGTTCTTAGCATCATTCTTAATATGCGTATTACCCTCAAAGAGAGATCTAAAAGTTCTGGTGCCATTCGTTGCATCAAATTCCTTCAGAGTAGGGAAGTTTTCTGCATCAATCAGACTCATCACGTTACCGTAGATATAACAGTCGGCTGAGCAGTTAATATTTGATGAATACAAACCTCTGTAAGTCGTGTTGTTAGCCTTAAATGTAACTACATCGCCAGCACTGACTTTGATCTCCGTACCGCCAGTTTGTGCTCCTGTAACGGCGATGGTCTGCTCTTCGCCGCCGTTAATCTGATAGGTCACAGGGTTGGCAGCATTGTTGCGGAAAGTGATGGTGCCGTCCTCAATGGCCTCCAGCGTCAGCGGTGTGCTGAGCGAAGCCGTCGGCTTGACTATAACAGGATTGTCGTCGTAAGATGTGCAGGCAGTCATGAGTCCTGCCATTGCTGCCAGCATCACCGATGCTGCAAGCGTGCGGATAAAGTTCTTTTTCATTGTTGTAATAATATTCTAGACCCGTTGGCGGAATTAATTTAGTGCGTACTTAATCCTGCCTAAGGGTTTTCCATTAATGTAGTTCACATATTGTAATACGGTCAGCGCACTAATCTTGCAGATGATTGCATCGATCGCTACAGCGATAGTCACGGCACTGGGCGCCACGAGCTGCGTTGCAACAATGTAAGAATGTAAAAACCCTCAGGTTTCTATGCGAAGCCTGAGGGTTTTTGTATTCCTGATAAGGTAAATGCATTATTCGATAGCAAAATGCATCTCTACGGGACTGTTATTGCATGGCAGCTGTTTGTTGAATTTGATCCAGCGGCTCCAGCCGGTTGCCTTGTCGAATGCTAACTGCTCGTAGGTGGCCTCGAGGGTGGATGGCCAGGTGGTTACTTCTGGCTCTGCTACGCCACTCTTGTAAGTTTCAAGTTTGCCGTCGGCATGGTAAATTTTGTATCCTTTCAGAATCTCAGGTTTTTCCCTATCATAGTTGTAAAAATAGTAGTTACCCTCTACGCCTAACATGATGCTGCAATCTACCGACAGACCTTTGTTCATCAGGAAATCGCTGCAATACTGACTTACCAGACAGTTGTTGAAAGCTGTTCCTATCTCGAGAGCGAAATGATCATCGTAAACGTCGGGCAGTGCATCTACTATGCTCTTGGCGTAATCTACCAGATCGTAGCCCGGACGCTCGTTGTTAACCTTGAAGGCGTATTTGGTGATGGTATCAATCTTTGCCTTATGGCTTTCGTCGGCGTAAGCGGCCACGAGTTTATCGGTAAACTCCTTGAACTTTGCACCAAAGGCATCGAGGGCGATGGTGCGGGTAACGGTCATGTCGTGATAGTCCCACTTGGATTCTGTACTTCCCTGTGCAGCTTGTTCGGCAGCATCCTTGTCCCACTTATCGACGCTGGCTTTGTTGAAGTTTTTCAGGGCTGTTTCTATGTCGCCAGTGTTCTTTGCCAGCTCGTCGATCAGTACCGAATAGCTGCCACCTGCTCCAGGCACTGTGAATGATGACAGGATAAAGTAGTTGGCAAGTTCCTTAAGTTCGAACTGATACTCGATGGTATTCATGAGACAGGCATCGAGATAAATCACGTCCATGTGAGCATTAGCACGACCGATGGCATACTTTAATGACGATGCGGTGAAGTGTTCGTTAGGGGTGTGGCTTTGGTCGTAAAGCACGCCTCTGGTTTGTGACGGCGCATTAAATGGCAGGTCGTCGTGTGGCTGATAGCCGCCACCATGGTCGCTCACAATCAGGATGTAGTGCTTGGCAGGACAGGCTTTGGTGGCCCAGTTGATGAAGTTGGTGAGCGAATCGACATTGGCCACGTAGTTGTCCTTGGGGCCATAAATATACTCCTTGTTCAACAGAACATTTTCATCGGGGGCATTTACGGTATTGTCGACGACGAAACGTACGGTCTGCAGTCCCATATCCTTAATAGCCTTTACGGCCTCGTCGGGCAGTTTTTCGTCAAGCATGTCGAACCAATACTTCTGCATATCTTCGGCCGACGAGTACTTGTACTGGCAGGCTATCTTTACCTTACCGTAGCTTTCGGACTTGGCTTTGTAGAAATCCATCATGTTGCCGAAGATACTAATGTCGAGATTGCGACCTCCATAACCATATAACAGGATGGCATACTCGGTTTGCCCTGATGGACGGTCGGAACCAGCAGAATTATCATCATTTACACAAGCGGTCATCACCGCCATTGTCATTGCGCAGCAAACTGCGGCTGCGAGGGTTAATAGGTACTTTTTAGTCATAATCATAAAAGGTTAGTTAAACTTATTTTTCTTCGTTTGAAATCAAGTGTACATCGCACTGAGGGAAGGCAATGGTGATGCCCGCGGCGTTGAGGGCCTCGTAGATCACCTCCTTGGCACGATCACGATAACCAATCTGCTCGGCCACCAACACATACTGCTTCACATTGATGTCAACAGCACTGTCGCTCATATTTCCCACAACCACATAAACACCGTACTTGGGATCCACAATATCCCGTCCGTATTTATCCTTGGTACACATCTTCTGCATCGCCTCAACCAACACCTCACGCACATGCTGCACCGAGGTTCCGTAAGCCACACCCACGGTGATAATCGTCAACTCATACGAGTTGTTACGCGTCAGGTTGTTGAAGTTCTTACCAAACAGCGACGAGTTGAGGAACGACATCTCCGTGCCCTCGATAGTCTCGGCCTGCACACACTGGTAATTGATGGCGGTCACCTTACCGCGCACGCCTTCGCACTCTATCCAGTCGCCTACACGCAGTCGTCCACCCATCAGCTGTATGCCGTAAATAAAGTTGTTGATCACATCCTTGAGCGCCAGACCGACACCAGCCGACAGACCTCCCGCTATCAGTCCTAACGACCCCGTAGGAATCTGCCATTCCGTGATAACCACCAAAGCAAACACCATCCAGATAAACACACTGATGATACTGTTGCCCAACGACAGGTTGATTTCGTTCGGACGGATGGAATCACGGTTATGCTTACGCATAAAAGTAACGTAACGGGCATACTGCCAGATGGCGTGTACGGCCCTGCTGATGTAACGCAAGACGTAGAAGAGTATCAGCAGATTGATGATACTCTGGGCCGATATGCTCAACGTCTCCACATCGTTCATGTCGGTGAGATGGATAAACGGTCGTTCGTAGAAGCGTACAAACAGATCGTCGAAGTCGAAGATGCCCAACGACAGGCGCACACACAACGGCAACGAGAGCAGCACAATGCAGGGGATGGCCACCTGACGGATCAGGTCGTAGAACCACGTAGCACCAAACAACAGCTGTTCGCGGTCGTCGCCCGATACGTAGGTGATACGATTGCGCAGACTGTCAACCCGCTTGTCGATCCAGCGTTCCTTGTAGCGGCTCATCAGGTCGCGTATGCACACCACGGTGAGCCAGGCTGCCAACAGGAAATACCACCACACCAGGATGAGCAATGCCACAAAGGTATAGCCCATAAACGCGAACCCAAAGGCCACCAGATAAACGGCCAATGCCCACCAGCCCAAGGTGCGGTCGATTGATGTGGCCTTATTGCCCAACCAGATACAGCAGCACAACTGCCAGATAACAATTAGCAGCAGGATGGGTGGAAACAGCAGCACCATCAGCTTGTCGGGCATAAAGGTGATGCGGCACGAGATAATCATCAGCACCACCAGGAAGGTGGCCGAATAGAGCATGATGCCCTGTCGGAACTGCTCGGGCCTTACGCGCAGCAACAACGAGCCCGTGATGGCAATCAGCAGCCACAGGAAGGTGTTGATATGCGCCACACCCAGATTGATATATTCGTCGCCATACAGCGAGAATCCGAACACCACGAAGTAAATAAAGGTGCCTAGCAGTATCGAGATGATAGACAGCTTGCGCTTCGGCACATAGCGCTTCAGCCTTGTATAACGGTAGAGCAGCCATAGTACGAGCAGGGCCAACACCCAGAACAATACCAGTCCCACCAGCTGTACGATACATACGACGACCAGCATGGTATTCTCGGCCTTACTCGAAAAGTGCTGTAAGAACGCGATATCATCCTCGTCGTCATCCAAATCGCTTTCATCCAGCCCGTCGCTCAGTTCCTTCAGGCTGTACTGTCCCCGCAAGTCAACTTTGGTTTTATCCCAAAAATAGCCAGGGTTGGCCATAATGTCCAAAAACGGCGTCTGTCCGTCCACAAAGATATAGCGTTCCAGTGCCTGATAGCGCTGCTCGGCATAGTCGTAGGTCTCCTTCAGTCGCAGGTATGCCTCCTGATAGTGCGTACTGTCGGCCACTATGGTAGCACGGTTACTGGCGTTCATCTTCAGTATCTCTGACACGAAGAAGATACACGAGTCGCGATATGCCTCGCCTATCGAATCCAGCACAAAGGGGGCAGATAGCGAATCCTTGAAGGCAATCCTGATAACCTCTTTTTCCAGCAATGAGAGCGAGTCGGAAAGATGCACATCGAGCGAGTCGTTACGGTACAACAAGCTGTCGGGCAGTATCTCCATCTCTATCTCCTTCATCATCGGCGGCAGTCGTCGCAG
>JAFZUS010000063.1 GCA_017618275.1 Prevotella sp.
GTAGCTGCGTTCGGATGAGATAAGCGCTGAAAGCATCTAAGTGCGAAACTCACCTCAAGATGAGGCTTCATTCAAGGGCCGTCATAGACGATGACGTTGATAGGCCGCAGGTGTAAAGTCGGCAACGGCAAAGCCGAGCGGTACTAATAACCCGAAACTTTCCGGACTTACTTGGAAGAGAAAAGGACGAGGGGGAGGAAAAAGGAAAAGTCAGGCTTTTTTCAGTGTGTCAATCCCATACGGTAGGGGCGAATGATTATTCGCCCGATACCGAAACGAGATTGCGGTGATTATAGCGTCGGGGCACACCTCTTCCCATTCCGAACAGAGAAGTTAAGCCCGACCGCGCCGATGGTACTGCCCAACAGGTGGGAGAGTAGGTCGTCGCCCAATACCATAGCCCTGTCAGTTCTGACAGGGCTTTTTTGTTTTAAATCCCGCGAGACGCGAAGCGTCAAGCGGGATCTCGAACCCGCCAGGGCTGGCACATGCGGGGATGTTGCTCGTTCGTTAATGTCTGTTCTTTCGAGTCGGAGTTTCCGTTTGGCCTGTCAGAGCCTGTCTTTTTTTGTTAGGGCGATGGTTGTCGGCAATGTGTGTTGTTTTCGGTTGTGGATGGAGGCCAAACGGAAACTCAAACTCGCCAGCGCACAATATCCCCATCAGAATCAAAAATCCCACACCTCACCATGAAATCACTCTAAATTTTGCATTCTCAACACGATATCGATAAACAACTGAAAATCAAATAGTTATAAGCCAATATCGCAACCTTCCGAAAACTGCTGCCCCACGCGGGTTTTTGGCGGCGCCACGGATCCCACTCCCGGCGTTTTTTCCATTTTCCCTCTCTTCCTCGCGATATTGTGCCAAAAAAAAAGGTTTTCCGCTCCCCATAAAAAATTTTTTTTCTTTTTTTTCTGTAACTTTTTTAAAAGTGCCAAGTATAACTTATTGAGTTACAATAGACTTTTAAAAGAATGAAGAAAAATAAAAAAAAATCTTCAAAAAAGAAATATTGAACGAAAAAAAATGTATTTTTGCAAGTTAATTATAAAGTGTATAGTGTATGATAGACTACGTAAGATTTCGAGACAGTGAAAGGAAAAGTAGGGAAGGAACGAACGGATCCCGTTCTGGTGTTTCGTTTTCTGATGATTTGAATATAAATAAATTAAATAAACAATAGTAATAATTAAAATCAAAACGATGAAAAAATTTATGATTTTTCTGCTGATGGCGTTCCTGTATATAGGAACTTGCCAGGCGCGCAGCGAATCGTCGCATCCTAACGATGCGCAATTAAAGCTGCTCAGTTGGGTCTCTCCAACACCCGACCAGTCGTTCATGACGCGAGATATCGCGGTACAGAAAGAGGGTATGGTGGATCTCAAAGTCGATGCAGATGCCAATGGGGTTTCGGGTTCTCCGATGGATGTTTTTGACCTGGAATTAAGCCCGAGCGCGGATGCATTTACGGAATGGATGTCTGGGCTTGGTAGCCAAAACCCGCAAGCACTTTATGCTGCCATGCATGTCGAATGGTTTGTGGAGAATGGCGATCCTACTGACATTGAAGCCTCCACACAACTACTTCATTGGCACTTTTCCACATCGAATCTAGGTGTTTACACGATCTACGCTGTGGTTTCTTTCACGGGTGTGAACGACACCTATATTTCCAATTCCGTCACGGTTACCATTGAAGAGGAAAATCCCGATGATCCCGGTGTAGAACTAGAACCTGAGTATTGCGAAAACCTTCAGTTTCTTGATGAGACAGGTGCACCGGTGACTTCTCTCACTGCTCCGGCAGGTTCAACGATACACTTGACCTTGTCAACAACAGAAGATCAAGTTGAACAGTTGTTGGCTGATTGGCCATATTGGCAAACCAACATAGAAGATAACTACATAGATACCGATGGAGACTTGGAATTAGAGTACATGATTCCTGAAGAGACTGTCCCTGGTGATTATTCCATATCGATTGACCTTTGCCTACAATCTGTAGATATAACAGTCACAGCTCCAGAAGAGCCTGCGCAATGCAGCCTCTCCGATGTCACTATTGAGAATACTGCTACCGGAGAATCTTGGACAATTATGGAGCAAGGAAATCAATCTGCTCCGGAAATCATCGTAACTACTGACGATGTTGCTAATCTTAATGTTACGATGTCCGGGAATCCTTCTGGATTGTATAGCGTATCGTATGAAGATGCATCGAGTACTTTCGGTGGTGAAGGACTTTTGTCTCTCATGCTGTTTCCCAATGGCTTAGAGGCGGGTGATTATCTCATTAGCTTTGACGCTCTGAACGCTAATTACGTCCCCTGTGAAGTCGGCGGAGAATTTGAAATCACAGTCGTGGAGAACGCTCCTCCTCAACCCGAGGATGTATGTGACTATGCCTGGATTCAGGATCAGGGTGCTACAGAAAAAGAGCTGACGACGACTTTTGAGACCGGCTCCACAATCAATTGGGAGTTTTTGGTTTCACATAATGGTTGGGTAGAAGGTGGTGTCACTTGGTTTTTGGATGATGTATCATCTACGCCAATTGGTTATGATAATGAGTTAGATTATACGCTTCCCTCTACAATCTCGTTAGGCCAACACACGATTATAGCTTATTATACTGCGTATGATAACGAGACGTTTTATATTTATTCCTACGGTGAAGAACCCACCAACAACCCCGATGACGGCTACTCAAAATATTGTCCTAAAAATATCTTGATCAACGTCACGGAGGGCGTGGAACCCTTTGATCCTTGCCAAACAGTTCCTGTTCTTGACGGAACTGGTAATCCTGTAACGGAAGTAACGCTTCACGCAGGCGATGGCCCGGTCACTTTGTCCATTGGTTATGAAGCTATAGAAATCTCTGGTTGGACAACGGATTATCCTGAAGGCCTTGAAGAAGATTATGATGTAGCAACATTACCCGGACCGACGGCCACAACTACGCCGGGAGACTACACGGTTACGGTGAACTTCGAGATCTTTGGTGTTTTTAGTCAACTTGATGGTGGTACTTATATCGAATTAGCCGAACCCGTGGAATGTCATAATACTGTCATTCTGCATGTTTTGGGCAGTGAAGGACCCACCCCGACGCCCACTCCGGAAGAAAACATGGCGTATGTTACGATCAAGGGTAACACCAATGTCTGCCCGAATGATGAAGTGACCTTGTTCGCCGAAGTGACCCCCGACAATTTGAGTAATCTCAAGAGTATCATCTGGACACGCGGTGAGAATATCATTAGAGATGAAAATGGTGTGATGGCAGTTGGCCCGTATTTTACGTTTGTGCCTTCTGAACTCTTCGGCGAAGATGAGGACAGAACCATAACGGCTGAAATCGCTTGGGGCGTGTGCGGTCATGAATCGGACACGAAGGAGATTAATTATCTCCTCGATGCTCCGGAAATCCATATCAATGTCTCCTCTGACGTTTGCGTAGGCGGACAGGTTACGGCTACCATCGAGGTGAATGACGATAATTGGACGGATTTGGATTTGAACAATCCTATCTATAACTGGTATGTGAACGGTGTGGAAGTTCCTGGCGAGCACATGGGTGAGATTACGCTCAATATGCCCATGGCCGGAGAGTTTGTTTTCGCCGCCACGATAAACACTCCTGTTTGCAGTACTTTCGTGCAGTCTGAACAGGATACGGTACATGTGTATGAGGCTATGCCGCTCACCATTACGGGCGACAATGTGGTCTGTCAGAACGCTTCGGCTACTATGACGGCTACTGACTATACCAATGCCACCTACGCATGGGCTGGTCCGGATCCTGCTGCTGAAACGACTACGGGTAACGAGCTGACGACCACCATCCCCGGTGTCTATGCGGTTACCGCTACAATGGACGGCGGTTGCTATGGAACGGCTGAGTTCACCGTTTATCAATTCGGTGGCGACCTGCAGGTTACGGCTGATCAGATGAACGTGTGCCCCGGCACTCCTGTCATCTTGAACGCTAACCTCGACGGCTGGTTCAACGAGAACATCGAATACGAATGGAGCGACGGTTTAGGCACCTCTTCTACCGTTTCTCCCACGGTTGATGCCACTACCACCTACTATGTAACGGCTTCCGTGACTGATGTTGAGGGTCATGACGGCGATTGCCAGCTGACCAGCAGCATCACCATTAAAGTAATTGCTGGCGACACCGTAAATACTGTGGTTTATAATTATTATCATGCTGACTCAATTTGTTTGGGTCAACAATTGGGATATTTTACTGCTCAGAGTACTGTCTCAGATGAAACTGTAGATGGTCTTTCTTATGTTTGGTATATTGATGGTATAGAAGTTCCCGGTGAGAACCTCAACGAAATTGAGCCGAACTTTAATGAGTTGGGACTTCATTATATCAGTGCTAAGGCTGTTGTGAGTGGTTGTGCTATTGCTCCTGTTTCTGATGAGGTTAACATCCACGTTATTGGTATCCCTGAGATTACTATTTCGGGTAATAATGTGATTTGTGCCGGTAATACTGCAACATTGAATGCTGTTGCTAATACAAATCATTTTGGTAACTGGGGTGATCCAAACAATTACAGTTATAACTATAAATGGAGTGATGGTACGAATGGTTCAGAATTGACTACCACTGAAGCCGGTGTTTACACTGTTACGGCTACAACCGTCAATACCGATTGTTTCGCCACGGCCAGCATCGAAGTCACTACATTCGGCGGCGACCTGCAGATCACTGCTTCTGAAATTCACGTGTGCCCTGGCACTCCGGTCATGTTGAATGCTAACCTTGACGGTTGGAACAACGAGAACATCACTTATGAATGGAGCGACGGAAGCACTACATCTACGATTACCCCCACGGTTGATGCTACCACCACCTATACGGTGACCGCTTCTACCGAGAATGCCGAAGCTTGCCAGTTAATCAGCAGCATCACCATCCAAGCTGCCGCAAATGATACGATCATCACAGATGCTCCGACGGCTGATCAACAGACCGTATGTGTTGGCGATCAGATTGTATTAGAGGTTGAAGATGCAAGCTATGAATATATATGGTATAAGAACGGTGTTGAAATCCCTGGTCAGAACCAGCCGAGCATCACGGTGACCCCGACTCATAGTGGAATCTACACTTTCGCAGCGAAGGCTATCGTTCCTGAGTGCTACACCTCACTGGTTTCCGATCCTGTTTCTGTGACTGTTATGGCTGCTCCTGATGTACACATCACGGGTACTAACACTACTGTGGTGAACGGCGCTACATCAGCTCACCTTACCGCTTCTGTGCTTCCTGCAGGTGATTACACTTACAATTGGAGCACCGGCGCGACTGGAGTCAACGCTATCAGCGTTAACGAGGCTGGTGTTTACAACGTGACTGTGACGGACGCCAATGGCTGTAAGGCCATTTCCGCACCGTTCCAGGTGAACCCTGTCTCTCCGTACGATGTGGTACTTATTGCTCCTAGAAAAATTTGTTATACAGATGAATCATTGGATGTTCCAAGCCGTATTGAGGGTGAAAATCTCTCACCTAACCTGAGATACCGTTGGTTGGCAAACGGCCAGTATATTGAAGGTCAGACAGGACCGACTTTCTCTTTGAGTCCTCAGGCACTTTACAATATTATTCAAGTTACAGATTTTTATCTCTGTCTTGAGATTTCAGACTTAGACAATTGTGATAATTTGCATGTACAATGCTCGGATGAGCCGATTAGTATTACAGGTCAGATTGTTCCCGACCATATTGTGGTGTTGAACGATGGAACAGAGGCCGATTATGTTTGTGAGGGTGCAGAGTTGAATCTTACGGTCTATGTTAAGAACGAAGATGGTGAGATTTTCGAAGATCCCAATCTTGACTATGTGTGGACGAGAAACGGTGTCGTGATCCCTGGCGTTCATGGCTCCAGCTTCACTGAACAGGCTTGGATTTATGATAGTGATCCTGTCACATACACCTATGCCGCTTACATTGACTTCGGCAATGGCTGTATCTCTGAACCTATCGATGCCACCTCAATTAATGTGCGTCGTAATCCGATCGTCACCATCGACGGTAACCCGAATGTATGTTACGAAGGTGTTAATGATATGAATGTTACCCTCGTTGCTTGGGTCGATGGTTACTATGATCCCACTGCTACATATAAATGGTATGAGAGTGGTCAAGCATTGGACAATGATGCCGGTATGATGAACTACTATGTCGGACACTTTGATCCTAACTATCTTAACCCCTTGATTTTCACAGTTGAAGTGACAAATGGTAATGGCTGTTCAACTATTGCAGAGCCTTTCTATGTGAATGTTTATGATAGACCTATCGTTAATATTTCAGGTGATGCCAATGCTGTTTGTACGAATGGTAGTGTTACCTTGCGTGCAAATCTGAACAACTATAATGACACCATGCTTGTCTTCCAGTGGTATGAGAACGAGTATAATTCTGCTAACCTTATCCCTGGTGCTACTCACGAAGTTGAGATATTCTATCCTACGGAGGCTACCACATACGTTGTTGCAGTTAAGCATCTGATGGATTACAACAATCCTGATTGTATTGGTGTTGATTCATTTAGAGTTAATATTAACGGTATTCCTCAAGTTACTGTAGAGAATGATCTTGATACTCCTGAGAATCCCAATGTCACTGAAATTTGTGAAGGTAGAAGCATCAAATTCACTGCTCACACTAGAGGCGGTATTGAGGGTGAAGCCATTTACACATGGTATCGCAACGGTGAACTCGTTGAGAACGTCACGGGCGACATCTATGTGGATGCTCCTCTCTCAGTCGATGGTTATCCTACCACCTACATCTATTCTGTTATCGTGAACCAAGGCTTCTCCGGTTGTGAGTCTGAACTTACATTCTTCGACACCATCACGGTGAACCCGAACCCAGCTATCCAACTGGTTTCCGATCCTATCATCTGCTCTGAAGATGGTAATAATGTTATTCTCACCGCTAATATGGATGTTGTTCCTACTGGCGTTCAATACAGATGGTTGGAAGACAATGAGGAGATGGCTGTTACTACGGAGCCTACCTACGCTTTGCATAAAGATTTCAGCGAGAATCCTTACCACTTCAGTGTCCAGATTGTGAACACCTACGGTTGTACGGGTCAATCTGATGTCGATGTATATGTGAACGACGCTCCTGTTGTGGTAATCACAGCTACTGACAGTGTGATTTGCGAAGACGGCCAAGTTACCCTTACTGCTGCTCTTCAGGATTGGAATTCAACAGAGCTCACCTATCAATGGTATGACGGTGATGCCGCTATCGAAGAGGCCACTTCTTTGAGCTATACGGTTACTCCTGCTTTGGGTGAAGAGCATCATTATCATATCGTCATCAGCCAAACTTCTTCTGGTTGTGTGGCTGGTTCTAACACGATTGATGTTGAAGTGGTTGCTAAACCTGCCATCACTTCTATCACCGAAGTCAATATGCCTGAAGATCGCATGGTTTGCGACGGTTATCAGGTCAACATGACAGCTAACGTGGAAGGCGGCGTTGAAGGTGGCGAGGTCTTCACTTGGTACCGCAATGGTGTCGAGATTGAAGGTGCTACCCAAGCTACCCTTACGGAGGTTGTCAGCGCTCTGAATGGTGAGACCACCACTTACACCTACACCGTGGCAGTCGCTCAGGCTACTTCCGGTTGTGTGTCTGAAATTTATGACGGTCTTGCTGAAATTACGGTTAACCCGAATCCTGTTCTCCAATTGGTCACCAATCCTATCGTTTGTAACGATGAAGGTGACAACATCACACTTACTGCAAACTTGAATCCTGAAATGGAGGGTGCTACATTCAAATGGTTCGAAGACAATGTTGAAATGGATCCTGCCACCTACACGGCTAATGGTAACAGCATCACTCTGCACAAGGATTACAGATACCAACCTTACAGCTTCAGTGTTGAGTTGGTCAGCGAACTTGGATGCACCTCAGTTGGTGAAGCTTTGGTCTATGTGAACGAGGCTCCTGTTGTGAATATCTTCGCTTCTGACACCGTGCTTTGTGACGGTGGCGTGATTACGTTGACGGCAAGTCTCAACGACTGGAACGCAGACGAGCTTGTGTATCAATGGTTTGATGGTGAAGAGCCTATCGATGGTGCAACAAGTCTTTCTGTTGACATTGCTCCTGCTGCTGGCGTTCACCACTACCATGTCCACATTTTGCAACAATCTTCCGGTTGTGAGGCTGAATCCAATGTGATTGACGTTGTGGTTAACGGTGCTCCTGTCATCGAATCTGTTGGTACTCCTCAAACGAGCATTTGCTACGGTGGTCAGCTGACCATTACCGCTGCTCCTGAGGGTGGTGACCTGGAAGGTGACACCTACACTTGGTACAGAAACGGCATCCTGATGGAAGGTGCTACTGCAGCCACCATCTATGATACTCCTGAGATTATCGACAACAACACACAGCAATATGTCTATACGGCTATCTTGACCCGTCCGGCTCCTGGCTGTACTTCAGATGCTGTCACCTCTGACGTTGTGACGGTTTATCCGAATCCTGTTGTTGTGATCACGGGTGACCAGCACGTTTGCGAAACCGACTCTGTCTTCTTGATTGCCAATGTTGACACTGTGGGTATGAATGTGGGTGGTCTCCACTACACATGGTATGAGTCTGGTCAAATCAGAGACAATATGGCTTACAACCTTGGCGACAACAGCTTCTTCGCTGAATACATGTATGCTCGCACCG
The DNA here is from genome assembly GCA_017618275.1 of Prevotella sp. Taxonomy (GTDB): domain Bacteria; phylum Bacteroidota; class Bacteroidia; order Bacteroidales; family Bacteroidaceae; genus Prevotella. Next base: position 8,753 of record JAFZUS010000063.1, read on the forward strand.
AGCCTTACAGATTCACGGTTGACGTATGGCGCGACGACATGGGTGCTGGCTGTATCTCTCACTCTGAAGAGTATCTGGTTTATGTTTATACTCAACCTGTTGTCAATATTACGGCTTCCGAGACCGAGATCTGCGAGAACGGTCAGGTTACCTTGACAGCTAATTTGAATGACTATAACGCTACTGATCTCATTTATCAATGGTACACTGTTGGTCAGGATACGACTCTGGTTGCAGTTGACTATGCTGAAGATGGTGGATTTATCTATGAGACAGTTTACACGCCGGTGTACACCAATATTCCTGGTGCTACCCTGCCTACCTACACCACGAACTTGACGGAAACCACTAATATTGGTGTTATGGTTCGTCAAACTCCTTCCAACTGCTGGGCTACTGACGTGATCACCATCAATGTTAATCCTATTCCTGTTGTGACGGATATCGTGGTTGATTTCCTGTATGACACAGTTACGGTTTGTAACGGTGCCGAGGTTACTATCGCTGCTACTGTTGATGCTTACGATATTGAAGGTGCCGTCTTCACTTGGTTCAGAAATGGTGTTGAGCTGGAAGGTGTGAATGGTCCTATCTTCAGTGAGAATGTTTACACGGACAACGAGAACGTAACGACTTATCACTATTCAGCAATTGTCACGCTGCCTGCTTCTGGTTGTGTGTCTGAAATGTCTGCTGACGCTGGTGTTGTGATCGTTGGTAATTCTCCTGCCTCTGTTATCGTGAGCGGTAACACGGTTATCTGCAACGGTGGTTCTACGACGCTGTATGCTAACGTTGTTCCGGATCAGCCTGCTACTTACGAATGGTTCAAGGACAATGTTTCCATCAATACCCAAACCGACTACCTTGTTGTTACCGAAGCTGGTTCTTACAAGGTTGTGGCTTCCTTCGGTGAGTGTTCTACCGAGTCTGATGCAGTTGTTGTGACGGTTGAAGAAACTCCTCAATTAGAGGTTACGGCTGTTGAAACGACCTTCTGCGCTGGCGGCAGCACTATTATCACGGCTGAAGCTACTGGTTGGAACAATGGTAATGTGAACTACAACTGGGATAACGGTTATCAAGGTTCTGCTTACACCTTCAATCCTGAATCCGCAGGTACGTACACATTCTATGTCACGGCTTCTCAAGCCACTTCCGGTTGTGTTGCTGTTGACAGCATTGTGATTAACGTGAACGAACTGCCTGAGACTCCTGTTGTCGCTGTTGACAATGCTGTTGTCTGTGACGGTGGTCAAGTTACGTTGATGGTTACCAACCCGAACGTTGACGCTGTTTACACTTGGTACAGAAATGGTTCTCTTATCGCTGGTGCTACCAACGCCATCCTTACCGAGTCTCCTGTGACGGTTGATGGTGATCTCACCAACTATGTTTACACGGTTGTTTCTGAACTCCCGATGTCTGGTTGTACCTCACTGGTTTCTGCCAACATGATTGTGACGGTTATTCCGACTCCTGTTGTGGCTGTTTCTGTTGAAGGTAATACTACGCTTTGTGCGGGTGGTTCCACCATTCTGCATGCAAACGTTACACCTGCTGGCGATATTTACCACTATCAATGGTATAAGGACAATGTCCTGCTTGAAGGTGACACCTTGGCTGACTATGTTGTTTCCGAAGAGGCTCGTGAAACCGCATACAACTTCTCCGTTGTCGTTTCCGCTAATCCTGGATGTAACGTGACGGCTTACGCTCCTGCTATCACCTTCGTGGCTCAACCTGTTGTGGAGGCTACTATTAGCAACAATTTCTCTTGCGAAGGTGGCACAGCAACTCTCAATGTACTTGTTAATGGTGGCGTTCCTAACCCGAACGGCATGAATGTCTATACCTTCCAATGGTACAGAACTTACACCGCTGATCCTAGCGATATGTTCTCCATTACTGAGCCTGTTGCGAATACACCTGAGTTTGTTACTTCTGCCAATGACGCTGTTGGTTACTACTCTTATTGGGTGACGTTCGCTGATGAATATGGATGTGAGACCACTTCTGCTCCTGTCAACTACACAGTGATTCCTGATCCGGTTATTGTCATTTCTCGTCTTGCTGATCTTCCTGCATCGGTATGCGACGGTGGTTCTACGGCAATCAGAGCTGATGTCTTGGTTGATGCTTTTGCAGCTGAACGTGGCGCAGTCGTCTCTTATCAATGGTACAAGAATGGTAACATCTTGGTTGGTGAGACGAACCAAATCCTGAATATCAATGCTTTGGCTTACGGAGTTGATGATGTTTATAGTGTTGAAGTCATCCAAACGGGTGTTGGCTGCTCCAACACTGGCACCGCTGCTATCAGCACTTTGGTTACGGTTTATCCGGCTTACACTGTGAATATCACTGGTTTCGGTAACGTCTGCGAAGGCGGTACGCTTACACTGAATGCTGAAGTCATTGGTCATGTTGAAGGCGATGAGTTGACCTATCAATGGTTCAAGATCGTGAATGGTTATCCTACCGCTATCAATGGTGCAACGAGCTCACAATACTCCACCTCAGACTTCCTGTTGGGCAATTCATACGATTACTATGTTGTGGTTACCAGCACATTATCCGGTTGTTCTGTGGTCTCCACCTCTGTTCCTGCAAATGTTGTGGAAGCTCCTACGGTTGTTATCCAAGGTGCTAACACGGTTTGTGAGGGTGGTAACCTGATCTTGAATGCGTTCGTGTCCGGTGGTGTTGAAGGTGCTGCATACACCTACACTTGGGAATGGACTGGCGGCGGTGTTGCTCCTGGTAGTGCAACCACGACTGTTCCTACCTTCGTCCCGGATGTTCCTGCTAATGACGCTGCTGCTCCTTATTACTTCACTGTCACGATTTCTCGCGACGACAATACAGGTTGCACAGCTACTTCAGTTGCTCACGAAGTCAACATTTTGCCTGCTCCTTCTGTGACAGTTACGGCTGACAACAGCTATGTATGTCAAAATGGTGAGGTGACATTTACTGCTCACGTTTCTCCTGTTGGATCTTACAATTATCTTTGGACAATCAATGATCAACAAGAGGCTGTGAATGCAAATACTATTACCACTTCTATTTCTAATGTTGGTACTATTAATGCTGTGGTTTTGGTTTCTACCGCTAATGCAAGTTCATCTTGCTCCACAACAGCATCCATCGCTGTTCCTGTCCAGGTTGTGGCTGTTCCTACTGTTACTGTTTCAGCTGACCATACGACGATGTGTGTTGGCGGTACCTCTACCTTCACCTCCATCATTAATGCAAATGCTAATATTCCTGCTAATTTCAACTATCAGTGGGCTATTAACGGCATTGATGTTCCTGGCGCTGTTTCAAGTACGTTTGTACACTCCTTCAACGCCGCTGCTGAGTATGAGGTTTCCTTGAGAGTCTCCCAAAACAACAATATCGGTTGTAATGCCACTTCAACGACTCCTGTAACAGTTCAAGTTGCTGAACAACCTGTTGTAACTTTGAACTCTGAGGATGGTCTCTCCATTTGTGAAGGCGGTTCTATCACTATGACAGGTATTGTCACCAACTATAATAATTCGGTCAATGGTGTGTCGAACAGAAATGTCTATGGTGCTTTGACATTCAATTGGACTTCCAACGGTGTGTCTGTGCCTAATGGAACGACTGTTGTGACCAACAATGATCGTAATCAAATTACTCAGACTTTGAACAACGTTGGTAACTACAGCTATCAGGTTACTGTTGACGCTGCCGGTTACAACTGTCAGCCTCAGGCTTCTAACATCCATGTTGTGAATGTTGTTGGTGATCCTTCTTGGACAGAGGTTCATGTCTATAGCAGCAATGGTACAGATGCTTGTCTTGGTGATATGGTCACGTTGCTTGCCGATATCCAAGGTGGTGTGGTTGATGCGAATAACAGCACCAGCGGTCACATCCAGTGGGTTGTCACGGATGCAAGTGGTAACACTACGAATGTCAGCGGTGGCCTTGGCGGTTCTTCTTACGACATTCCTGCTGTTGCCGGTAGCTACATCTATACTCCTACCTTCGTCGGTAACATTGGCAATGGTTGTCAGTTGACCAACACGGCTGATGTTCAGGTTGCTGTTACAGTTCATGAACTGCCTACTGCCACCTTCACCAGTGGTGACGGTGCTTCCATCTGTGCAAACGATCCGAGTGCATCTGCTGCTCTTGTGATCTCCTTCACGGGTGTTGCTCCGTTCACGTATGAGGTTGTTGACGGTCAAGGCAATGTTGTGGCACACGCTACCACTCAAGCCAACACGGCAACCATCTACGTTGCTCCTACTGAACAAACTACGTATAGACTCACTCTTATCCAGGATGCTTACTGCGAGAACACCTCATTTGATGCAACCGCAATGGCTACTGTTTATGTGAACTCTATCGAATTCGATAACAATATCTTCGAGTCCGGATGTGATAATCCTGGCTTTGTCACCATCAACTTCAATATGATTTCCGGTAATCCTACCGCTGCTTTCACGGTGGTTTACGAGAATGGTCTCCAGGCAAGTGGCAACATTTCCAATAATACTGCTACGTTTGCCGCTCCTACTGAGCCCGGTGATTACAATGCAGTCTTCACTGTTGACGGTTGCTCTTACGATATCGTGGTTCGTGTCCTCGTTGGAGACTTCTCCTTCGGCGGTACTCTCCCGATCATGGATCAACGTTGGAATGACGTGGTGGTTGTGAATAACAATCCTTCTACCAATGGTGGTCACTTATTCGTGAGCTTCCAGTGGTACAAGAACGGTGTTGCTATCCCAGGCGCTGTATATTCCAACTATCAAGAGAAGGGTGGATTGAATGGATTCTATTCAGTTGAGTTGATTGAACAAGATGCTAATGGAAATATGGTTACGTACAAGACTTGTGACATGTACTTCAGTTCTACATCCACAGTTAAGGTCTATCCTGTTCCTGCAAATGTTCGTCAAGAAATCACTATCGAACTTGATTTGACATCTGAAGAACTTGAAGGTGCTGTCCTTGATATCTACAGTGTGACGGGTTCACATGTCGGCCATGTGATTGACCTGCAGCCGATCACTAAGATTGAGGGATTCAAGGCACAAGGTACATACTTCGGACGTATCTTGACAGGTACAAATGAAATCAAGACTGTTAAATTCGTTATCGTAAAATAGTATGCTGAATACCGGGTTTAGCGGCTCCGGCCGCTAAACCTCCGGTTTCACAATTATCATAGAATAAAAAAAGTAAATATATTATGAAAAAGAATTTATTATTATTCAGTCTTATTTTCGCCATGTGTACCGCTTTTGGTCAAGAGGTACAGACAGAAAATAACGCCGAAGCTAATCCGGCGACGTATGAGACTTCCGTCTTCTGTCCTCATCACATCAATATTCATGTAGGTGAGGCCTATGCGAACAATATCTATAAAAGAGTTGGTATTACCCAATACTATTCTCATAGCACTATGTTAGATATTGATTATGCGTATTTCTTCAATGAACATTGGGGATTGAGCTTGGGTGTCGGCCTTAACCGCATTGGTGCCAAAGCTTCCATTTCCAAATCCGGTATCATTCCCGACTACGATGTGAACAACGATCAGGCTTTTGATCAGCCCGTCACATACGATCCCAACTATGACCTCTATTATGACGCTCATGGTTTGAAGGAAAAAGAAGTTGTCTGGGCAGTGGAAGTTCCTTTGAAAGCCCATTTCGATTGGCGCTTCGATGGCCGTAATGGTATCTATGCCGCTCTTGGTCTTCAAGGCTATTTCCCCATCAAAGCTTTCAACAAATACAAAGGTGAAGGTACTATCACAACGATGGGTTATGAGGCACTGTACAACCAATGGTATATGCAGCACTATGAAAATGGTGAAATCAAGATGGACAACCATTTTCCGGATGCTTCTTACACCGGACGTGGCAAAAATGTTAAGATGAGACCCTCTCTTGACCTTGTCGCTGATTTCGGCGGTGTGTTCGCCCTGAACAGAGTCGTTGATTTCTATGTTGGTGCATATTGCAAGTATGGTTTCCTCAACATCCTTCCGAAGGAGAAAACTTCTTTGATTGGTTCGAATGACCAAGGTCAAATGGTATTCCAAGGCACTCTCGGTTCTGATATGCTTGACATTGCTTACCAGAACAATGAGATCAAGAAGAACAAAACCAAATGGAATCTCCTCCAGATTGGTTTGAAAGCTGGCTTCCACTTCAAAGCTTGTGCTACTCCTGCTGAGAAGTCCAAAAAACAACTTGAGAAGGAAATTCTGGATGAACTTAAGAAGAAAGCTAATGAACCGATTATCATCAAACAAGATCCTCAATACATTTACATTGTTCCTGTTTGCGATCAGATGAATGATGATGATGATTATCTGACCCCCGACGACAAAGCAGCCATCAATGAGTTGAGCGATGTTTTGTCCAAGACCAAGATTCTTTTCGACCTTGACAAAGATATCCCGAAGATCAGCGATTATAACGACAATATCAACAGAACAGTTGCCATTTTGAAGGCTAATCCTCAATTGAAACTTATTGTTGAAGGTTATACGTGTGATCTGGGCTCAGAAGAGCACAATCGTGACCTTGCTCAGAGAAGAGCCAACAA
>JAFZUS010000064.1 GCA_017618275.1 Prevotella sp.
AATTGGGCGTAGACATAGCCCGTGAGATTAAGCAGCGCATCCGTGAGACGACAGGACTGACGGCATCGGCTGGTGTAAGTTACTGCAAGTTCCTGGCGAAGATTGCCTCCGACTGGCGCAAACCGGATGGTCTGACGGTAATTCATCCAGACAGGGCCTTGGACTTCATTGCCCAGCTGAAGGTAGAGAAGATCTGGGGTGTCGGTCAGAAAACGGCTGAGAAGATGCACCGCATGGGCATCTTTACAGGGTTGGATCTGAGGAATATGTCGCTCTCTCGGCTGACACAAGAGTTTGGTAAGATGGGCCAGGTGTTCTACGACTTCTCGCGAGGGATTGATAACAGGCCCGTTATCTCCGAGTGGGAGCGCAAGTCCGTCAGTTGCGAACAGACGTTTGAATCGGACATCAGCGAGAACGCTGCCGTCACCATCCACCTGTATCACACGGTGCTGGAGTTGGTCAGACGCATAGAGAAAAATGACTTTGAAGGGCGCACACTGACGCTGAAAGTGAAGTTCTTGGACTTTCAGCAGATTACCCGTAGTATCACTGTTGACCATATCCTGCGTACCAAGGAAGAGATTCTGCCTTTGGCCAAACAGCTGATGCAGAGTGTGGAGTTTCATTCCCACCCCATCCGTCTGTTAGGATTGGGTGTATCAAATCAAAAGAGTGCCACTGCCCAGGAGCAGCAGCCTTGGGTCGAGCTGGAACTGGAGTTCGAGCCGTGGCCGGAGGCTTGATTACTCTGCTTTTCCGCCAAACTCGTTATTGTAAATCATTTGTTATAGTGTGAACTCGATAATGGCGCTAACCTCATTGCCTATGGCCAGTGAGATGATAATACCTCCGTCTATCTGGTAGATGGTCGGAATAAGTTGGTCGCCCAACTTGGCTGGCACGCGATACTCTACCCTTAACCCTTTGACCTCGAAGTCTTCTGGCAACAGTTCCATCGCCATGCGGATGTAGTTGGCGTTGTTCAGGTGCTTGTTATAGTCGATGTCGGCACGAAGCACTTTAATTGGATCGAGCATTTCACCGCCATCTTTAGGCAGGATGATACGACGGTCTTTGTAGTTCATCTCCAACTGAGGCTCCAGCGTCATTGAGGCAATGGTGGCATCATCCACTCGTTTCAGTTTGCCATTCGATTTGTCCACGAATGCTCCCATGCTCCATGTCCTGTAGCATGGCTTCCCTTCCGCATCATAGATGAAGGTATTGCGAAAACCGAACATCGGCTTCATGCCATAGACGGATGTGGTTACCATCAGTTCCTCCTTATACTCTGGTACTCGGATGACCTCCACCTGACGCGAAGCCAGCAACTGAGCCATATTCTGCTCAGTGAAATACTGCTTTACACCCGGTTCAGAGTCAATCCACATCTCTGAGCAGTCCTGCATCATTTGAAGTGCCGAATACAGTTTCAGCCGTCCCTCGCTGTCGCAAGTGCTCGTCGTTACTTTATATTTTAAGCTGTACATATTCTATCATTTGATTTCTTGTGGCAAATGTACGAATAATCCTCCATACCATTACGATACGGAG
>JAFZUS010000065.1 GCA_017618275.1 Prevotella sp.
AAAGAGCGAAAAGAGATGTTTGAAGATTATAAGGCGTTTAAGGAAAAGGTCGGCGTGGATGATGTCGCATCCTATCTCGGTTATAAGCTCGACAGGAAGGCCGGTATCGGAAAGTATGTCGAGTATAATCTCCGCGACGGTCGGGGAAGAAAGACAGATTCTATCGTTATCAGCCATCCCAACGACAAGTCCAGCCAGACCTACTTTCATAGGAACGAAGCCAGTGGCGGCGATGCCATCAGCCTGATCAGGGAGAACATCAGCAGTTTTGGCGTGACGGGGAGCAGTGAGACAGATATGCTGCGAGCCGTCATGTCGAAGCTCACCAGTGATGACAGTTTTGTGACGAAGAGCGAGGACAGATACAACGAACTGAAACCGCAGACCTTTGATATTGCACGTTTCCAGATGGAATCGGCTGCAGAGCACTTCAATGCTGTGATGTCTTTCTTCAGGGGACGCAGTATCGATGAGGAAACAGTTGGGACGTTTCTACCCTTTATCATGCGTGTGACTGATACTGAGGCTCAGTACAAATACAAGGACTTGGCTTTTCCCTACACCAGACCAGGCTCAGAGAAGATAGAGGGTTTTGAGCTGAGAGGCTATAACAACTTCCGTCAGAAGGCACCCGGCACGAACAGTTCGAGTGCGGCATGGATTGCAGACTTTACTGAAGAGCAACCGGACAATACCAGAAATGTGTATTTCTTCGAGAGCGGCTATGATGCCATGGCCTTCTATCAGGTGAATAAGTCCAGGCTTTGTCTCGAAACCTCTGTGTTCGTCTCTACGGGTGGCACCTTTTCGAGTCAGCAGGTCAAGGGCATCACCGACTACTATCCACAGGCACGGTATTGGGACTGTTTTGACAATGATATGCCCGGCATCTTGTATGGTATCAGGATGGAGGCACTCCTGAGTGGGCAGTTCATCAATATCATCACCACCGATGATACCATCATCTTCCAGAAGGGAGCGGATGAAGTCCGCTTACCAAAGGGTGAAGTCACCCTGAACAAGGTACGTGAAAAGCTGGGCATGGACAGACACGTGTATGTTTGGAAAGCACCCAAGGCTTTCAAGGACTGGAATGATGTGACGATGAACAGACCCATGAAGGATCTGCCAGTCAAGACCAAGTACCAGCGTAATGAGAACCTGAGAGAGAAAAGAAGAAAGAGCACGGTATGAGAACAGGAATACGATATATACTGACAACGATGTTGCTGACGGTTGCACTGAACAGTCATGCCCAGCAGACCGACCCGGCCTTGGCGGCAGCGGTGGCAGCCCAGACTGTCACCTTGGGAACACTCTTTGATGCACGAAAGAGCACTCAGGAGAAGATCATTGCCGCTACGGGTATCGAGGAGGTACAGTTGAAACAGCTCCATGACATTGAGAAGAAAGTGTTGGACTATATGGCCAACGTGTCAGGACTGATGCAGAACCTCTATCAGGTGAAGCGCACGGCAGAGTTGGTCACGGTGGAGATACCGAGGAATATCAGTGAGGTCAGCAAGGCCTGTAAGGGTCATCTGAAAGGAACGGCTATTGCCTTGGCCGTCTCTGACGAGATCAAGAGTGTATATACCGAGATTGCCAGCCTGTCAACTCTCTGCACCTCACTGGTGAAGACCAAGACCGTTGACGGCAATAAGGTGAACCTCCTGAATGCAGCAGAAAGATACTGGCTGTGCGAGAAGATAGTATCATCACTCGAAGACATCAACTCTGCCTTGTATGTCCTCTCCTGGCAGATACAGTATCTGTCTTGGGAAGACCTCTGGCGAGGACTCGACCCGGATTCCTGGGCGAACTACATGCAGGGGAAGTGGATGGCGGAATCTTGTATCAGGGACTGGGATGACCTCTTGAAGTAAGAAAGGACAGACTAAAGAAGGATAACACCAATAAAAGATACTTTAATCACAAACAAGAAAAAGAGAATGGAAAACACAAAGCCAATCGGCATCTGCCCGATATGCGGACAGGGCCACATTACGGAGCATCCTTTCGGATGGGCATGTGACAATTCAAGTAAGAATGCTGACGGCACTTGGTACAACTGTAAGTTCGTTGTGTTCCGACAGTATCATGGAGCCAACATCACCGAGGAAGACGTGAAGACGCTGCTTGAAACCGGTGAGACAGGCGAGCTTCAGATGTGTAACAAGGAAGGCAAGCCCTTTACGGGGAAACTCGTCATCAAGGACGGAAAGGTGCAGCTGGCATTTCCTCCCCGTTATCTGGAGGGACGATGCCCTGTCTGCGGAGGACGAATCAAAGTGACCGGCAAGGGCTATGCCTGTGAGAACTTCTTCAAGAAGGATGACGGGCACTGTAACTTCTTTATCGGCAGCACCATCTGTAACAGGGTCATCACGGAGCAGGAGGTCGAGAACTTCCTCGCAGGAAAGAAGCAGATCCTCGATGGCTTTTGCTCCAAGGCCGGAAAGCACTTTTCGTCTTTGCTCTCTACTACGGTTGAGGGAAAGGTGATGCTGAACTCCACCATCTGCCAGTGTCCTCAGTGCGGCGGTGAGATACGGGTAGGGCCACGAGCCTACAACTGTTCCAACTACAGCAATGAGGATGTGAAGTGTCAGTTCTCCGTCTGGCGAACCATCGACGGCCATGAGGTGACACCAGAGGAAGTGAAACAGCTCTGTGACAAGGGCGAGACCGACGAAGTGATTCACTTCTACCGCAAGGATGGAACACAGTTCGACAAGAAGCTGAAGCTGGAGGACGGAAAGACCATCCTGGCATAAGCCGCTAATCAGCGAAAACGCACACAATAACAGAAAAGAATAAAAGAGAATAAACAAGAATAAAGGAGAATAAACGAAAATGAAAAGTACGAAATTTGTTTTATTGGCTATGCTCTCAGTGGTGCTGTTGGCATCCTGCCAGAGCCGTGAGATTAAGATCAAGAAGCTGGTGAAGAGCCATCTGGAGCAGTCGTTGGAGAATCCCCGGGATTTGAAGGTGAAGGAGATTGCAGAGCCTGACTCAGCCTTTGGCCTGAACTATTTTACACCCCAGGAGCAGGCCTATATGCTCGGTACTGTCACGAACGTCACCAAGGTTCTGATGGAACGTACGGCGTATATGACCAAGCCCGACTTGGACGATGCCTACACGATGACCCTTGCAGATCTGGAGATGCGTATGTCCACAGGACTCTTTTCCGGGATGCTCGGTGACATGAAGAAAGGGCCGTGGTCAGGTTGGAAAGTGCGAGTGACCTATACCAGTAAGAGTAAGTACGGCTGCAAGTACAAGGCACAGCGTTGGTACTTCTTAGACAAGGACTGCCAGACGGTTATCCGCTACTTCGATTTGCCCATTGTCGGCACAGGTAAGAAAGACAAGACAGCGAAGCCGGGCAAGAACAATCCAAAGAATGGCGTGGGAAAGATCGTATTATGAAGGTAGTATTAGCAGAGAAGCCCAGCGTTGCCCAGAGCATTGCCCGTATCGTAGGAGCCACCCATAAAAAGGATGGCTTCTACGAGGGCAACGGCTGGCAGGTGACATACGCCTTTGGTCATCTGATACAGTTGGCCATGCCGGAGAACTACGGGTATAACAGTTGGTCGAAGGGCAACCTACCTATGGTACCAAGAGAGTTCATTATGATTCCACGGCAGAAGAAGGAGGGGAAGACTTATAAGAATGATCCTGGCGTGATGAAGCAGCTTAAGATTATCAAGCACCTCTTTGAGGAAGCCGATGAGATTATCGGTGCTACCGATAGTGCCAGGGAGGGAGAGGCTATCCTCCGTTATATCGTGAACTATCTCGACATCAGGAAACCCATCATGCGACTTTGGATTAACAGTCTGACCGATGCCGCTATCAAAGA
>JAFZUS010000066.1 GCA_017618275.1 Prevotella sp.
AATGATCTACGTCGAGAAAGTCAGACCCAGATCTGATGCAGCCGCAGGCGCATCGCTCTTCGGCGACAGCGACCCGCTCGGATCCAACAGACTCGCTGTCTGGGAGACATTCAGCTGGATGAGCTATGCCTTCGAGACATGGGATGCCAACTTCAGCTGGAACATCGGTGCCATTCCCGCAATGGACGGCCATGTTGTTTCAGCAACAAACATCGATACATTCGTAATCACCAAGAGCAGCAAGCATCCGGATGAGGCTTGGGAAGTCTACAAGTGGCTGTTCAGCGAAGAGATCTACTCAAGACTGAACCACAACTACGGCGGAATCCCCGCAATGAAGGATCTGCAGGCACAGTGGCTCGATGAGCAGAAGGCCGAGAGACCGAACATCAACTGGCAGGTTCTGCTTGATGCAGCCGAGTATGCCGACAACCCGAACAACGAGAGCTGGGTTCCCGGATACTCACAGGTCTGGGACGAGATGGAGTTCGCAATGGCATCCATCATCAGCGGTCTGTACGACAGCCCGGAGCAGGTTGCAGAAGATCTTAACGATGAGGTCCAGGACATCCTCGACGAGTACTGGGCATCAAGATAATCTAAGGTGATTTCTTATGAGTAAAGAAAGACGGATAGTAACACAGTCCGAAAGATATGCCAGATGGGGTTATGCCTTCATAACCCCCTGGATCATCGGATTCCTGGTGTTTACATTCATTCCGATGGTGTTCTCGATGTACCTTGCGTTCACCGATTACGACACCATCAACCCGCCGAAATGGGTCGGACTGGCCAACTTCGTAAAGATGTTCACCAAGGGCGAGATGTGGCACAGCCTCTGGATCACCGTCAAGTTCGGTATCCTGAGCCTTCCGCTGGGCCTGTTCGCCGGCTTCATGCTCGCGTATCTACTTAATATGAAGATACCGGGAATGAAGTTCTGGAGAACCATCTTCTACCTGCCGGCCATGATAAGCGGTGTTGTAGTTGCAATGCTGTGGAGAGGAATGTTCGACGACCAGTACGGTATGATCAACTTCATCCTGAGAACCGCAGGCCTGCGAGGCCCGCAGTGGCTCCTGGATCCCCAGTACACCCTGTACTGCTTCCTCTTCCTGTCCGTATGGGGCTGCGGAGGCGGAATGGTTGTTTACCTGTCAGGTCTCCAGAGCATTCCCACGGCCCTCTATGAGGCTGCCGAAATCGACGGCTGCAGCAAGTTCCAGCAGCTGATCCACGTGACAGTTCCGCAGATGACCCCGATCTTCTTCTTCAACCTGATCATGGGTCTGATCGGAATGTTCCAGTACTTCGCTGAGCCGATGGTCCTTACGAAAGGAGGACCTGCAGACTCCACGATGTTCTACAACCTGTACCTGTACAAGCACGCATTCCAGTTCAGAAACATGGGCTATGCTTCGGCACTTGCCTGGTTCCTGTTCGTGATAGTGCTTATCCTGACACTTTTGACCTTCAAGTCTTCGGAACTCTGGGTCTTCTATGAGTCGGAGGTGAAGAGATGATTATCATTGCTTTTTTCCTTGTAATAATTAACCTCTTCCTCTGGGGCTTTGCCATTTCCGATTCAGTCGGAGTCATGACCAAGCGCAGACTCAACAGACGAAGAACCATCGTGGCCATGATCATCATCGTGGTTGCAGCCATGATGATCGTCTACCCGGTCGTCTCGATGCTCGGAGGCTCGGTGTCTTCCAAGCAGGTCAGCAGAACAGTACCCGAGGTCAAGCTCGGAGACTTCTGGAACGTCATCAGCACGATGGCCAGAAACCTGGTCCCCATCGAGGGAAAGAGAATCAACATCAAGGACGAGTACATAGACAAGGCTGTTGCTTCGCTCACGGAAGCCAAGAACCTCAGGCTCGAGACTGCTCCGTATTCCGTCTATAAGATGGAAGAGAACGGAGAGACTCTCCATCTGGCCAAGATCGGTAAGGTCGGCAGCCAGTGGATCTACCTGGACGAAGACAATCTCGACAAGGTCTATCTCGACATCCCGGCTTCCGAAGAGCAGCGCGTGAAAGCGGTCAAGTTCACTTGGTCCAACTATCCCGATGCCCTTTCGAAGGGTGATTTCGGCCGCTACGTGATCAACTCGATCATCCTGGTCGTGATCAACACCATCGGTGCCTTGCTGTCCAGTTCACTGGTCGCATACGGCTTCTCGAGATTCAAGTTCAAGGGCCGCAACTGGATGTTCATCGTCCTGCTCTCGACCATGATGCTCCCGGCACAGGTTTCGCTGATTCCGAGTTTCATCATCTACACCAAGCTCGGCTGGTACGGCACATACCTTCCCCTGACGGTGGCCGCTTACTTCGCAGCCAGCCCGTGGAACGTTTTCCTCATGAGGCAGTTCTTCATGGGTCTGCCGCTTGAGCTGGACGAGGCCGCAAAGATCGACGGATGCGGACCGGTCGGAATCCTGGTGAAGGTCATCGTACCGCA
>JAFZUS010000067.1 GCA_017618275.1 Prevotella sp.
AATCCTTGGGATGTCTTCGAGGAGAAGTACACCGTTGGTTCTATCCACGAGGGTAAGATTACCGAACTGCTCGAGAAGGGCGCTGTGGTTGCTCTTGACGAGAACGTGGAAGGCTTCGCTACTCCGAAGCACCTGCAGAAGGAGGATGGCTCACAGGCTCAGGCTGGTGAGACACTGCCCTTCAAGGTGATTGAGTTCAATAAGGACAGCAAGCGTATCATCCTCTCTCACAGCCGTACCTTCGAGGATCCCGCCCGTGAGGAGAAGAAGGCCGCTGCTGCCGCCAAGAAGGCACCTCGTGCCAAGAAGGAAGAGGCTCCGAAGATTGAGAACGTGGCTGCCAGCACCACACTGGGCGACATCGACGTACTCGCTGAACTGAAGGCTAAGATGGAGAAGGGCGAGTAATCCCCCACTCCATTCCAAATAAGAATCCCAGCCGATGTGGCTGGGATTTTTTATTGTCTGTTACTGTGGAACGGCCAAACGGTCGCTGATGATCTTGCGGGCGTAGCGTTCCGGATAACCTGGACGCTGGATGCGCGCTCCGCCACCGAACTTGTTGCGCTTGAAGGTACCGTTCTCGTCGGTGGGCTTCACGACGCTGTCATTGAACTTCACGATCAGATGGAAGGCCAGTTGCTGCCAACGGGCTATCATCTCGTCGCCCTTCTGACAACTGTAGTTGGTTAGGAACCTGGCACGGGCATCGCCCTCCAAGGCCAGCGCCTGGATCTCGGTCTGGGCCTGCAGACGGTCGTAGGAGGCATCCAACGAGTCGCGAACAGCCTGTAAAGTGGGGAACATCAGCGAATAACGGGGATAGACCATGTTGCTGACCCAGTTGCACACCCAGAAGGCATTGTCCATCGAGAAGGTGACATCATCAGCACCCTCACCGGAGAAACACTTCGGTACACGAGTCATACAGTTGTACATCGGTGTGTAGGCTACCATATTACCGTCATCATTACCAAACCAGAAGCAGCCACCAATCTCACGGGGCAGCGAACTACGCATCTGTGAGATAAACGACCAGGCGGTCTGGAAAGTGGAGACGGGACGCTCGTTAAAGTATTCCTTGCCATCGACCTTATAGGAAAGGGGCGACAGACGGTAGGGCATCTCGAACATACCGCCACCGATATCAGAGTCAAGGGCGAAAGGTGTACCTTCATAGTGGTCACGCATGGCATCACGCAACATCTGGAGGGTCACCTTCTTGTTGGGGATGATCCAGAGGGGCATAGGCTCCGTGTCTTTCTCTATACCTGCTGCGTATGGCAAATATTTCGAGAAATCATCGGCGAAACGGTTGAAGAAACTCCACACACGGGCCTCACAATATCGGCGTCCGGAAAAGTCGGGCTCTGCATAGGCGGCATTGTAGGAAAAGTCGGCATCCTTACCATCGAACCAGCCCATCGTTCGTGCGTACCTTATTATATTATCTGAATAACAGACAAGGTTGGGAACGGGCTTCTTGCCATTTATCGGATATTTCTTCAACAGGTCTTTCATCTTGACCTGCACATAACGGCCATCCAAGAAGTGAGTAATACGACTCTGGTTAGCGTGGGCGGCGATGGCATCATCCGGAATGCGGACAGCCACCCAGACGGTACGGCCAACCTCCTTCGTACGGTCAGGACCGCAACCCATCATCTCAAGCATCCATGCTTCGTCCTTATCAGCAACTGAGAAGGTCTCGCCCTCAGAGTAATAGCCATATTCCTCAACCAACGAGGTCATGATCTGTAGGGCTTCACGGGCAGTCTTGGCACGTTGGAGGGTGATATAGATGAGTGAACCGTAATCGATGATACCTGTGGAATCCACCATCTCCTCACGACCTCCGAAGGTGGTCTCACCGATGGTGACCTGCCACTCGTTGGTGTTGCCGATGACATTCCAGGTCTCCGGAGCCTCAGCAATCTCACCTAAGTATTTGTTGGTGTCCCACTCATAAACCTTGCGCATGTCGCCAGGCTGGTGCTTGGCGGCAGGATAATGGTAGAGGGGCATGAAGGCACCATAGGAATCGGCATTATAGGTGACGAACACAGACCCGTCGGCACTCGCATTCTTACCCACAATGAAGTTGGTACATGCTGTCGCTGCTGTCGCAGCGATAAGCATGCTTATCAAAAATAGTTTTCGTTTCATAATCAACATGCTTTAAACGACATATCGAGACCTTTTACAGAGTGCGTCAAGGCACCGACAGACACGAAATCTACACCCTGTTCGGCATAGTCGCGGATAGTGTCGAAGGTGATACCCCCACTCGACTCAGTCTCATAGCGTCCAGCAATGATATCCACGGCCTTCTTGGTATCAGGTACGGAGAAGTTGTCGAGCATGATACGGTCCACACCTCCATGATCGAGAACCTGTTGCAGTTCGTCGAAGTTACGCACCTCGATCTCAATCTTCAGGTCGAGCCCCTTTTCTTTCAGATAGGCGTGACAACGGTCGATGGCATTCACAACACCTCCTGCGAAATCAACATGATTGTCCTTCAACAGGATCATATCGAAGAGTCCGATACGATGGTTACAGCCACCACCAATCTTCACGGCCTGCTTCTCCAGCATACGCATGCCCGGGGTGGTCTTACGGGTGTCGAGCACACGGGTATGGGTGCCCTTCAGGCGCTGAACATACTTGTCGGTCATCGTGGCGATGCCACTCATACGCTGCATGATGTTCAGCATCAGACGCTCTGTCTGCAACAGGGAGCGCACCTTTCCTGTAACGACCATTGCGATATCGCCTTTCTTCACACGACTGCCGTCGCCCATCAATACCTCCACCTGCATTTCAGGGTCGAAACGACGGAACACTTCCTTGGCAACCTCCACACCTGCCAGGATACCGTCTTCCTTGATGAGCAGGTGCGACTTACCCATCGCATCCTCGGGAATACAGCACAACGTGGTATGGTCGCCATCACCGATATCCTCGGCAAACGACAGATCTATCAGTCTGTCAACTAATTCGTCTACACTTAACATATCTTATTGTTTTTGATTTTCCTTTTTATACCAGAGAGTGAACCAGATAATGGCGATGATGAGACAGGCAATGCCACAGACATAGCCAAGATCACCAAGTTGCAGCATCTGCTTCGACACGAAGAAATAGGTGGAGCACACCGTCGTCATAAACAGGGCCGGGATCAGGGTAATCCAGTAGCACTTCTTGTTTCTTACCAGATAGACCGTCAGTGTCCACAATGTAAACACACTCAGCGCCTGGTTGCTCCAACCGAAATACTGCCAGATGGTGTTGAAACCATCAGGATTCTCAATCTGCCATACGAGCATCGCAATCGAACAGGCAAACATCGGAACACAGATATACAGTCGCTTCGGGATGGGACGTTGGTCAAGTTTGAGCCATTCGGCCACAATCAGACGACCAGAACGGAAAGCAGTATCACCAGAGGTGATCGGCGCAGCCACCACACCCAACATGGCGAGGATGGCGCCAGCCACACCCAGCCAATCGTTGCAGACTAAATTCACCACAGCAGGAGCCGAGGTGTGAAAACCATTCGTGGCAGCCTCAATAAGCGTATAACCGGGAGCCGGATCGCCATAGAAAAACCAGGCGGAAACGGTAGCCCAGATCAAGGCGACCACACCCTCGGTGATCATGGCACCATAGAAGATGGGGCGACCCATTTTCTCACTCTTTACACAACGGGCCATCAACGGACTCTGTGTAGCATGGAAACCTGAGATGGCACCACAGGCCACCGTGATAAACAGAGCCGGGAAGATGGCATCCTTCCAGGTGTCGGGCTCTGTGGCAGCACCCATATTATAAAGGTTCGTCCAAAGTTCAGGCAACGTGGGCCAGTGGAGGAAGAGCCACACCATCAAGGCACCTGCCATAAACAACAACGAGAAGGCAAACAACGGATACACCTTACCGATAATCTTGTCAATAGGCAGCATCGTGGCAATGATGTAATAGCAGAAGATAATGGCTACCCACATCATGGTCTCACCACCGATGGAATGGAGAATCTCTGCGGGCGAATAGACGAACACCGTTCCCACCATGATCAGCAACAGCACGGTAAACACGAGCATCACACTCTTGGTGGCCTTGCCCAGATACTTACCGATGAGTTCTGGTAGACCTGCACCCCCATGTCGCATGGAGAGCATACCGGAGAGATAGTCGTGGACGGCACCTGCGAAGATACAGCCAAAGACGATCCATAGGTAAGCCACAGGACCGAACTTGGCACCCATAATGGCACCGAAGATTGGACCCGTACCTGCAATGTTCAGGAACTGAATCATAAAAATCTTCCAGTTGGGAAGCACGATGTAGTCAAGCCCGTCGGCTTTCGCCACAGCAGGCGTCACACGGTCATCAGGCCCAAAGACGCGTTCGATAAAGCGCCCGTAGAGCAGATAACCCAAGACAAGAGCCACAAGGCTCAACAGAAATGAAATCATAGTTGTTTATCGTTTTATTTTTAATTTCATCGCAAAATTACAAATAATCTGCGATAATCTGTGAAATCTGTGGCTTTTTTTGTATCTTTGCACCAAAATTCATCAAAAAGGTATTATTTTGAAAACGATTATACGATTTGTTCTCCTATTAATCCTGACGCTGCCCACCCAGGCAAAGCCTTTACAATTACAGGCACCATCGCCAAAACATGAGGTGAGAGCAGTATGGCTGACCACCATCGGAGGCATCGACTGGCCACACAGTTACGGCGCAGCAACGCAGAAACGGGAACTCACACAGATTCTCAACCAGTTGCAGAAGGCGAATATCAACACCGTCTTGTTTCAGACTCGCGTAAGAGCCACCACCGTCTTTCCTTCAGACATGGAACCGTGGGACGGCTGTATGACAGGCAAGGCCGGCAACTCACCGGGCTATGATGCCCTGCAGTTCTGCATCGACGAGTGCCATAAACGGGGAATGGAGTGTCATGCGTGGATCGTGACTATCCCTGTGGGGAAATGGAACGCCTACGGCTGTCAGCAACTGCGTAAGAAACAGCCAAAACTTATCGTGAAAGTAGGCGACGAGGGCTACATGAATCCGGAGAAGGCAGAGACTGGCGACTATCTGGCGAAGTTCTGCCGTGAGGTGACCCGCCGCTATGATGTGGATGGCATCCATCTGGACTACATCCGCTATCCGGAGACATGGAAACTGAAGGTGTCACGTGCTCAAGCTCGACAATACATCACGGACATTGTGAGAAAGATCAATAGGGCCGTAAAGAGTGAAAAACCTTGGGTGAAGATGTCTTGTTCACCAATTGGTAAGTACGATGATCTGCCCCGCTATAAGAGTAGTGGCTGGAATGCCAACACCACCGTATGTCAGGACGCACAGGGCTGGATGCGCGACGGACTGATGGATGCACTCTTCCCGATGATGTATTTCCAGGGGAACAACTTCTTTCCATTCGCCGTCAACTGGAAGGAGTTCTCATACGGACGTATCGTGGCCCCCGGACTGGCGGTGTATATGCTCCATCCCCGTGAGAAAAACTGGGATTTGAGTGTCATCCAACGCGAAATGTATGTGCTTCGTGAACTGGAAATCGGATGTACGTTTTTCCGCAGTAAGTTCTTTACAGACAATACGAAAGGTATATATACGTTCACGAAAGACTTCAACGTACTCCCTGCCTTGGTTCCACCGATGACATGGGAAAAGAAGCAGGCACCTATGGCTCCCGTACAGTTGGATATACAACGGGGAATGACTGCAGACAGACTGGTATGGTGGGGAGCACGCGACCGCTCGGGAGGCGATTACCTATTATATAATTTATATGCCTCATCCGATTATCCGGTGAATATCGAAAAGGCAGAGTGTCTGGTGGCCTCACGCCTGAGGGGAGAGTCATTGTCGATTCCCCATAACGGAAGACCGTTAAACTATGCCGTCACGGCAATGGATCGCTTTGGCAACGAGAGCAGTCCCGTCTACACATCAAAGATATCTCACACAAAACCGAAGGTAGACTTCCGAGAATTGATCATGGGAAAACCGAAGCCCAAGACAAAGACAACCACAAAATCGAATTCTAAATCAAAAAAAAGAAATAAACGCTGAATTATGGAAAGAACTTGGAGATGGTTTGGCAAGAAAGATAAGATCACACTTGCCATGTTGAGACAAATTGGTGTCGAGGGCATCGTCACAGCCTTGCACGATGTACCCCTTGGCGAAGTATGGACAAGAGAGAAAATTCGCGACTTGCGCGAATACATCGAGAGTTACGGCATGCGCTGGAGCGTGGTGGAGAGTCTGCCTGTAGTTGAGACGATCAAATACGGTGGCCCAGACAGAGACCATCAGATAGAGGTCTATAAGGAGAGTTTGCGCAACCTCTCGGCAGAAGGCATCCACTGCATCTGCTACAACTTCATGCCTGTGCTCGACTGGGCACGCACAGACTTGTTGCACACCAATCCCAACGGCTCTACAAACCTCTACTTCAACTATGCCGAGTTTGCCTATTTCGACATCTATATCCTGAAGCGTGAGGGAGCGCGTGAGGAATGGGCGAAGTTTGAGTTCCCTGCCGGTGTAGGCCAAGGTCGCAACGTTCTCGCTGAGTGTGACGAACTGGCCAAGACGATGACTCCTGAGAAGGAACATAAACTCGTGGAGAACATCATCATCAAAACCCAAGGTTTTGTCTCTGGCAACTTTAGTGAGAACGACGAGGCCCCCATCCAGAAGTTCCGTGACTTCCTCGATCTCTATAAAGGCATCGACAAAGACAAACTCCGTGCCAACATGAAATATTTCCTCGAGGCCATTATGCCTACTTGTGAGGAGTGCAACATGAACATGTGTGTGCACCCGGATGATCCCCCTATTGAGATTCTCGGACTACCTCGTATTGTCCGGACGGAAGAAGATATCCAGTGGTTCCTTGATGCCGTACCCAACAAGCACAATGGACTCACCTTCTGTGCTGGCAGCCTTTCTGCTGGAGCCTATAACAACGTGGTGGAGATGGCTCGTAAGTTTGCTTCTCGCACGCACTTTGTACACCTTCGCTCCTGTCACATTTTCCCCAATGGCGACTTCACTGAAGCCAGCCATTTAGGTGGACGTGCCGACCTCATTGAACTGTGTCGTATCTTCGAACAGACTAACCCACAGTTGCCCATGCGTGTCGATCATGGTATGACCTTCACTGACAATCCTGGTGGCATCATGGACGAGTCGAGTCACGGTCACAATGCCGGCTATACCCTCTTAGGTCGAATGTTCGCCCTCGGACAGGTACAAGGTATCCTTGCCACCGTCGATCGCGAGTTAGGAATTGAATACAAACAACCCGGATTCTTTGATTAATATGAAACTGAACGATATCATTAGCGGCCAGATGAATGCCGCAGAATGGGAGAAAAAAGGTTATAAACTCCCAAAGTTTGACATCAAGGCCCTCCGTGAGAAGACGGCCAAGGAACCCACATGGGTACACTTCGGTGGTGGTAACATCTTCCGTGCCTTCCCGGCTGCCATCCTCAACGATGCCCTGAACACAGGCAAATACGATCGTGGCGTGATTGTGGCAGAGACCTTCGACTTCGAGGTCATCGACAAGGCGTACGCCCCTTACAACAATCTCTCGCTCTGCGTGAACCTCTGCTCTGACGGCTCTATCGAAAAGAAGGTCATCGCCAGCGTGACTGAAGCGCTGAAGGCCGATCCTCAGTTCCCTGACTGGCAACGTCTCGTGGAGATTTTTCGCAACCCGAGCCTCCAGATGATCTCCTTCACCATCACCGAGAAAGGCTACACCTATAATGAGGCTGATCTCGCTCGTGGATTGAGCCCGATGTTTGCAATGGGTAAGGTCTGTGCCCTGCTCTATGAGCGCTGGAAAGCCGGATCATCCGAAACAACAGGTAATTCCGGCCTTCCCCTCACTGTGCAGAGTATGGACAACTGCTCGCACAATGGAGACAAGGTAAAGGCTGGTGTCTTCGCCTATGCTGAGCGTTGGGTGAAAGACGGACTGGTATCCACAGCCTTCCTCGACTATCTGAAGGACGAAACAAAAATCACCTTCCCTTGGTCGATGATTGACAAGATTACGCCTCGTCCCCACGAGAAGGTAAAAGAGATGCTGGCAGCAGATGGCTTCGAGGACAACGACTATATCGAGACAGAGAAACACACCTTCACCGCTCCTTTCGTGAATGCTGAGGAGGTGCAGTATCTGGTCATTGAGGACAACTACACCAACGGCCGTCCCCCACTCGACTTGGGCGGTGCGCTCTATACCACCCGTGAAACGGTGGACAAGGTGGAGACTATGAAGGTGACCACCTGTCTGAACCCGCTGCACACGGCGATGGCACTCTATGGTTGTATGCTGGGCTACACCCTCATCTCCGCAGAGATGACCGATGAAGACCTACGTCCCTTCATCCAGAAAATTGGATATATGGAGGCGATGCCAGTGGTCGTAGACCCTGGTGTACTGAATCCCTATGAGTTCATTGGAGCCGTCATCAACCGTCGCTTACCAAACCCCTTCATGCCTGATGCCCCGCAGCGCATCGCCTGTGACACCTCACAGAAACTACCTATCCGTTTCGGTGAGACCTTGAAAAAATACGTGGCCCGCGGATTGGACAAGTCGAATCTGGTTCTCATCCCCCTCACCCTGGCAGGCTATGCCCGTTACCTAAAGGGCATCAAGGACGACGGTACACCCTTTGAATGCTCTCCGGATCCCCTGCTCGAGGAAATGCAGGCTATCGTTGCCCCACTCGAGATTGGCAAGCCCGATCAGGACTGGAGTTGTCTTAAACAACTCTACTCGCGCAAGGATATCTTCGCCCTCGACCTCTATGAGGCCGGACTCGGTGAACAGATAGAAGGTATGGTTAAAGAACTGTACGCAGGTCCTGGTGCAGTCCGCAAGACCCTCCACAAATACGTTTCAGCAAGATAATAGAAAATCATGAAACCACTCAATAAACAGTTTGCTCCGAAGAGCGTGATGCCAGAGAAGGTGATCCAGTTCGGTGAGGGGAATTTCCTCCGTGCCTTTGTAGACTGGATTATTTGGAACATGGACCAGAAGACAGACTTTAACGGTTCTGTGGTGGTGGTACAGCCCATTGAAAAGGGAATGGCAGATATGCTGAACGGTCAGGACTGCCTGTACCACGTGAACCTCCAGGGTCGTGAGAACGGCAAACCCGTCAACACCTTGGAACGGATTGACGTAATCAATCGGGCCCTGAATCCTTACACACAAAATGCAGCCTTCATGGCACTGGCAGACCAACCAGAAATCCGGTTTGTCATCTCAAATACCACTGAGGCGGGTATCGCTTTCGATCCATCCTGTAAACTGGAGGATGCTCCTGCCAGCAGTTATCCGGGTAAATTAGTACAGTTACTATACCGTCGATACCAAACATTCAATGGAGATCCGACAAAAGGACTTATCATCTTCCCATGTGAACTGATCTTCCTCAACGGTCATGTGCTAAAGGACTGCATTGTGAAATACATCGACTTGTGGAACCTGGGGGCCGACTTCAAAAAATGGTTTGAGGAGGCTTGTGGCGTATATGCCACACTGGTGGACCGTATCGTGCCAGGCTTCCCACGCAATGAGATAGCGCAGATTCAGGAAAAGATTTGCTACAGAGACAATCTGGTCGTTCAAGCCGAGAACTTCCACCTATGGGTCATTGAGGCTCCAAGGGAAGTGGCCAAGGAATTCCCAGCCGACAAGGCAGGTCTGCACGTGTTGTTCGTTCCCTCAGAGGAACCTTACCACAAACGTAAAGTGACGTTGCTCAACGGCCCACACACAGTCCTCTCACCTGTGGCCTTCTTGAGTGGGATTAACATCGTACGCGATGCCTGTCAGCATGAGGTCATCGGACAATACATCCACAAGGTGCAGTTTGATGAACTGATGCAGACACTCGACCTACCGATGGAGGAACTGGAGAAGTTTGCTACCGACGTGCTGGAGCGCTTCGACAACCCATACGTCGACCATCAGGTGACTTCAATCATGCTCAATTCATTCCCGAAGTTCCAGACGCGCGACCTGCCTGGTTTGAAGACCTTCCTCCAACGCAAAGGTGAACTGCCCAAAGGACTGGTGTTCGGTCTGGCAGCAATCATCACCTACTACAAGGGTGGCAAACGTGCTGATGGTACGGAAATCGTACCCAACGATGACCCGAAGATCATGGCACTGTTGAATAATCTCTGGGCCACAGGCAACACACAAATGGTGGCCATAGGCGTACTGGGCGCAGAGTTTATCTGGCAGGAAGACCTGAATCAGATTCCAGGTCTTACCGACCTCGTCCGTCAGTACCTCGACCTCATCCAGCACATTGGTATGCTCGAGGCCGTCAAAAGTATTCTATGAGCGATGCGATAGAAATCAAGGGGGCACGAGTCAACAACCTGAAGAACATTGACATCAAAATCCCCCGTAACCAGTTCGTGGTGATTGCCGGAGTCAGTGGTTCAGGCAAGTCGTCATTAGCCTTCGACACGCTCTATGCTGAAGGACAACGACGGTATGTGGAAAGTCTGTCGAGTTATGCCCGCCAGTTTCTGGGACGCATGAACAAACCAGAATGCGACTTTATCCGAGGCATTCCCCCCGCCATAGCCATCGAACAGAAGGTTATCTCGCGTAACCCACGAAGTACTGTAGGTACGACTACGGAGATTTATGAATACCTACGACTGTTATATGCAAGGATTGGACGAACCTATTCGCCTGTAAGTGGCTGTGAGGTACGGAAACATACTACAGAGGATGTGGTACAGCAAATGCTGGCGTTCTCGAAAGGCACGCGGTTTGTGGTCATGGCACCTGTTCATGTCCCCGAAGAACGTACCCTCGAGCAACAACTCAAGGCCT
Source organism: Prevotella sp. (assembly GCA_017618275.1). Taxonomy (GTDB): domain Bacteria; phylum Bacteroidota; class Bacteroidia; order Bacteroidales; family Bacteroidaceae; genus Prevotella. The sequence goes on from JAFZUS010000067.1 coordinate 10,934, forward strand.
ATATCTTCGAAGGCTATGCCCGCATCTTCGTAGATGGCGAATTTCAGCGAATAGATGATTTTCTCCTAGGACATCCTAGGAATGACCTAGGCATGCCTAAGGATTCCTTGGATATCTTCCTCGTCATCGATCGTCTCTCTGTCGACGACTCCAAAGACACTATCGCCCGCTTAGTAGACTCTGCCGAGACGGCTTTCTTCGAAGGTCATGGAGAGTGTCGTCTGATGTTCCAGCCCTCGAATATTGTTTATGATTTCTCGACTAGGTTCGAGGCCGACGGCATTACTTTCGAGGAACCCAATGACCAGATGTTTTCTTTCAACTCACCTGCTGGCGCCTGTCCCGAGTGCCAAGGGTTTGGTAAGATTATCGGCATCGATGAACGATTGGTGATTCCCAACACAACCCTCTCCGTCTATGACGGTTGTGTGGTGTGTTGGCATGGTGAAAAAATGGGCGAATGGAAAGAGTGGTTCTGTCGTCATGCTGCAAAAGATGACTTTCCAATATTCGAACCGTATTTGAACCTCACCCAACAACAGAAAGATTGGCTCTGGCACGGGCTTCCCTCTGATATGGGAAAGAAAGAGAAACCATGCATCGACCAGTTCTTCGAGATGGTCAAAGAGAACCAGTACAAGATCCAATACCGAGTCATGATGGCCCGCTATCGGGGAAAGACGACCTGTCCCAAATGCCATGGCACACGCCTCAAACCCGAGGCGGACTATGTTAAGATTGGTGGCAGAAGTATCACAGACTTGGTGCAGATGCCTGTCGTACGACTGCAAGAATGGTTCCGTACGCTGGAACTCACAGAACAAGAGAAAGCCATCGGAAAACGACTCCTAACTGAGATACGGAGCAGACTGCAATTCCTTTTGGATGTGGGACTTGGCTACCTCACGCTCAACCGTCTCTCGAATACTCTTTCTGGCGGTGAGAGTCAGCGTATCAATCTCACCACCAGCCTTGGAAGCAGTCTTGTGGGCTCTCTATATATCCTCGACGAGCCGAGTATCGGACTGCACTCCAGAGACACCGAACGACTCATTCATGTGTTGAAAGAATTGCAGGCTTTGGGCAACACTGTAGTCGTGGTGGAACATGACGAAGAGATCATGCGCGCCGCAGATCATCTCATCGATGTAGGCCCTGATGCAGGTCGCCTCGGTGGCGAAATCGTCTTCGACGGTGCCATCTCCGACCTCCATACCCCATTAAACCTATCAGACCCATCCTCCTCCCTCTCCCGAAGCCACACCCTCAAGTACCTCCTTGGCCTCGAAACCATCCCAGTACCTTCAAGTCGTCGCCCATGGAATCGCCATATTGACATCAAGGGTGCCCGCATGAACAACCTCAGGGGCATTGACGTACAGATCCCGCTGAATGTGATGACCGTGGTGACAGGAGTCTCTGGCTCAGGCAAGTCGAGTCTCATCAAGGGCATCCTCTACCCTGCTTTGAAGCGCCGTTTGGGAGAGGTATGCGATTTCCCTGGCGAATATATCGCACTTGAGGGCGACATTGATGCCATCAGTCGGGTGGAATTCGTCGACCAGAATCCAATAGGTAAGTCTACCCGTTCCAATCCTGCTACGTATGTTAAGGCCTACGATGCCATCCGTGACCTCTATGCCGAGCAACCGCTCTCCCAACAGATGGGCTTCACTCCCCAATATTTCTCCTTTAATACGGAGGGAGGTCGCTGTGAGGAATGTAAGGGTGCAGGGGTCATCACTGTCGAGATGCAGTTTATGGCGGACCTGGTCCTGGAATGCGAGGCCTGTCATGGTCACCGTTTCAAACACGATATCCTCGATGTACGCTACAAGGACAAGAACATCGATGATGTCCTAAATATGACTATCTCTGAATCCATCGACTTTTTCGAGGGACAGTCCACGATTATCCGTCGTCTCAAAACTCTTGAAGACGTAGGCCTTGGTTACATCAAACTCGGCCAGAACTCCTCCACCCTTTCTGGCGGTGAGAATCAACGCGTAAAACTGGCGTATTTCATCGGCCAGGAAAAGCAGGAACCCACACTCTTCATCTTTGATGAACCGACGACCGGTCTCCATTTCCATGATATCCAAAAACTCCTGAATACCTTTGATGCCCTCATTAGCAGAGGACACACTATCCTGGTCATCGAACACAACATGGAAGTCATCAAATGTGCCGACCATATCATTGACCTGGGTCCCGACGGTGGCGACCGTGGCGGCAACCTGGTCTGCGCAGGGACCCCCGAAGAGGTAGCAGCCTGCCAAGATAGTATCACAGGACAATATCTACTAAAAAAAGTTAATATTTGAACAACGTATTGATATTTTTAGTAACTTTGCATCCGCTTTCAGGTAAAATTCAGGATATTAGTTTGATAATCAAACAGTTAAAGACGTTTTTAGGAAAAAAGGATGAGACAACTTAAGATTCAGAAAAGTATTACAAACCGTTCAAGCGAGGCATTGGATAAATACCTCGTTGAGATTGGTCGTGCACCCCTTATCTCCATCGACGAGGAAATTGAACTCGCACAGAAGATCCGCAAAGGCGGTCCCGACGGGGAAAGGGCAAAGGAGAAACTGGTAACTGCCAACCTGCGCTTTGTCGTATCTGTGGCCAAACAATACCAGCACCAGGGGCTGACTCTGACCGACCTTATCGACGAGGGTAACATCGGACTCATCAAGGCCGCTCAGAAGTTTGACGAGACCCGTGGATTTAAGTTTATCTCCTATGCCGTATGGTGGATTCGTCAGAGCATCCTTCAGGCCATTGCCGAACAGAGTCGCATCGTGCGCCTCCCGCTCAACCAGGTTGGTTCCCTCAATAAGATCAATCATGAGATTAACAAGTTCGAGCAGGAGAATCAGCGCCATCCGAGTGTGTCAGAACTGAGTGAAGCCATCAACATCGATGAGGAAAAGATTGGTCAGTCCATGATGGCCGATGGTCACCATGTCAGTATTGATGCCCCGTTCCAAGATGGTGAGGACAACTGCATGCTCGATGTGATGGCTTCTGGTGATGAAAGCCGTACTGACAAGTTGGTCGATCACGAATCAATGGCCATGGAACTCAATACCGTCCTCAACAAGGTTTTGAAGGAGCGCGAGATTACCATCATTCGCGAGTGCTTCGGTATCGGTTGTCATGAGAAGGGTCTCGAGGAGATTGGCGACCAACTGGGACTCACGCGCGAACGTGTCCGTCAGATTCGCGAAAAGAGCATTGCCAAACTGCGCGACAGCGGCAATGCGAAAATTCTCATGAAATATTTGGGATAAAACCCCAAAAAGCGTACCTTTGGCTTCGCCGAAAGTACTCACGTTCTTGCGTCCCTATGGTAGCAAGCGGCAAGCCGAGCGCGAAAAATCCATAAAATATTTGGATTTTTGCTCACTAATGCGTACTTTTGCATTCGTGAATTGCAAGACGCTGATATTCTATATAGTGCTGGGCATACTCACGGGTATGCCCAGTATTGTTTGTGGGAAGGGGAAAAAAGATTCCCTGATCCTCCAGCGTATCTATGCGTTTAAGGAGGCACACCCCACTAGTCCGGACAGCATCATGGACAATGTCTACGCAAAATACCGGTTCAATGTTGAGCGCCGCAACCCTACCCTCTGGCTCATCCCCACGATGTATGTGATGGCAAAGGACGAAAGGGAGTATATCCGCGAATCATACAATCTGTTGTCTTATGATGATTATGACCACCATAAGATCGACGTCAAGAGTCAGGTGCTCTCAGGCACCATCCGACATAATCGCAGGGCCATGCCCACACTGAGGGACCTGATGATTCCGAACGTCTATGAGGCCACCCTCTACGACGGTCATGTCCTCTCGCCCTTCAGCCGATATAACCGTCGGCATTATAAGTACACACAATCGCTACTGTCCGATGGCACCACCCGCCTGGACTTCCGACCGAAATTCTATAACACCCAACTCATTAATGGCTATGCCATTGTGGATACGGAGAGTGGACATATCATCCGTACCGTCATGAACGGTGAGTTCGACATGATCTCCTTCCGTACGGAAATCTACCAGAGCGATGAGAACTGGCCTTTGCCCACTCCCAAACGGTGCACCACGGCTGCAACATTCAAGTTCTTTGGCAACAGGATATCAGCGGTGATTGATAGCCATTTCAATTGCGACGACGCCCTCTCGGATACGCTCGGCAGGATTTCTGACCGTGAAATGATGGACTCCCTGCGCGTGGTACCACTCTCTGAAACGGACAAACACATCTATGCGGAATACGACCAGAGACACCAACGGCCGGATACGGTGGAGATCGATACCACGCCCAAGAAAACCAACGTGTTGAAAAAAATCTTCTGGGACACCATTGGTGAAAACTTGGTCACTCCAATTGCGGCAGAATCGGAACATGCATCTTTCCGCCTGTCTCCACTACTCGATCCCCTCCAACTGAGTTGGAGCGACACACGTGGTTTCCGCTACAAAATCAACCTCAAGTCACGTTACACCTTCTCTCCGCACCGTTACCTCACCTTCAACCCGCGCTTCGGCTACAACTTCAAGTTCCGTGAGTTCTACTTCACCCTACCCCTGCGAATGACCTATAATCCGAAACGCAACGGTTATGCGGAGATTGTCTATGGAAATGGCAACCGCATCTCCAACAGTCAGGTGGTGGATGTCATCAACCACCAACATGGCGACTCCTTGAATCTCGATGAAACGGACATCGACAAGTTCACGGACTACGAACTGAGAGTCTTCAATAATATCATGGTTTTCGACTGGCTCGATATCGAGTCTGGCTTCAACTTTCACCAGAGGGTAGCCCTCAACAAGGATTTTATGCGCCAGTACGAGATGCCTACCGAATACCGCAGTTTTGCCCCTATGATTGGTTTGAAGATTCGTCCGTGGAAGTCTGGGCCGCTCTTCTCCATCGACTGGGAAAGAGGCATCACTGGTGTCAACAAGTCAGACATCAAATACGAACGCTGGGAGTTCGATGGCTCCTGGAAACTCAAACTCCCGGGACTGCGCGTCGTCAATATGCGGGCTGGTGGAGGTTTCTACGGACACAAGAACCAGAACTACTTTGTGGATTACTCAAACTTCCGCGACAACAACCTGCCCGAAGGATGGGAAGACGATTGGAGCGGTAACTTCGAACTGCTTAAGAGCCGTGTTTACAATGAGTCCAACTATTACCTTCGAGCAAATTTGTCCTACGACTCCCCAATGATGATAGGTAGTTGGGTACCCTACTTGGGCAAGTATATTGAAAGGGAACGTTTCTACTTTAGCACAGCCATTGTGGAACGCTCAAAACCGTATTACGAACTGGGCTACAGTTTTACAAACCGCTATATCTCCTTCGCTGTCTTTGCAGGCTTCAACGGCAGGACATACAAGGAGGTTGGCATTGACTTTGACATAGAACTTTTCAAAAGATGGTAAAACCGCTGACAGTCTATAAGGCATCCGCAGGGAGCGGAAAAACGTTTACCCTCGCCACTGAGTACATCCGGTTGGTAGTAGAAAACCCCTCGTGCTTCAGGAGCATCCTCGCAGTGACCTTCACGAACAAGGCCACTGAGGAGATGAAAAGACGCATCCTCAGTCAGTTGTATGGTATCTGGAAAGGACTCCCCGACTCTATGGTCTACCAGAAGATTATCTGTAGGCGCACGGGTCTATCTGAGGAAATGGTCCGCCAAAGGGCAGGAACGGCCCTCCATAACCTCATCTATAACTACAGCGACTTCCGTGTGATGACCATTGACACCTTCTTTCAGGGGGTACTGCGCAACTTGGCCCGCGAACTCGACCTCACGGCTAACCTCCGAATTGGTCTCAACGATACAGAGGTGGAGGAACTGGCTGTCGACCAGATGATTGACGACCTGAAAGTCACTGATATCATGCTCCAGTGGCTCATGAGTTATATCCTTGACAACATCTCCGATGATAGGAGTTGGAACGTTATCGGACAAATCAAACAGTTCGGTCGAACCATCTTTAAAGACAAGTACAAGGCTGTCAGCGCAGAGATTCAACAGAAGATGGCCGAGCCAGGATTCTTCGAACGATACACAACCCAGTTAAAGGAAGTCCGTCGACAGGCTCTTGAACGGATGAAAGAAATCGCAGAGACCTTCTTCGACAGCCTTGATGCCGAACAACTGACCGTCGAGGACTTCGCCTATGGCCGTACAGGTGTCTGCAATTTCTTCCTTAAACTCCGCGAGGGAATCTTTGATGAGAGCATTGTAGGCAAGCGCGTCACCGATGCCCTTGGCGACCCATCGAAATGGTACAAAAAGACGCACCCTCAACGTGAGATCATCCACACTTTGGTGGACTCAACCCTCAACGATATCCTACACTATGCCATTGAGGAGCGCCCCAGGCAATGGCGTCTCTATCAATCGGCCGACCTCACACTCCGCCATCTGAACCAACTCCGTCTTTTGGGCAGCATCGAACAGAAGGTACGTCAACTCAACGAAGAGGCCAACCGTTTCCTGTTGAGTGATACACAACACTTACTCCATACTCTCATCGACGGCAGCGACTCACCATTCATTTTCGAGAAAATCGGTACCCAGTTAGAACAGGTGATGATCGATGAGTTTCAGGACACCTCCACCGTGCAGTGGCAGAACTTTAAGATACTCCTGGCCGAGGCCATGAGCCACCAACAGTCCGGCAACCTGATAGTAGGCGATGTCAAACAGAGTATCTACCGGTGGCGCTCTGGCGACTGGCGTTTGCTTAACGATATTGAGGCCCAATTCCCACGCCCTCATGAGCAACTGGACATCCAAACGCTGGACACGAATTACCGATCCGATCGTCACATCATTACTTTTAACAACGCCTTCTTCCATCAGGCAGCAGAACTGGAGTATCTCTCTTTAGACGAGTTACCAGAGGCAGAACAGTTACGAAAGGCTTATGCCGATGTAGAGCAACAGATACCAACTGACAGACCAGACGAGGGTTTTGTGAGCATCAGTCTCCTGCCACAGGAAAACTATCAGGAACAGACCCTTCAGCAATTGGTGGAGGGTGTCAAGACGCTTTGTCAACAAGGGACCCAGCCCTCTCAGATAGCCATTCTTGTGCGCACCAATGCCTATATCCCCCTGATTGCCCAGCGATTTACGGAGGTTTTCCCAGAGGTTGACATCGTGTCCGACGAGGCTTTCCGGTTAGATGCCTCTTCTGCCGTCTGTCTGCTCATTCAGGCCATGCGCCTGCTCACCCGTCCCGATGACCGTCTCACCAGGGCTTGTTTGGCCACACTCTACCAACGGCAGGTACTCGGTAATGAAATGTCTGATGAACAGTTGTTGCTCTGTACGAACAACTCGTTTGACGACCTCCTACCCAATGATTATATCCAGTCCTTCGAGGAATTGCGCGCCATGCCGCTCTATGAACTGACGGAACGCCTCTTTGCCATCTTTGGTCTGGAACGACTTGAAAGTCAGAGTGCCTATATCTGTGCGTTCTTCGACCAACTCACCGATTATCTAAGTGAACATCCGGCACCTATCGCGGCTTTCCTTCGCGAATGGGATGAGACCCTCTGCAGCAAGACCATCCAAAGCGATGTAGTCAGTGGTATCCGACTCATCTCCATCCACAAGTCCAAAGGACTGGAGTTCGACCATGTGTTTATTCCCTTCTGCGACTGGCAACTCGAAAAACAAGGCGACATTCTTTGGTGTCAACCTCATGAATCGCCATTCGATGCTCTGCCTTTGGCCCCCATCGATTACAGTGCCAAGCAACTCCTCGGCACCATCTACGAACCCGCCTACTACCACGAGCATCTGCAAGCGACGGTCGACAATCTCAACCTCCTCTATGTGGCCTTTACGCGAGCCTCCAAATCACTCCATGTCTTTGGCAAGCGCAATGCCAGGAACACCCGCTCCACCCTTATCGAACAGGCTCTCCCGCTCATCGTGGATACCCTGTCTGGTGCAAGTATCAAAGGACTCGACGACGAGACCTCCTCACTCACCTTCACCTATGGTACGCAGGAAGAGACACCACTTTCCACTTCTTCAATGACAGTATCTTCTAATCCTTTCCTCCAATCACCGGAGATCCTCCCCATCAGAATAACGACCTACCAGAATAAGGTAAAGTTCGTCCAGAGTAACCGCAGCCGAGAGTTTCTAAAAAACTAATTCCTATGTCATCTTTCCTCAATAGCGTCGCACATCAACTCCTCACCACCTACGGCACCGACCTGTCGCGCGTCACGGTTGTCTTCCCAAACAAACGTACCGCCCTGTTTATGGGTGAAGAACTGAACCGTCTGTCTGGGCGCCCCACCCGGTCACCTGCCTATACAACCATCAGTGACCTCTTCCGGAGCCTATCCGACTTAGAAGTTGCCGACCCAATCAAACTGGTATGCGACCTTCACAAAAGTTTCGTCAAGTGTACGGGTATAAATGATTCACTCGACCATTTCTATGGTTGGGGACAAATCCTCATTGCTGACTTCGACGATGTAGACAAACATCTCGTATCTGCTGACAGGGTCTTTGCGAATCTACGCGATGTTCACGAATATGACGATATCACATATCTCACTCAGCAACAAAAAGATATTATCCGGAAGTTCTTCAGTAACTTTAATGAAGACCATAACACTGAACTCAAACAACGGTTTCTCTCTATCTGGAGTCATCTCAGTGAGATATATCATGATTTCAATGAACGGCTGATGACTCAGGGACTGGCCTACGAAGGCGCCCTCTATCGCTCTGTCATAGAGAACGGGACACTTCTTTCAAAAAGTTCTGGTTCCTTATCAAATGACTACGTCTTTGCCGGCTTCAACCTCCTTCAACCTGTTGAACAGGCCCTCATCCGTCATTTCGAAACCGAAGGAAAGGCACAACTCATTCAGGATACCGACGAGGAGCCCCCAAAGGAAATCACCTTCGTCTCCGCCTCCACCAACAACATCCAAGCCCGCTACGTATCCACCTGGCTCAAGGAACAAAACCGCATCAACGCAGGTAGCAAGACCGCTATTGTCCTGGCCGATGAGTCACTGCTCCAAACAGTCATCCATTGTCTTCCCCCCGAAGTTTCCAAGGTCAACATCACTACCGGTTATCCCCTCTCCCAAACCGCCATCGCCTCCACCGTCCTTCAACAATTAGCACTTGAGACACCTGAGTTGGCGGAAATTATAAAAACCAGTGCCCAGAGGCAGACCGATCCATTGGAGATAGAGGCTCATTTCCACATGTACACCCTCATCACCCGTCTGCAAGAGTTGGTAGATAGCGGTGATCTTCAGGTGACACCCCAGACTCTCCAGCGTCTACTGACCCAGTTGGTCAACACGACTACCATTCCCTTTCACGGAGAGCCACTCGAAGGTCTGCAGATCATGGGTGTCCTCGAAACCCGTAACCTCGATTTTGGCCATGTACTGTTGCTCTCCTGCAATGAGGGGAACCTCCCCAAGGGCATCAATGACACATCCTTTATCCCCCACAGTCTCCGCAAAGCCTATGGTCTGACAACCATCGACAACAAGGTATCCATCTATGCCAACTATTTCCACAGACTCCTACAGCGAACTCATGATGTCACCCTCGTCTATAACAATGCTACGACCGACGGTAAGACAGGAGAGATGTCACGGTTTATGTTACAGATGATGGTTGAAGGACGATACCCCATCACCTACAAGACCTTACAGGCAGGTCAAACACCGGTCCTGCGCCATCCTCGTCAGATAACCAAGACCGAGGCCGTCATACAGCGCATGAAGTCCATCAGAACCCTTTCGCCCTCAGCCTTAGCGCTATACCTCCGCTGTCCCCTGCAGTTCTTCTACCACTATATTGCGCAACTTGAGGAATATGAGGATGAAGACAAACACGTCGACAACCGTCTTTTTGGAAACATCTTCCACAAGGCCGCCCAGATTCTCTACCAAAAGATGATGAGTCCCCATTCATCCCGCATCACAGCGGAAGCCATCGAGGATCGTCTAAAGACTAAAGTAGACATTGAACGGGCCGTCGACGAGGCCATCAAAATCGAACTCTTCCATATTGAAGACCCAATGGCCAAGATGCCCCCACTGACAGGTCTGCAAATTATCAACCGTGAAGTCATCATCCGCTATGTCCGTCAACTCTTGGAGATTGACTACCGCCTCGCCCCCTTCACTATCCTCGGCCTCGAAAAGAAAGTTTCCGCTCCTCTTTCTATGGTCCATATCGGTGGCATCATAGACCGCCTTGACAAAATCACTCTCCCTGACGGTTCGGAACGCATCCGGGTAGTGGATTACAAAACAGGCAGTGGTCGTCTAAAGCCGCTGCCAGATGTCGCCTCTATCTTTGACCCCTCCTATCTGAAAAACCATAGCGACTACTATCTTCAGACCTTCCTCTATTCCATCATAGAAGGGAAGACGGGTAGTCCCGTCTCTCCATGCCTGCTCTTCATCCAGCATGCCGGAATCGACGACTACGACCCCACCCTCTTGTTAGGTAAAACCCCTGTTACCGACATCAATGAGGTTAAAGATGAGTTCATGGAGCATCTCAACACCCTTCTGGGCGAACTGTTCAATCCCGACGTTCCATTCCTTCCGACAGAAGAAAAGGCAAGATGCAAATCCTGTCCTTTTTCCTCCCTCTGTGGAATATAAAAACCCCGCTTACTGAGCGGGGTTCTGTATATCTTTGTCCAATTCCTCGTAAATGGAATTGTTCGATTTGTATTCCGGTACAATTTCTTTCATCTTCCGTACCGTCGCCATATCATCATATTTTTTGGAAATGTCTATCAGTTCATCAATGTCCTTGCATACCTGATCGTAGTCATATTCCCGTACCTCTGCAATGCGGATCTTCTCGTGGAACGTCGGTTTCGTGCCTTCCTGTTCATTGAGCACCTCCTCATACAGTTTCTCACCCGGGCGGAGCCCCGTATACTGAATATCAATGTTCTTGGCCCCGGAGAGTTTGATCATACGCTTTGCCAAGTCAGCAATCTTCACGGGATTACCCATGTCGAATACGAAAATCTCACCGCCGTTACCCTTCGTACCGGCCTCCAATACCAGTTTGCATGCTTCTGGGATCAACATAAAATACCGCACAATCCGCTCATCAGTCACAGTCACAGGGCCGCCACGCTTGATCTGTTCACGGAACAGCGGAATCACCGAACCATTTGATCCCAAAACATTACCAAATCGTGTGGTCACGAACTGTGTCCCCAAGTATTCATTTTTTCCGACCTTCCATGATTCACCTTTTCTGCTATTCAGTTCTTCTTTCTTAATTTCCCTGTCTAATGACTGGACATATATCTCACAGATACGCTTGGAACAGCCCATCACGTTCGTCGGGTTCACAGCCTTGTCGGTCGACACCATCACGAATTTTTTCACCCCGTATTTCAATGAGAGGTCTGCAATAATCTTCGTACCATATATATTATTCAGGACAGCCTCCGAAGGATTGTCCTCCATCATCGGCACATGCTTATAGGCAGCCGCATGGAAGACATAATCCGGACGCAAAGCATTGAAAATGGCTTCCATTCTACGCTGGCGACTGATACTTGTCACAATCACCTCCGCATTGATATCAGGGAACTCTGTGGCCATCATCAGACGGATATCGTGCTGTGGTGTCTCCGCCTGGTCTATCAGAATCATCTTTGCCGGTTTGTAGACCGCAATCTGCCTGACCAGTTCCGAGCCAATACTACCTGCTGAGCCTGTGATCAGGACGCGCTTACCCTGTAACAACTCACCCACCGACTTCATATCCACGCGAATCTCTTGTCTTGGTAGCAGTTCCTCTACCGACACCTCTTTCAGTTGGAGGTTCTTATAATTCGTATCGGGCTGATCAATATCCTCTTCGTCCATCTCTTTGGCACCCTGCGCCATATATATCTTCGCACCGGCCCCAATGATAATATCCTGTATCTTCTGGTTGTTTCGGAATTCCTTGATACGATAAGGGGACACCAATACGCCATCGATATCTTTCTTCTTGATAACAGACTCTATATCATCATCTATCGAATACACCCTCTCACCCATAATCATCTGGTGTCTTGCCTTCTTATAATGCGTGATGAAGCCCTTTACGACAAAACGTCTGGGTCGTTGACTCTGGATATTCTTTGCCAAACCCACCCCCTCCTGCATGGCACCATATATCAAGACACGGATGGCACGTGTCGTACTGGAAAAAGCCACGTCATAGAGCGTCTTCACAAAGATACGCAATGCCCACATCAGCAGCGTAGCGAAAATATATAGTAGGAAAATACCGGTTGTGGTAAAGTACACGAACATATCTCCCGGCAAATATCCCATGCCATATTCAGCCAGCAGAGCCAATCCCAAACTGACCAGATTGCCATAGACCACGCGCATCAAGTCTATAAAACTCGAGAAGCGCATAAATCCTGCATAGGTATGGAATAATCTGAATCCGGGGATACTCAGCAGTGCAAATATCAGCACTGTGTTCAACACCTTCAATGTATTTTCATATACTGTCTCTGTATTGTTGAAAATCCAGTAGGACATCGCTCCACTGAACATCACAATCAGACAGTCAATCAAGAAGATACACCAATAAGGTAGTGAATTCTTGGTAAAATACCAGTTTAATATCTTATCAAGGGGATTTCTCATCTCAGTTATTCTTTAGATAGTATTCTTTGTACCATTGGGCGAAATCTCTCAACCCTTCCCTCAGCGTAATCTTCGGTGTAAACCCGAAGTCACGCTCCAATGCTTCTGCATCCGCATACGTTGTAGGAACATCTCCCGGCTGCATCGGCACCAGTTTCTTGTGTGCCTCGAAATCATAATCCTGCGGCAGCACCCCTGCACGGAGCAGTTCCTCCTGCAATATCTGCACAAAGTCCAACAAGTTCTCCGGTTGACCGCCACCAATATTGTAGACCGCATACGGTGGCACGGGCAAGCCGTCCTCCCCGACATTCTTCTCTGGTGCTCCCTGCATCACACGAACCACCCCTTCTACGATATCATCCACGTATGTAAAGTCCCTGCGGCAATTGCCATAGTTGAAGATTTGAATGGTCTCTCCACGCAGCAACTTATTCGTAAACCCGAAGTAGGCCATATCCGGTCTTCCTGCCGGACCGTACACTGTAAAGAATCGCAGTCCCGTTGAAGGGATATTATACAACTTGGAATAGCAATGAGCCATCAATTCATTGCTTTTCTTTGTGGCGGCATAGAGTGAGACTGGGTTGTCCACCCTATCCTCCGTACTAAATGGTACTTTTTTGTTACCGCCATACACACTTGAACTGGAAGCATATACCAGATGCTCCACAGGGTAATGACGACAGGCTTCCAGTATATTGTAGAATCCGATCATGTTACTTTGGATGTAAGCATCCGGATTCTCGATGGAGTAGCGTACACCAGCCTGGGCTGCCAAGTTCACGACCACATCAAACCTATACACCTCAAAGAGATTGTCAAGCGTCTCTTTGTCTGCGATATCGCCTTTCACGAACTTCCAGGTAATACTCTCGGGAACGCTTTTGTCCAACACATCCAATCTGTACTCCTTAAGGCTCACATCGTAGTAGGCGTTCATATTGTCGATTCCCACGATAGTACCGCCTCTCATATCCTGAAAAAGGCGTTTCACCAAGTTACTGCCAATAAATCCTGCAGCACCGGTGACAAGTATAGTTTTACCGTTTAAGTCTATTCTTTCCATATCATTTCAACGCTGCAAAGGTTCTCTTCACTTCTTCGTAACTCTGTAGGTTACCGATATCATAGCGTTTTCCCGGCATCTCCCAGGCATACACGTTGGTCTGACCGCAGAGCCATGCAATAAAACTTCCTGGTGCATCCGTGCCGCACCCGTTTTCTATTCCTTTCTGAATCAGGCGGCTATCCTCCTTCGTATAATAGTAAAACGCAGGAACGCACCAATGACTCTTTGGTTGGGCGGGTTTCTCTTCCATCGCGATAAGTCGGTCATCAGCGGCCACCTCAGCCACACCTGTTTTATGTAACCTGGCTTCATCAGCCTCATAATAACGCATCACGCAGGTGGCATTCTTTTCTTTGCCATATTGGATAAAGCCTGCCAGACTGAAGTCCAACAGATTATCCCCGGCCATCACAAGCAGGTCGTCGTCCAACTGTAACTGTTCAATGGCATACTGTATGTCTTTCACAGCCCCCAGTCTATTGTCATTACTCGTTGTTCCGTCGTCAATGACACGGATGACGACCTTGTCGTTCTTGGCTGCCCACTCCCTGAAGATTGAAGCGAACTTATGGTTGCTGATCACAATATACTCTTCCACCATTCCCGTTTGAGCCATATCATCAATCAGCCAGTCCAGAATTGGCTTACCAGCCACTTCCAACAATGGCTTCGGGAAATTCTCTGTCAATGGGTACAGCCTCGTAGCATACCCCGCTGCTAATATCAAACATTTCATACTTCTCACTTTCTCACCTTCTCACTTTCTCACCTTTTCACTTTACCCCATCCGCACTCTCGCAGATGAAAACCTCGTATTTCCCTGTCATTTCAGGGAAAGAGGCCAAGTATTGCTCAGTCACACGACGAGAAATACTTTCCTCGAAGGCTGGGTCGATCAACGCCATGCAACAGCCCTTGAAACCAGCGCCACTGAATCGTCCGCCATAGATGCCCTCAGTCTGGGTCATAATCTCATACAGTCTTATCTGTTCAGGCGCCCCACTCTCCCAGTTATGGATACTGCTCCAGCCTGACTCAAAAGAGAGTTTGCCGTATGCCTCGATATCACCACGTCGCCAGGCCTCTGCACCTTTCTCTACACGCTCAAACTCCGTATACCAGTGCTCGCAGCGTCTGGCCCAGGGTTCCGGCAGACGACTCTTGTACCGCTCATATACTTCACGAGGCACATGCCTTGCATTGGCCTCATTGAACTTGCCGTACTCCATACCGGCAAGGGCCTGAAGGGCATATACCCCCGAACGGAGTTCATCCACACGCATATTATACTTAGAACCAGCCAGGCTATGCTCCAGTCCACTGAAGAAGATGGCTATCTTATATGGCTTCATCTGTGCAGGCTGCGGAATCAACTCGTAATGTCCATCGAGCGTGTCAAGATAGAGCAAGTGGTCCTTTTGGCTCAGCACCTCACAACTCTGATCCAATTTGCCCACACTCACACCCACATAGTTCAATTCTGCATCGTATGCCACATCAATGATCTCCTGTTGTCCCAACTGGATGTTGTTGACCTTGCAGAGTGCTGTCAGGAAACTGATAATCACCGCTGCACTCGAAGAGAGTCCCCCAATGGGCAATGAACCTTCTATGACACCACACAGGCCGACATGTAGTTGATGCTGTTTGGACAAGGCCCAGGTAGCGCCCCTCAGATAGTCCGCCCAGTCGTTCTGCTTCTGTGAAGGTACAGAAGCGATATGCCACTGGGCGCGCTTCGGGAACTGAAGGGAAGCCATCTCCACCACTCCATTCTGCTTTGGAGCGTATGCAATGTGTATGCCCTTGTCGATGGCCAATCCCGTAATCTTACCTAAGTTATGGTCGGAATGGGCACCTATCGGACAGATACGGTAAGGGCAGAATGCCGTGCCTTCAGCATTCCGCCCGTAAATCTGATTAAATCTATCTTCGCAATTCATGCTCTCAAAATTTCGGCAAAGATACGAATTATTTCTTTAATTCAGTCATTTTTGCCAAAAAAAATGATGAGCAGACCTATTTTGTCTTTTTGTTGGAAGTCAGAAAGTGATAAAATGTTCGCCAAGCCACGTGGTATTGATGTTGATAGTGGAGATGGTGGAAGAGGAAGTAGAGGAACCGTTGAAGAATGCCCCGGAGAGCCAGGTAATCTGGTTCTGATAGAGAGGCACATCGAACGACCGTTCATTGAGCACGTTATCATGGTCATCGAGAGCCGTCACCGTGAGGTGGATGGTGCCCTCAATGTCATGCAGGAACGTATAGAGGTCGAATTGTTTCTGCCCGTCACTGACATCAAAGATCATCGTCTGTTTGCTGTTGACGCAGCCTAATCCCGTATAGGCATCGAAGGCCCCACTCCCACCGGTATAGTAGAACTTCATCTTTTTTACGTCAGCCGGATAGTCGTCGGTAGTGACGAAACGACAGAGAGCCACAATACGTTCGAGTGTGACATTCATGTCTAAAGGCTCGTTCCCGATGGTGATGTTGCCACTACACAAGAAAGTGTCGCTGTAACCCTGTGCATTGGTAAATTTGATGCAGGTCGGGTCGGCCATCGTGGGGTTGCCATCGCTACTGTGCGCCACAACCACCAGATAGTAGTCGCCCTCGGCAAGTTGGAAGGAGGCCGTACCGAAGTTAGGATCATCTATCTGTTGATTGATCTGTTTGACACGTGTACCCGCCATATCATATACCGCATAATTAATACGTGTACAGGCGTTCGTAGTCACCGCGCGCGTAATAAGGTTGCCCTTGGGTTCATTCTGTTCAATCGACACCGTCTCACAAGAGAGCAACGTAAGCATTACCATGAATGCAATATAAAAATTCTTTTTCATAGTACTAACGATTTTAAATTTCAATTGTGTTATCTGAAAGCCAAGAGGTTTCTACGCTGAACGATGCAGAACCTGGGGCTGAGGTATAGAGAGAACCTTTCAGGATGGTCCTCTGGTTGCGTCTGAGCGGCACATTGTTGACCACCTTATGTGAGAGGACATTTTCGTCTTCATCGAGGACGTCAACGGTGACATCCATTGTCTGTTGGTCGCTATTGAGGAAGATATAACTGGCTGTCGACGACGTACTCCCGACAGCACTTTGGATATCCACCACATTGCTGAAGCCCGTGTTGGTGGTGGAGAATCCCGTCATAGGATTCAGGCCCTGACCACCAGCAGAGAAGGTGACACTAATTTGGGCGGCATTGGCTGTACGCCCATCGGTAGAGACAACGCCCAACATGGCTATCACACGACTCAGTGTTGCGTTAAGTGCAAGAGCATCGGTATTAGTCACATTCACTGTTTCGGTGTAGACGAATGTCTCACGCACGCGCTCGCCAGTAGGAAAGGTGGCAGAGGTTTTACTATTGAGTGTCATAGCACTCGTGCTGCCGTAGCCAAGGACAACCATCGTGTAACTGCCCATAGGCAAAGAACAGGCAAACTCACCGAATGTAGTGTAAGTGCTCTGGTCAGCCCGGAGTTGCGTGGTTTTGTAGACCTCCGTGTCCCCAGAATAGAAAGCAAGGGAAATCGCTTTGACACCATTGTAGTCGGCTACAGAACTCGTCGCTCTGGTAGTACCACCAGACAAGTCTTCCATTGTCATGGAGAAATCACTAACCTGCACTGTCACCGGTGCCAGTTTCTTTACTACCTGTTCATTTAACTCGTTGTCGTTGCTGCAACTTGAACTTGCAGCGAGCAGGATTACACCTACAATTAAAGCTGAATGTTTCATTTAGCATTAAATTTAAAATTAGACAATAAAATTATCGATTGCAAATATATACATTTGTCCCGAAACATTGCAAAATTCTACAACACTTTTGTGTTTTTTTAACAAAAAAAAGAGTTTCCCGAGGCACCCCCCGAAAAACTCTTTTTCCCTTTCTTTCTTATAGAAAGAACGATAATTACTTCTCGCCTATACGAGAATAAATGAATCCCAGAGATTCAAGTTCAGCACGGTCATAAATGTTACGGCCGTCGATGACAACATTTCCTGTCATCACTTTCTTAATGACATTCCATGAAGGCATACGGAACTGTCTCCATTCCGTCATGAGTGCGAACACATCCGCCCCATCCGATGCATCATATATGTTCTTGCAGTATGTGACCACATCCCCGATGCGACGCTTGCACTCCTCCATAGCGATGGGATCAAAGACACGTATCTTCGCACCATCGGCAAGGAGTTTTTCAATGACGACTAAAGCCGGAGCCTCACGCATATCATCGGTCTCAGGCTTAAAGGCCAGGCCCAGGATGGCAATGGTCTTACCCTTGACATCACCCACGGCCTTGATAATCTTGTCGTAGACGATAGATTTCTGTCTCTCGTTGACGCGCTCCACAGCCTCAATCACTTCCATGTGGTAGCCATTATCGATACCAGTGTGCATCAAGGCCTTCACATCTTTGGGGAAGCAGGAACCGCCATAGCCACAACCGGCATAGAGGAATTTCTTTCCGATACGCGTATCAGTACCAATACCACGACGTACGTTGTCCACATTTGCCCCTACGCGCTCGCACAGGTTCGCAATATCGTTCATAAACGAGATACGGGTGGCCAACATGGCATTAGCAGCATATTTCGTCATCTCCGCTGAAGGGATGTCCATAAAGATAACACGGAAGTTCTGTAGCATCAAGGGACGATAAAGCCTGGTCATCACCTCCTCAGCCTTTTCGGACTCGGTACCCACGACAACACGATCAGGCGACATGAAGTCCTTGATGGCAGCACCTTCCTTCAGGAACTCAGGATTTGAGGCAACATCGAACGGGATGTCTACCCCACGCTTGTCCAACTCCTCCTGAATGGCAGCCTTCACTTTTTTGGCCGTTCCAACGGGAACAGTCGACTTCGTAACCAAAATAGTGTATTTGTTGATGTTCTGTCCGAACTGATGGGCGACGGCCAACACATATTTCAAGTCAGCAGAGCCATCCTCGTCAGGAGGGGTACCAACGGCAGAAAACACCACCTCAACATCATCCAGAACCTCTGTGAGATCGGTCGTAAACTGCAGGCGCTCACATTCGACATTACTCTTGACCATTTCCTCCAGACCTGGCTCATAGATGGGCATGATGCCATTCTTCAATTTCTCTATTTTCTGTGCGTCCACATCGACACAGGCCACATGTGCTCCCATCTCTGCGAAGCACGTTCCACTCACCAGGCCCACATAACCTGTTCCAACAATTGCTATATTCATAATGTAATCCTATTAATATCTATTATATGATGGCTGCCTTAATATTTTCAACGATATACTTAACATCTTCATCACTCACACACGGCCCGGCAGGCAGGCACAAACTTTTCCTAAATATGGCCTCACTCACTCCATTGACATACGCTGGAGCATCCTTATAAACTGGCTGCTTGTGCATCGGTTTCCAAACAGGTCGAGCCTCGATTTCAGCTTTATTCAGAAATACTCGCAGTGCTTCTACGTTGTCATTCGGCTGACAGTCTGTTGTAGCCGAAGAAGCCACATGTATCACACCAGCCGCACCACCAACGGCACTGGTTACTATGGTCTTATAAGCATCCTCCTGACCTTTGATTCTAACGTTCTCATCAATGAGAATAGTGCATAACCAATAGTTAGAGTCATACTCTCCCGTTGCTGGCTGACTATGTACATGTATGCCTGGGACATCAGCCAACAATTCTTCATAAAGAGCCTGTACATGCTTATGATGCGCAAGATGATCATTCACGATAGTCATCTGCCCACGCCCAATGCCGGCACAGATATTACTCATACGATAATTATACCCTATCTTCTCGTGCTGGTAGTAAGGATAACTCTCACGATACTGTGTAGCGTACATCATAATCTCGCGCCATTCAGCATCATTGGCAGTAATCAGTGCACCACCACCAGAGGTCGTAATCATCTTGTTACCATTAAATGAGAGTACCCCATACTTGCCAAATGTACCAAGAATCTGACCATTATATCTGGAACCAAGTCCTTCTGCGGCATCCTCAATCACTGGTATCTCATAGCGATTTGCAATTTCCATGATACGGTCAATCTTGTACGGCATACCATACAGAGCCACCGGTACAATCGCCTTGGGCTTCTTGCCAGTCTTGGCAATGCGGTCTTTGATCGCCTCCTCCAGCAATCCCGGATCCATATTCCATGTATCCTTTTCGGAGTCCACAAACACGGGGGTTGCTCCCAAATAGGTAATTGGGTGTGATGAAGCACAGAACGTAAAACTTTGCACCACCACCTCGTCTCCAGGGCCAACGCCGCAGGCAATCAGCGACAGATGCACAGCCGCCGTACCAGCGCTCAGTGCCACCACGCGTTTATTCTGACCGACGAAATTCTCTAAATCCTTCTCAAACTTATCCACATTCGGTCCAAGAGGCGCCACCCAGTTGGTATCAAACGCCTCCTTGATATACTTCTGTTCCAATCCAGCCTCACTCATGT
Source organism: Prevotella sp. (assembly GCA_017618275.1). GTDB lineage: Bacteria > Bacteroidota > Bacteroidia > Bacteroidales > Bacteroidaceae > Prevotella. The sequence continues at coordinate 31,223 of JAFZUS010000067.1, forward strand.
GAGCCAAGCAAAGATAAATTTTATGCATATGATATAATTAAAACGTATAATAATCTCATTTGTAAAAAGCAGATACTCCAAACTGCTTCTCATATTCAGTCAGTTGCAACATATTGGTCTGCCCATGAATAGAAGTCTGCGACTTTTCGAGTCTTTGTTCCTTCTTTACGTACAGATGCTTGTACTTCACGAGCCCGCAGGAACACATTATCCTCTATAGGCTTTATTTTCTGCAGGATACCTGTTCCAGATTTGTTTATAAGTTGGGCTATATTAATATCGTTCTTTTTCCTTTTTTATTGTTCGGAAATAGTCTTATTTTCAATTCTAACCCTGCATCAAAAATCATAGTTTCTTAAAGATAATCAATTGTTTTATCCAAAGATTTCTTCACTTTCAAGAATAATCGGCTCTACATCTACGTCACGGAGGAAGATGTATGGTTTTTCATAATGATAATAAGGTGCACGTTCCACCCGATCCGCATTACCATCTTCCATAATCTTTATGGTATCTTCTATCAGGTCGAAACCAACATGTGCCATTACACCAGCGTATGCCATATGGCGAATATTCACTTCGGTCACCTTCAGATTTCCGTTTTTGTCCTCTTTCAAGTCGAAACTTAAAATACCATGGGCTGGTACATTCAACTTCTTCTCTAAATATTTGATGCAACGATCACAAAACTCGTTGATACGATCCTCGTTCAAGAAACGGCCAAAAGCAGTGTTTCCTGTTACATGCGATGGAGCCGTATTCGCCATTACATATTCTGCGCATTCCAATGCGGCACCCTTCACATACTCACCATTATAATAAAGCATCTCGTTGGCCAGATGACGTCCCGTCAAGAACTCACTCACAGTAAATTCAGGGATATTGCTGTTAATAAACAGCCATGATTTATAACTACTCAGGTCTTCCAACTTAAGTGATCCTAAGCCACCTGTACCTTCTGTTGCTCGGATCCAGCAAGGGAAACCAATCTCTTTTTCCACATCCTCGTAACGTGGATTCTCCTGTGTCACCTTAATGGTCTTAGGGATAAAGTCTGTACCTTCTAACAAATCAGCCATGATGCTCTTGTCCTTCAATGAAACAGAAAGTAACTTAGAGCCCATAAACACAGGACAGGGATAACGACCATTCTTTTCATAGTAATCACCCCACTCCACTATTTCACTTTCTGGTTGCACAAAAGCATAGTCTATATGTTTTTCAGCCACCAATTTCTCTATAAACGGGAAATAGGCTTTATCTGTACAGCGAGGACAAACATAGTATTCATCTAGCAGTCCCTTCATAAAGAAGCCCACTGCCTTTTTGTTCACATCCATGCCTATCAGATGATAGTCTGGATGATTCTCGCGTATAATACCAGTAATTGACCGAGGAGTAAGTCCTCCGATACCAGTTATTAGAATTGTCTTCATAAATTTTCCACCTTGCTATTGTTTGTATTTTTAAATAATCTATAAGGCATTGATTCCTTACGTGCTTCTTCGATTTTGTCATATAGGCCTTGTGCAGCCCATTGTTCCTCCCGATAAATATAAAAACCAGAAACTCCAGTATTTTCTACTCCAACATTCTCCCTTTTAAAAACCTTATAAACTGTCAGGAATAATATCTTCATGTCCAATAAGAAGGACATATTCCTTACGTACTCAACATCATAGGCTAATTTTTTACCCCAAGTAATAGATGTTCTACCATTCACTTGAGCAAGACCTGTTATGCCTGGGCGGACATCATGCCGATGCTTTTCTTCCTCATTATAATAAGGTAGATAACTGGCAGACAATGGCCTTGGACCAACAATTGACATATCACCTTTCAGCACATTAATTAATTGTGGCAGTTCATCAATAGATGTTGAACGCACAAATCTACCAATTTTAGTCAGTCTTTCTGCATCTGGAAGTAACTTGCCATTTTCATCCTTTTCATCTGTCATAGACTTAAATTTCATAAACTTAAAAAGTTTTCCATCCTTTCCTGGTCGTAAAGGAGAAAAGAACACACCAGATCCCTTATTCGCTATATACAGCCATATCATTACAATAGACAACAAAGGTGATAAAATAACCAAAGCCAAGAAAGAGACGACTATGTCAATAAAACGTTTAAAAAAATGCTTATACATGATTAACTAATTTAACAATTGACGACATGTCCTCCAGATTATATCGTTGGTCACATATCAACGAGAGAACATGATCATATATATAAGAATTATCTGCATCCATGACTGTTCTGACCTGAGTTGGCATAGGCCAGTGAACTGGGCAATAGATGTTGTGAGAAGCCAACTCCTTCTGAAGAGTGCCTCGATTATCCTTGACATAGATAGGGAAATAAAGAGGAGTAGCCTTATTGTCGTTCAAAGGAATACAGGGTTCTACAACTTTATTGCACAAATTCTGGCGCAGATAAGTAGCATTCTCCCTTCTTCTTCTGATAATCTCGTCAAAGTCTGTCTTAGCCAAGACTGAGCATGATATATTGCTTATACGATGTGGCGCGTCATCTTGTTGCAGCAAGTCCTTAGCATTCACATAATGCTGCCTAAACTCCTGTTTGTCAGCAGGATTATGTGTCTGGAAGTATCGTTCTTTGCCTTCTGAAGCCTTAACAAACTCTACAACAATCTTATCCGATTCGCCATATTGTGGTATTTGGCCTAAAACATGTTTATTGCTCATCAAAGCCCCACCATCTGGCAACTGAAGCCACTTGCGCAGCGATACTACTGAATAGTCGGCTTCTGTAGTATTAAAATCTGATAGCCACGAGTGCGTGATATCTTCAACAACGATGATATTCTTATCCTGTAGATCATGATAATAAGGTCTAACTGAGGCGAGCGTATCAAAGCCATAGTACGACTGGAAATAGATAGAATCAGGGTGTTCCCTTTCTATCAAGTCCATCAACCCATCAATATCTACTTCCAATTGTTTGTTGATTGGATAATATATACATTCAATGCCAAGACTCTCTATAGGATTAATCACAGAACTGCATGTATATATAGGCAGCAAAACCCGCTTTACCTGCGGCAGTTGTTGAAACAACAGTTTGATTGCTCCACGTCCTGAAGAAGTCAATACACAATATTTCCACTTATCCAAACCATAGACACTTCCCTTTAATGGAATCAGATCTCTGGTTTCCTCACTTGTCAGCCAAAAGTTGCTTCCAATTTCTAATTTTCTACTCATGATTTCCTAATCACTGGAGTGATGAGTTGCTCAACTATTTCCAGATAATACTGCTGAGTATCAGCATCGCCAAAGTCAAATACTAACCGTGCAATAGAATCACCAGCATTCATACCGATAACAACTTCCTCTCCCACATGTCTCACATCAGTTCTCTCTATTAGATAACGACTAATGCCCTCATCTATATCCAACCTTTCTAAGATGCCGAATTCTCGGCTAAACACCACATACTGAGTGATATAACGTTGCATAGATTCTTTATTCTTCACAACATCGAAATAACTCATATTACCAACTGCGGTGGTTACAAGAAGTTTGTCAAAATCGATGCCAGAATGCAATTCGATCAAGTGAGGAATATTGTTTCCTCCCTGACGCGCATTTATTTCTATCACAAATAATTCACCTTTATCCGTGAAATACATCTCCACATTGTATTGTCCATGTATAATTCCTGCCTTTTCAAACAACCTTCGGATATGGTCTTTTACAATCAAGAAATCCTCGTTGGATATATGAATAGGAAAAGACTCCATCATGGGCAGCATCGGAGCATAGTGACTGCGGTAACAGGTGAAAAAACCATTCCATAAAAGTTCCTTTCCACTGACAAATACATCACCGTCAATCACTTTCAATGAGTTCATCGTGACATACTCCTCTACAGAAACCTTACCATTGACAGAAAAGTGACGACATTCTTCAAAAGCTTTTTGTAATGATTCAATGTCTTCTCTTCGATCAATACGAGTTGTGCCTCTTGTACCACTGCTCTCACAGGGTTTTACGATGACGGGAAAAGCCAGTGCACCGATCCCCTGTCGGAATTCTTCCCATGAATCACACTCAAAGTTATTAGGAGCATAAATGCCACACTTACGTTGTAATTCTCTAAACCTTGTCTTCGAGGTCAGTTGTTCGATACCATCAACACTATTCCCAGGAAGATTGAGCCGTTCTGCCACGTATGCAACAATGGGCATGGCTGCTTCAGAATTGGAGATAACGCCGTCAACATGTTCCTTTTGGGCAATTGCCAAGACTTTCTCTTCGTTTCTGTAATCCTGTTGATAAAATTGATGGCATGCCATCCGGGCAGCGCATTCTTCTTTATGATTACAAACCACTGTATAGATACCGGCATTCTTTGCGGCTTCCACCAACCGTAACTGATTAGGACTTCCTCCTAAGACAAGCAGTTTCTTCATAGAACTTATTTCTTAACAAAACAATAATACAGTTCCTTAAGGATTTCTGTGTCGAGTGTATGTCCGGAATTACAACCATTGCAAATCACTATAAATCCATATTTCTCTTCAGGATTAAAAAACATCGTACTATGGATTCCGTATGCACCACCTTGATGTCCAATCAGGTCAATGCCTTTTAGTTTGAAATTAGCATGCATAAATCCCATTCCATACTTAGTCTTCGAACTAATCTTCCACAACTCTTCTTCCGACTCCTTTGTGAGAATTCTCACCCCATTATATGTTCCATAATTCATATGCATCATCATGTACTTCGCTAAATCAAGTACTGACAGTTTCATGCCTCCAGCGGGTGAAAACAATGCGGTAGATTCACCAAGAATATAATTATCTGTTTCCTTTATAAAAGGTTTATACATTTGAGGTGACTTTGTGTATTTCTTTTTCTTCTTGTCATAGTGATAAGCCCAGACAAATCTCAAACTGTCAATCTTTGACACATTGTAACCTCCATATATTCCCAATGGAATGAGGATGTTATTTTCTATATATTCATCAAAGCGCACCTGTGACACATTCTCTATAATGGCTCCTAGCAAACTATAGCCATAGTTGCTATATTTGTACTTTGCTCCAGGTCTGTAGTTTTCAAAAAAATTATAAATATCTTTACCAGCCTCTGGATTAAACATAGCCAAACTATTTCTATACTTTTCATATTGATAATCAGTTATACTTGAATGATGGTTTAGGAGCATCCTAACTGTTATCGGTAATTCGGGATAACGCGGATTCCTCACATTAAAATTCAGATATCTGTTGATATCTTCATCAAGGTTAATCAACCCCTTTTCAACCAATTGCATAATGGCTGTGGCAACAAAAGTCTTGGAGATAGAGGCAATGCGATAAATATCGTCACTTCCTATCGGATTTCTTTTCTCTGGATTATTATAGTCAGGATTATATCCGAATGATTCTTGGTAGCATAATTTGTTGTCCTTTACAGCAACTACTGATACGCCTATAGCATCAGACTCCTTCATTAAGTCACAAATCCTACTATGCAATTTTCCACATTCATTTTGTCCCTTACATGAAAAAACGAATATAGTGGCTAATGCAACCCAAAAGAGTTTTAATCTATCTATACGAATCATAACACAATATGTAGGCAGTACACTCGAGTGCGCTTAGGAGCGCACTCGAGTTCGCCAGTAGGCGCACTATAATAAGTTACCGATGAGCAACGATAATAAAAAGAAGTTATACCCAAAAGTCTGTCAACATACACCTCGACCTTTTCGAAACCCTTTGCATATCGAGGTTTGAGATAAGGTACATGTTGCTTCATCATATACCTAACATGTACCTGTCATGTACCTCAACATGTAACTAATTTTTTCAACTTATTCCCAAGGTATATGATAAGGTATATGTTAGGTATATGATAGGTACATGTTTGTCATACATATACCTTCGCGGGAAGCCTTTGTATAAAGATGTTTCCAACGATGACGGTATATGACAGGGGGCCTTCAGCGAATTCTTTTTGCATTTGTTCATTCACTGCTTTTTTTGTTCACGTATGCACTTTACAAGTCTCTTCAGGACTGCAGAAACTTCATAGTCTCCTTTTGCCTTATGTTCAAAATACTCGTTACGCAACATAGAACTGATTGAGACATCATAATAACGTCCATTTTTGTATACTGCCTGCCTCATGGTTCCCTCTGTAATATTAAACATGGCGGTACGCATGGCAATTGTCATTTTATGGTCATTGATGGCACGTCCATAAAGACGATTCAAATTAAGTCTTTCAAAAACATACTCATAAACGAACAGATATGATTCAATCCATGCTATGCCGTCTTGATATTTTTTGTCTCCTATAAGGATACCACTAAAATTAGCAGAACTATTAATATAATGGATATCTGTCAAACATGCATAGCCAATCATTTTGCCCGAATCTTTTGCACAAATAGCCCAAAACACTCGATAATCATGATGCCTCATCCGGGTTTTGACCCAATCGAGTGCCTCTTCCTTACACATTCTTCTGTTCAGCCCTGTACTTAATGTTTTAAGTTCATCATCATTCTTCCATAGATATATCTGTTCTGCATCTTCTTCTTCAAATGCACGAAAGTATACTGTTCTTTCCATCTTAGCTATTCCATTTAATTACACATTAATTTCCACGTATTATTGTATTTCATAAATTAAATCATAATTACTATGAAACACGCTCTCCTGCCTTAATAATCTTTGCTTTCTTAAGAATAATCCCGGTTTTCACTATTCTAGCAGGATTTCCTGCAACCAAACTGTTAGGTGGCACATCTTTTGAAACGACTGCTCCTGCCGCTACAATAGAAGAATCACCTATGGTTACACCAGGAAGAATAATTGAACGTGCTCCGATCAAACAATCTTTACCAATATACGTATTTGTTTTTAATCTTCGACATGCATCGTGAGCCAATATCATAGCACCATTTACGATATGGGTACCATCACCAATATGGATGCCTTTCGGATTAATTGATTTATCCAAATGTGCTTTCCATGAAATCTGCACATCCCAACCAATATCCATCTTATAAACATGACGTAAATACCAAGGATATGCCCTAACAAATCTACGCCAAAGAACAGCTCGAATTTTCATAAATTATCGTACTATTAAAGTATTTGGATTAATAAAGGGTTTTGCCACCATCTATAATTAATGAATGACCCGTTACAAAAGATGAAGCATCAGACAGCAAATAGACAATACCCAATGCGACCTCTTGAGGCTCTCCATAACGTTTCATTGGATAAGTTTGCATATCCTTTTGACGATCCTCCTCTGAATAAGTCCCATTTTTTACCAGCCCTGTATTAATCATGCCTGGATTAACACTATTGCAACGAATACCACTCATGGCAGACTCCAACGCGACATTCTTCATAAACACCTGAAGGGCACCTTTCGATGAACCATACATGGCATTGCCAAAGGCCGTTGTATAGACACCACCTATGGATACCGTAAAGACTATTGATGAACTTTTAGAGAATTTTTTCTTTCTCAATAGTTTTTGAGTCAGGAACATTGGAGCCATCGCATTGATAGACATAATACGGCTCAGGTCTTCACGATTAATAAATTTCACTGGAGCAGGTTTTGTTACCCCGGCATTGCTGACAAAACCATCAAGTTTGTCTATCTCACCAACCAACTTGTCTATCTCTTCATCAGCAGTAAGGTTTGCTACTATATATCGATGAGCCTCCTGATTCTCCAATTGCTCAAGGGTTAATTTTAGGCCTTCCTCATTGATATCTGTCAGTATGAGGTGAGCGCCAAGTTTAGAACACTCAATAGCCGTAGCCCTACCTATACCACCTGCAGCACCAGTAATCAGGATGACCTTACCTTCAAGGGAAAACGGATTATATCCTATCATTATGCCTTTGCCTTTACTGCATTGAACAGATCTTCCACGGTTGTGGAATTCCTAATGTCTTCACCCTTGAGTGTAACTTCATACTCTTCATCCACCATTGCAATCACAGAGAGTGCAATCAATGAAGACCACTCATCAAGTTCTTTAAATACAGTTTCTGCATTAATTACACTTACATCAGTATCATCAAACTGTTCAGCAAACTTCTCAATAAAATCTTTAATTTCCATAATTTCACCAATTTGTATATTAATTTCACATTCTATGATTTTATTCAGTATAATATGCTTTATAATTATGCTTGGGAACACGCTCCGATTCTGGAGGGAATTTCATATAATCTCCGTATGTGATTTTTAGAAACTCATCGTACCCTTTAATTATTTTTGATTTAAACTCCTCAAAATCAACATCTATAATTTCATCTAACAAATTGTTAGGGAAGTATCGAAACTTCATATATGGTGTTCCATACCATATACAGACGCGCTTAGTTTGTTGACTATTATACGCTGTAAGGCAATTCTCAACCCTATCATAAATCCAAAATGAAGAAAATGGGAGTAATAATAGTCTAATTGTTCTTTTGACTACTCGTCTCATTAGACTTTGTCCAACAAGGTTCTGAATTTTTAAACGGTATATTTTTACCCAAAAATCACGCTTCATCTCCCATAGTTTCAATTTCTGATCAGGTGCATTGTCATACGGGAAAATGGAGACCCAAACCCCAAAATAACTTTTGGAACGATTTTTTAAAAATACACATGTTTTCTTATCGAATATTTTTGTATTTAGATACAAATGGTTCTTGTCTACTTTTGGCGTATATATAGCATATTGGGGATCATTATAAACTTTCAAGAAACGGTTATGATCTTCGCGTGACATCATCAAATCAATATCATCATCCCAAGGAATAAAGCCATGATGACGAATGGCTCCAATCATAGTTCCCCAACAAAGAGAATATTTAATATTATTCTCACGGCAACATCTGTCAATACTTTCTAAAGTCTTGACCATGATTTGTTTGGACTCTTCAAACGATACCTCTCTCATCATTTATTATTATAAAATAGAGAACTTTAAATCGTGATTTCGTACTTCTTCAGTATTTCCTTAGCATTATCGTATGATGAAAATCCAAGGATATCCTCTGCATCAAGCATGATATCAAACTCATCCTCAACTGCACTTGTCAGGCTCAACTGATGAACACTATCCCATGTGTCTACGTTCTCATTATCAAAATTTGATCCAAGGACAGAAACATCCACAGAGAACACCTCCGCAAAGATGTTATTCAGTTTTTCTAAATTTGTCATAATATTCTGTATTTATTGATTAATTACTTTTCCCGCTTCATTCCTTAAGATTTTGTCCACCACAACAATCTCAATATTCTTATGGAAGAGATGTGTCTTTTCTTCAATAAAGGCTGGCAAGGCCTCGGAAATCTCACTATTTGTTATTAACACAGTTAATTTTTCATCTGTTCCCTTGCAATAGCAATCAACATTATAAGTTGACTTTATAATGTTCTCTACTTCATCAAGACCAATTCTCAATCCAAAAATTTTCAAGAACCTCTTCAACCGCCCGACAATATAGTAACATCCGTCAGCGTCGCGCCTTGCCAAATCTCCTGTATGCATAACGCCATGGTTCTCGTCACCTATGATTAGGTCTTCTATACAATTGGCATAGCCAAGAGTAACATTCTCTCCACGATATACCATCTCACCCAATGCTTCACCCTCAAATGTTTCGTTGCCATTATTATCAATAATCGACAATTGTCCTCCTGGCTCAGCCTTTCCTATACTACACGTCTTCTCTATTGCTAATTCTGCAGGGAGATAAGCCATACGAGCAGTACATTCCGACTGACCGTATGTCGGAATAAACTTTTTCCCTTTCTCCTGAGCATACTTAGCCAATGCAACAAACAAATCTTCTGTCAGTTTTCCACCTCCTTGGGTAATGATTTTCAAATTGGGCAAATCCATGCGTGTAAAGCGCATTTTCATCAAAATTTCATAACTATAGGGGACACCTGTAAAACTTGTAGCCTCCTTTAACATCTCCCAGAAGCCTTTGTCAAGGAGAGATCTTCCAGAAAGAAGTAATGTCGCTCCTGCTAAAAGATGAGAAGCGATAACAGAAAGTCCCATAGTATAATGCATCGGTAATATTGCCATTGCCTTCTCTGATGGAGTTAGTTTGAACATCCTCAAAACATTATATGCATTTGCTTCAATATTTCGATACGAATGACGCACCAATTTCGGACTGCCAGTAGAGCCAGAGGTGGGTAATAACAAGGACAGTTCCTTATATAATGACTTCGGAGCATTACCTGTTCTTAGAAGCGTAAAGCCATAATCAGAAAACACAATCTCACACCCTAATTGTGACACCATCTCATCAGGAGCCCACAAATACTCTGGTTTATACTGATTGAAGAGATTCTCATAGAGACTCTTTTCTGTTTTCGCACTCAGTATCAAAGGAACAATTCTATTACTCAGTGACGATGTATAACCCAACAATGAGCCAATACGGTTCTCCGCCAATATAAAAATCAGAGAACGTTCTGGCAGATATTCCACAAATTTCTGAGAGAAATCGCAGATATCGCCATATGTTAGGGATGTCCCGCTATCGTCAATGACAGCAACGGATGTTCTCTCTTTTTTATCTAGTTCAAGAAACATGTTTTACTCTTCTGTATTTTCTGAATGGAGAATAGCCAACTCTGGCACAACAAGGTTCTCCGTTTTAAACAACATGGTTCCCCAAGTAAGACCCAAACCAAATGCAGATGCCATCAGACATAACTTATTATTTTTCAAGTCATCAGCAATCTCCGATACCATCAGCATAGGAATCGATGCACCTCCAAGATTTGCAAATTTATGGAGATTCGAAGGTGTCTTTGCGATATCAAGTCCGGACTTTTTCACCACCTTATCAACAATCATCTTATTTGCCTGATGAATCAAGAAATAATCAATATCCTTGTCTTTATCAACGCCATATTGTTCAAGCAATGCCTTGATTGATTTTGGTGGTCTGGTGATAGCGAAAGCAAATACATCCATTCCCTGAATAAGAGAGTGCACTGGTGCACGAACCACCCCATTTCCGAAATCTTCATATTCAAACGACTCTGGTGTCACTTGATGACGGAATCCACTATGAGGTGTTATCAAAGCCTCATAGCCTTTACCGAATGAATTCATATCTATAATGATATCGTCTGCATTTTCTTCAAACTCCAAGGCAACGGCTGTACCACAATCTCCAAATAAAGGAAGACGACTTTTGTCTTTTGGCGACCCCATCCTGGTGATGGTATCACCTATTAACAATATAGCACGCTTTACATCTCCTGTCTGCATCATCTTTCCGACGATGCAAACGGAATAAATAAAACCGCAACAACCCATAGGCAGGTCGAAAGTCATACAACTCGAAGGTAGACCTAATCTATCCTGAAGAATACATGATGTAGGTGGGGTACGATAATCTGCTGTTACCGATTCAAAAGAAAGAATACCTATACTTTCTTTTTCCCAGCCCAAGCCTTCTATCAAATTCTCTGCAGCAAGTTTACAAAGATCAGAGGCACATTCGCCATTCTGAGCTACATACCTATTCTCTATACCCACAGTCTTGATAAATGTCTCAGCATCATCACGACTGAAAAAGTCATAGTCGTATGTAGATACTTTTGTCTCTGGTACAACAGCAGAGACACCCTTAATTTTAACATTCTTAATTGTAAATAAAGCCATATTTTCTTTTTTATATTATTGCAGCGCCGTCAACACCAAGTACTTGTCCCGTAACGTATGAAGACATATCAGAAGCCAAATAAAGCGCTGTGTTTGCGATATCCTTAGGTTCTGCCAATCTACCAAATGGAATATCATTAATCTTCTGACTAAATTTCTCCTCCAATACAGCCTTGAACCGTTCCGTTCCTACCATACCCGGTGCTATAGCATTCACACGAATATGGTTATTTGCAAGTTCTTTCGCTGCTGATTTTGTAGCAGACACCACAGCGCCTTTGGTCGCTGAGTATGATAATTGACCTGCAGCACCCTTAACCCCAACCATGCTGGCCATATTAATGATAGAACCATCCTGTTGACGTGACATGACACGTGCCACCAACTGCATCAGATGAATCAGAGAAACCACATTAACTTCTATCATTTTACGGAATTTGTCATAGTCAATCATGCTCATCATTTCGTAGGATATCAATCCTGCGTTATTCACCAACACATCAATGTGCCCATGCTCTTTTTTGATAGACATAACACAATTCTTCACGGCTGCAAAATCACAGATATCAACGCAAAATCCGAAGACAGATTTGCTCCCTTCCGTCCATATCAAATCCTCTTTCCGTATATCCAAAGCATAAACCACTGCTCCTTCTTGAACAAATGTCTCTGCGATGGAGCGTCCGATACCACGGCCAGCTCCTGTAACAATACAAACCTTATTTTGAAGTATATTCTCCATAAAAAATTAATTATGCACTAATAGTTTCTTATATAAGAACTTGATTGTTTCATCATCCAACTCAATAGGATTGTTCTTTAACCGAATAGGGTTTACGGATGATGATAAAAGCAAGATGTCAGATAGAAGATTATCTGAGACCGGGTTAGACAACTCCATCTGTTTCATCATGTTACTGAAAATAGAAACGGCTTCTGAAGGTGTATTAGCCCCCATCGAATGAGCAATCTCGTCAAATACGCCCATCAGATACTCACTTCCCCGCTTGTCAGTGCACCTCTCTGGATGTTCCAACATATATTCCCAAATTACAGGCAGACAAACTGCCACAGCATGCCCATGAGGGAAACCGTATAAGGAAGTGATTTTGTAACTCATCGCATGGGCTGCAGTAGTGGCTGTGATATTGATGGCTCGCCCGCCATAATTCGCACCCAACATGATATTGGCAGCAGACTCGTCATCATTTTCAAAGATATACTTTTGCCAGTTGGCCATAATGAGTTCTATAGTCTTACGACTATACTCATAACTTTCATCTGTAGAATTGACTGACCACCAGGACTCAATGCCCTGGCAAAGCGCATCCATCATCGTACACTTCTTCTGATAGAGCGGGAGGGTTTTTAATACAGATGGCTCCAAAATGGCGACATCAGGAAGTATACCATCATTAGTAACTGTCTGTTTGGAACCTTCATAATACATGACGGCATTATGCGTTGATTCACTACCTGTACCTGCTGTAGTGGGAATGGCTATAAAAGGGATTCTTGTTCCATCACATTCTACCCTGGTGTTTACCAAAGGAGGGATAATGGCGTCATTGCCTTCTTTTGCCAAGACAGCAAGTTTGATACATTTGGCGACATCTATGGCGCTGCCGCCACCTACTGCCAAAAGTGTATCACATTTCGTGATATGGAAAAGATCTATGCCCTTACAAACATCTTCATAGACTGGATTTGGGGAGAAATCAGTGAATACCACATGGGGAACACCCATATTCTCAATATCGGTCTTGATGTTGAGATAAGGGAAACTACTGTCACAGACCAGAAAAACTTTCTTTGAGTCTTTCAAGGTTTCACTCAAATGGGATATGCCGTTTAATATAACTTGATTTGTCATTTTTACATTTAATTCCATCAATTAGCCGTTAATTAATCTTTCAAGAAAGACATAAGGGCTTCTTTGTTTTGGATGGGGGTTGTGGTGGGACGACCAAGGTCTTTGCGATTGCCCTTCTTTACGCGAATCTCAATGAAGGTTGCACCTTCAGAAGGAAGAGGTAAAATGGAAGATGGAAGAAGTTTTACCAAATCTTCTTTATTATCTACGCTATAGACATGTTTATAACCTACAGCAGATGCGATTGCAAGTAAGTTGATTTTCAGACCGACAGTGGGCTGACCGCCTACACTGTCGTGGGCACCGTTGTTGAAGACGACGTGGATGTAGTTCTTAGGGGCCTTGTTAGCAACAATGGCCATACTACCCATGTGCATGATAGATGCGCCATCACCATCGAAGCACCATACTTTGCGGTCTGGTTTTGCCAAAGCAATGCCGAGAGCAATCTGGGAAGCATGCCCCATTGAACCTACAGTCAGGAAGTCACGCTCATGACCCTCGTTCATCGCTGTGCGATACTCGAAGAGTTCACGGGAAATCATACCAGTGGTAGAAACAATGACATCTTTCTCACCTAACGCTGCAGCAACTGTCTGAATGGCCTCCTCACGTGACATCGTAAAATCGTTCTTCTCCACGTTCTGAAGGATATAGGCATCAAAAGTATCTTTTTCAATGACCAGAGCATAACACTGCTTGGTTGCCTGCATATAGGCTACCGCCTTCTTAATCTGGGCTTCAGCCTTATCCTCTTCTTTTGATAGCACGGTATAGTCAATGCCCATCACATTCAGGAGACCTGTAGTAACCTTGCCCTGCTTGACATGCTGAGGTTCATCATGAACACCAGGTTTACCACGCCAGCCAATGACCAGCAAAACAGGGATATTATAGACATCAGGATCTGTCAATGAGGCCAGAGGGTTGATGATGTTGCCCTCACCAGAGTTCTGCATATAGACAACAGGAATCTGGCTGGTGGCCAGATAATGACCTGCCGCCAGGCCCATGGCACCTCCTTCATTGGCTGCGATGATGTTATGGGCAGCATCTGCGTGATCTGTGATATAGGCACAGAGATTCTTCAGCAAGGAGTCTGGTACACCAGCGTAGAAGTCAATGCCATAGTTGGCTAATGTATCATATAAAAATTGAGGTCTTATCATTATTCTTCAGGTATAAGGGTTATTATTTCCTTGATGGACATACACTTGTCATCGCACTCCTTGGCACGATGGTTCTCGAGAATGGTACGTGCTGCATCCTGCATGGCAGGGAAGCCCGTACGAGTGAGTTGGTTGGCGTAGATGACAACATTCACGCCCCTGTCCTTGAACTCTTGTTCGGTAACAGTATTGAAAGAAGTGGGAACCACCACGATAGGCGTAGTGGAATTTTTCTCACGGAACTTCTCAACGAACTCAAAAATTTCAGCCGGGTCTTTCTTGCGGCTATGAATCATGATGGCATCAGCACCAGCCTCGCTGAAGGCGAAGGCTCGGGTAAGAGCATCTTCCATACCCCGCTCCAGAATAAGGCTCTCAATACGGGCACAAATCATAAACTCCTTGGTCTTCTGAGCATGTTTACCTGCCTGAATCTTGGCGCAGAAGTTCTCGATGCTGTCCTGAGTCTGCTTCACCTCCGTTCCAAAAAGCGAGTTTTTCTTCAATCCCGTTTTGTCCTCAATGATGACCATGCTCACTCCCATACGCTCCAGACTGCGGACGGTATAGACGAAGTGTTCCGTCAGGCCACCAGTGTCTCCATCAAAGATGATAGGCTTGGTAGTCACCTCCATGATGTCATCAATGGTGCGGAAGCGTGAGGTCATATCCACGAGTTCGATATCTGGTTTACCCTTGGCAGTAGAGTCGCAGAGTGAACTCACCCACATAGCATCAAACTGATAGGTCTTACCATCCTGCAGCACCTTGGTCTTCTCAACAATCAGGCCGGTGATACCGCTATGAGCCTCCATTGCTGTCACCAAGCCCTTCATATTAATGAGTTTACGCAGACGACCACGGCGCACGTCAGGCATGGAAGCCTCAGCACGATGGGCTGCATCCAGTTCCTTATACATGGGATTGTTGCTATAGGGATATTCTATCAACTTTCCACCAAATTCATTCAACACATCAATGACCTCTTGGCGAATGGGCTGTTGGAAGCCCTCACACCAGTCGTTGCCATGCACCACATAGTCCGGTTTCAGTTCACGAAGGTTCTTGGCATAACTCAGGGTTTCCTGTGTCACCACACGCTCCACACCCGCCAGATTCTCAAACAAAGCCTTACGCTCAGCATAAGGAATCAAAGGATAGCGCTTAAAACTGGCCACAGCCTCATCAGAAAGGATACCGATGGTTAAACGACCTAAACGTCTCGCCTTGTTAATAATGGCAATGTGGCCACTGTGAATATACTCCGTGCTGAAACACATATACACCTTGCGGTCGTTAATCTCTGCTACACGTTTGCTCACAACCTCCAGGTCCTCAGGCGTATCTATCTCGGCACAGAGCATATCCTTCACATCACAAGGATAAATCTTACACTGGTCAGATACCTCGTTAAAGGCATTCTCAGCATAGCATTTACGATTGTCTGCCTCACAGAATTTCTCAATGTTCTCCAGCCATACCAGCCAGTCCTCCTTTTTAATTTTATAAAGAGGCTGGGCAGCCATGGCATCATCGAAGAACTCTATGCCAACTTTTTCTATCTTGCCATTTTTGATAACAGCCTTAAAGTCCTTCTCTGGAAGAGAAAGTGTGCTACTGACGGCCATGCAACTTGTCTCGGAGTTGATGATAGCCTCCATCACCAAACTCTCAAACACCAGGTCGCCATGCATCAGGATGATGTCGTCATCCTTCAACTGTTTCTTGGCACAATAAATGGAGTAAATATAATTGGTTGTGGCATACTCAGGGTTGTTAACAAAAGTGAACTTCAAAGGCAGATGCAGTGCATCACAATAGTCTACCAAAATCTGATCGTAATAACCTGTTGTCATCACGACCTCCTCTATACCAAACGATACCAACAGTCTGAGTTGACGACTCAGAATCGTATTTCGATACGAAATCTCCGTCATGCACTTCGGGTGTTCCTTGGTAATCACACCCATTCTATGGCCTAAGCCTGAGTTTAATATTAAGGCTTTCATAAATGAAAAATTATCTTTATTTATCTACTCTTTTCTTGATTGATTCTATTAACTCAATATAGTAATTAGACCCTTTTTCTATTGAGATGATATTGGTGAAATAATAATAAAAACACTTTAATCCCACTGCTCGATTTTTCTTAAATCTTTTATAACTATACCAAAGGCAAGACTGGAAAAATCTGCCTCTTCCACATTTCCAGTTCCACTCTGGATGTCCCATATAACTATATAGTTTTGCCCTACGTCGCAGTACATTGAAATGGGCTAAGCATTTGGTTTTAGTGAGTTTACTAAAAGTAATGCTGCCTTCCGTATAAGTTAACGTATAGACACTCCTCTTATCGACTTTCCATTTCTTGCAAAAATAACTTGTCAGGAGTGAGAACAAATGGTCATTGTCTTTAGGTATCTCTTCGAACTGAAAGCCATAGGACTTCACGTAGTCTGTAAGGAGCATCTTACGCCATGGGCCAAAAGCCAAAAAGAGAAGGTTGTTGGAAGCCTCTTCAGAGCCATCATAATTTAAGACAAATTTTCTATGAGATGAAACTCGGAAGTACCGATCCTGAGATAAGGTTTCTCCATTAACAGATTCGATGGAGTATATCAACATCTCAATATCATCATCTTTATATTCATCTAATATTGAGATGAAATTGGGACAATAAAAATCATCCGCATCAGCAAAGAGCAACCATTTGCCAGTGGCTGCTTCAATTCCAACATTGCGGGCATGACCGGCACCTCTTGTATGTTCTTTGTCAATAAAAATAGTCTTGACATCAGGCCTAGTGATATTAGCCTTTTTATCTTCGTCGCTGTTGTCATCGACAACTATTATCTCAATATCCTCACGCTGCGGAATGGAATCTATGAGACGCTGTAACAAATCTGGCGTATTGTGATGGGGTATAATAAAAGAATAATTAATCATTGACATCATTTCAACAAACAAATATTAGTTGCTCATACATATATTAATACATTTTTTTACTGGCACGCATTCTACCGTGTTCCATAAAACCTTTTTCTCTTTTCTTGTCTATTTTTCTCTCTATCACTGATGAATAAGGATAAAAACGAGCCAATTGTTGATATCTTGAAAAACCTATCATGAAAAAGAAAGGAATGAAAATAATAAAGGTTCGTACAAAAGTCACTCCTCTACTCAAACTACTACTCCGTTTAATAAGACTTATAAATAGTTCTGAGAAGAACAATATGAAATAGATTTTAAAATAATCTACATATCTATAGACAATATACAAATTTAACTCCATGACCACAAAGATAACACCGAAAAGCAAAAAAGGCTCCAATATTAATAAAGGATTTTTATTATCATACTTTTTAAAAAATAACAAAGAAGCGATACTGTATATGATATACGGAAAATACATCACAGCCATGAATTTCAAATTATGAGTCTGATCACCATATTTTTCTGAATTCAAATATAGGTCGACCTTTTCTGCCCCAGATTCGCTCACAGCACTTAGCATCATTATATATTGGCCGAAAATCTTATTCACAAAAATAGCAAATATAAAAGCGCCAAAGACAATTGCGATTCCTAATTTATTCAATCTTAAGAATAAAAAAAATGGAAGCACAAACATAACGATGGTCTGCAAATGAAACATCAAGGCTAAACATAATAGCAGATATCCTTTAAACCACTTTTTATCAAGAAAATAATCATAAGCAAACAGGCAAATCACAACACTGATACTTGCTCGCATGATTTCCATATTAAAAGAATAATAGAAAGAGAGATAATACAAGAAAATACATGTAAAAAAACAACTACTATGTTTCTTTATATACTTAAATATCAATACGTTTACTATTGAAGCCTGAATCAATTGAACTATAAAGAATCTTCCACCAAATGTCTTAACAACAGAATTAATCAAAACATAGAAAGGATCTTTTCCTAAACCATATTCCGTAAAAGAGAATTTGTCTAAAGTCGGATGCCAATAATAAAAATATTCGAGATAATTCGGCGTGTCAACTCCTAGCCGCCACCTTAATCCCGCAATTAATATAAAAACAACCAACACAAACCGATACCAAAAGACAAAATTCTTTGTCTTTCCCTGAATATCGTAGCGGAGAGAAAGAAAAATAAGGAGAAATAAGACAATTAAGTAAATCATTTACTTTTATGAATGAAGTCTTTTATTTACAAGAGAATTCACTTTGTTTATTACAAAACTTCTTTCTCCACTCTTCATACCTAACAGCATGATAACTAACGTTGAGGCAATCAGACACAGAAGTGTTGACGCTATAAATCCAACAAATGTAGATTTGAGAGACATTGAAATCATATGGCTCAATCCATAGGACACTGCAAACACTACAAGACAACGTAGCACCACATGAATGAAATATTCTCTGAATTGGTAACCTTCGACATATCGGTTTATCAGCCAAAAACGGAAACATAAAGCCACAGAATAGGTAAGCAGGGATGGCCACATAGCAGCATAAGGAGGGTATCCTAAATCAAGCAGTACCCATGCCATTGGCAGTTCACTAAGCATAATAATACTAACGCCTATCTGGAACCACTTGATACGCCCCGTAGCCTGGATTGCCTTTGTAACACATTCCGACAGCGCATATAACAACGACGTTATAAGGGTGAATAAAACGAACTGAGCCGTGTATTGCGGGACTACGCCAAGCCAAAGTTTCAGAATATAGTCGATATTTATAATGACTGGTAAAGTAATCAGTGTCAGGAGATAGAAGGTATATCGACTGCCAGCATATACCAACTTGCGACTGGCTTCCAAGTTTCCTGCTGCATATTGTTTGGTAATCTGCGGATTTAAAGCCATCGTAAAGCTATGAGCAAAAGTTTTCACATGTGAAGAGACATGCATCGCCACACCCCTTGCCGCATTAACCGACGGGCCGAAGAACAGGTTGATAATGATATTTGACAATTGATTCTTGAAAGAAAAGCCTAAGTTGCCGATAATGCTCCACCCAGCAAATGAGAACATCTCAATAAATAATGGCTTATCGTAAATAAAATGATAGGAACACTCTGAAAAATGACGCTTGCAATAAATAGTATAGCATAGTCGAATCAGCGACACGACACATACCATAAGAATGCTGTATACAATTAACTTGTCAAACGGGAAAACTACAAGCAGGTAAACAATCAATAGTTTTAATACGACATCAAGTATACTGATATATGCAAAAGCCGACATTTTTTCATGAGCAACAATAGCCGAATTATAAGGCACACTCATCACATTGATTATAAATGTCACTATTGATGCCTGATAGACCCAATTGGCTGCTATCATACGATCTTCAGGAATAACAAGTTTCGCATTGACAAACCACAGACCAATTGTTTCGGCAAGAACAAATGCGACCAGACAAATCGTTGCGTGGATATTGATAGACGTACAGAACACCTTTTTCAATCTTTCATAATCATCTCTGCCAAGTTCAAACGATAGAAAGCGCTGGGATGCTGCCACCATTGCAGAATTGAGAAATGATGCCATCGTAATAATTCCTGCCACAACATTATAAATACCATAGTCTGTAATGCCTAATGTATTCAGCACTACCCTACTGGTGTATAATCCAACAATGGTAGTGATGAACATCCTGAAATACAGCATCAGAGTGTTCTTGGCTATGCGCTTATTATTTGCTGTTTTATCCATTTTTATGGCCAAAATACATCTTTAGAGGTAAATCTCATAAGTAGTTCTCTCATTTTTCATTCGCTCTTCGCACGTACTTCGCACGTCTAAAGGGTTTGCTTAGACGAGCCTAGGACTTGGGTAGGACTTGGGTAAGACTTGGGTAAGACTTGGGTAGGACTTGCTTATGTCACTATTTGGAATTAATCTATGCCTAATAATGGTTTGAGGTCTTCTTCTTTATAGAATATCCATGCAGTGGTAGCGAGAAAGGCAAGGAAGAGGAATACAAGGCACCACTTGGCGCGAACCGGACCTGCTTTCTGGACTGGGACTGTTGCTCTTTGTAATGTGGTGAAGGCCGGTGTCTCCTCCTGCACCCTTGCCTCGGCAGCCATCAATTGTGCCGCAACCGTGGTATAGGCATTATATTGCAACTGCATCTCGTTTTCCAAGTCAGTCTGCTTCTGGCGGACAGTCTGCAAGACAAGATCTTGGTTGCCGTCAACGAACTCGGCATATTTCTGGCGAACCTTCTCATAACGGGCTTTTGACTCCTGATAGAGTTTCTTGTTATATTCCAAGTCACCCCTCGCCTTGCTGGTATGGTAGTCCGTGATGAAGGTCTGAAGACGGGTCTTTACCGTATCCGCCATCGTGGCACAGATAAGCGGGTTCTGGTCGGTCACCTCAATGGAAATAATCAAGTTATTCTGGTCAACATCACACACAACCTTATTTTCAATCACTTTTACAATACCATCCTGTTCCATAGTCAGACGGAAAGGATTGACTGTTGAGGGTTTCGGCTTTTCCTCCTTAAACAGGCTGACGAGCCACTTCTTCATACCGCCAAAAGCAGCACTCCACCAGGTTTTCTTCTGCTCATTCTTCAGATAGTCGTAGTATGACATTGTGCGGTCAGGTTCACCTTTCTCCTCGTCGCCCTCGATGGTGACAGGGACATTGAACAAAGAGGTCTTGAAGTCCACCGAATTAATCAGGTCGGGGTACAAGTTGGGGAACAATGCCTCACTTCCACTACTTTCGGTTCCGAGTTTCAGACCGAAATTATTGGCTAAGGAAAGAAGGGAGTTGGCGCTACTGACACGGGACAGTTCAGGTGCTAAGAGCACTTCACACTTATAGTAATTGGGGAGACTCAATAGCAAAATAGCGGAAACAACAAAGGTTATTGGTAATACTTTATAGTAAAGTCTCTTATGCTTTAGAATATCTTTCCAAAGTTTTCCGAAACTAATAGGAGCCACTCCTTTGCGTTTATTTAATTCTCCATTCATAAGGCTTACAATTTAGTTAATGCGACAACAAGAGTAGCGAGGGAAACCAGGCTGGATGCGCCCCGGAAGACATTTATCCAGTCGATCGGATCGCGACGCTTCTTACTCGGTACGATAATCTCACAGCCAGGCTCAGGCTTGGCACCTTTCTTGGCCATGCCTATGGTGCCGTTCTGATACACGATAAAGGTCTTCGACTTCTTGGCCTGATTGCCGAAGCCACCCGCCTGCTCAATATAATTCTTATAATTCTTGCCATCAATATAAGACACTGTATTGGGAAACATTACATCACCAGAGATCTTTACCGTTCCATTGTATTCTGGAACAAATATCTGATCACCCTCCCGGAGAATCATGTCATAGTCGCATCCAGGATTGGCCACAGCCTTGTCGAGTTCGATACCGATGGTGTAGGTATTTGAGTTCTGAAGTCCAGTCATATCAATAGAGTCGCCACGCTCGGTCAGTATATTACGGATGGCCTCCATGGAAGCCCGCATGCGGATGCGCTCCTCATCGTTCATCGTACGGGTGAGTCGGGCACCACGCAGATAGGCGGCATCCGTAAATCCTCCTGCCATCGCCAAGGCATCCGTCAGACGCATGTTCTTGTTCTCTAACGTGAAGTTGCCTTCGTAGTTCACCTCACCCGTCACCCGGATGTTACGAGGCGTATGGAAGGCCGGACTTCTACGCACATGTACAATGTCGTATGGCTCCAGAATAAAACTACGCGCACCGTCAATCACCAAACCGTCCTTGAGTTCAAAGGTGAAGGACTTGGCAATCTCTTTGTTCTTCGTCGTGGCTTTGGGATCACGAATCCGACGGCTTACATCGACCTTTGTCAATGAAGCCTGATCGGTCAGACCGCCTGCCATCACAATCAGGTCCTCAATGGTTGTATTGTCAGCGAACTCGTATGTACCAGGACTCATCACCTCACCAGTGATAGTCAGCGTACGCTCCTGGCGCAAGTCTTCCTGCGTCATGACAAACAGCACGTCCTCATTCTTCAGAGGAATGTCGGCAACCGTACCATCCATGATACCCTGCAGGTCGACCGGTACTACCTCTAAAGTACGGTCAGCCTTCAGGCGGTGCAGTACGGCATGGCTTGCGAAGGCATCCTCAGTCAGTCCATCGGCAGCAAGAACCAGATTCCTCACGGTCGTGACATTGCCACCCAACTGGAACTGTCCCGGACGGAACACGGCACCCTTCACCTCAACCATATTCTCATAGCGGTTGAGCATACCGTCGACCGTCAGCACATCACCGTCCTCCAACGTAAAGGTAGAGAAATCAAACTCTCCGACATTGTAGACCTCGTAGCGCTCACCCGACTGACGCTGCAGACGGATGGAACTCTTATGGGCACCACTGGTAAAGCCGCCGGCATAGCCTAACAAGGTGGCGACACTCTCGCCCTTCTTCATCTCATAGAACATCGGGCGCTTCACATTTCCAGAGATACCCACCACATTCTCATAGGGACCTACCTGAATCACATCATCGTCCTGAAGACGGATATTCCCCGTCATCTTACCTGTCAGGATAAAGTCGTAAATATCAACATGAGAAATGACACGTCCCCCACGGACAACCTTGATGTTACGAAGCGTACCCAACTGGCTGATACCACCTGCCTGGTAAAGGGCATAGAATACCGTAGCGAAGGAACTGAGGTGATAGGTACCAGGATGCGATACAGCGCCCATGACATTGATCATGATGGTACGATGCTGGGAAACTGTCAACTTCAGGTTGCTGCTCTGATAGCGGGCTCCCAACGTGGCACGAAGCCTCGACTGGGCGGCAGCCACTGTAAGACCGCTCACTGACACAGGCCCTACGTCGGGGATACGGACCGTACCTTCAGGAGATACGGTCAGGGACATGGCACGCTGAGAGGCGCCATAGATATCAACCACCAGGACATCACCAGGTCCCAGAACATAATTCTGAGGAGCGGGAAGGTTACTATTGGGCTCGAATGTCAGTCCCCGAGTACGGAAAATATCATGGCCAAAAATACGTTTGCCATTGATATCGCCTGCTACAGTACTCTCCGACTGTACGTCGAGTTCTGCATCATCATGATCCTCATCGGCATCAGCATAGACCTCACCCGTCGTGTTCACCTTCGCCGTATTCAGTTGCTGATACTCCGTGCCATCGTTGTTGGCATTCAGTCTTGTGTTGTCACGATCCTCTGAGGCAGAGAGCAACTTACCCTCATCAGTCATCTGGTCCTGATACTGGTCGCGCAGGCGGCGAATCTGGTCGATCTTCACGCCACGCTGCATCAGACCCGTCACTATCTGACTCTGGCTGGCACCAGCCTTTTGATGTGACTTCATATAGTCTAATACTTGTGAGTCGCTCATGCCTTGAGCATTGATTGCCAAAGACATTAATGACGATAGAAACAATAAAAGAATTTTTTTCATATTGTTTGATAATTGATTATTCATATCAGTTCGATATCCTGAGGCGAAACACGGGTAATGGCAACACCTAAGATAGAGAGGCGGATGAGGATATGGGTCTCGCCAAGTTGACGAGTGACCTCACCTTCGAAGCCCTTGAGCGATCCACGAACGATGCGGATGCGATCGCCTGCACGAAATGGCGTCGAAACAATATCGACGGGCGAGTCTGCATTGCAGAGCATAAAACGAAGCATCTGCATCTCATGATCGGGAATGACCGCCAACGGATGAACACCATAGGCATTGGCTGTCCTGGCCTTGTCGGTGATGAAGTAGTTGATATAGGGCAGATGAACTACCTCACGACGCTCCTCTTCCGTAAGACGGATGAAGATACGTGCCGAAATAACCACACGCTCTACCTTCTTCTTACGACCATTGGCCCAACGGTGCTCTTCCTTCTGTGTAGCCACATAAGCCTCATACCCCTTCTGCAAGAGTTTTTCACGGATAAGTTTCTCGGAATTTCGCTTGACAACAGCCAGGTACCAAACACGGTTTTCTGATGTGCCTGATTGCGCATCAGATATGCCTACGGCGTCGTCAACGCCAAGCGCTGTCGTACAATATTCAGGATTTTCCAGCATGTCACTCATGTAAATCTACAATAAGCGGTTGCAAAGGTAGTAAATTATTATGAATTAGCCAAGTATAAAACAAAAAAAAACCGCCAAACGGCGGTTTTTTATATTATCTTTATTTTTCTTAGAAGAACAGGTAGCGGTTGTCTACCACATTAGCCTTCTGATAAAGTTCCTGCATGAAACGACTGGCGGCCTGGGCAGCGCGCTGAGACAACTGCAATTCCTCCTGCTTGGCATCGAACTTGGCACCCTCGCGAGCAGCCTGTTTCAGCACCTGGAAGACGTATGCGCCAGCATTACCTTTAATTGGGGCCTTGCTGAACTCACCCTGTTTCACCGTTGCCACAGCACCTGACAGAGCAGGCTCGGAAGCACCAGCGGAAGAGAGGAATACGGGTGCACCAAAGGTGACCTGTTTCACGGTGTCGATCTTGGCACCAGCCTTCTCAGCATCAGCAATGCTCTTCACACCTGCCAACTTACCCTTCAACTGCTCGAACTTCTTGTCGCGCAACACCTCTTGCTTCAGTTCGTCCTTCACGGCATTGAGGTCACGGTAACCTACCGGATGTATCTTAGTCATGGCACAAACCATCAGGTGATCATTATTGCCACACTCATACAGAGGTGACACCTCACCCTCGCGTGCATCGAAGATCCACTTCATGGTCTCACGGGTAGAACGGAGGCCGGCAACATTATGCTCGCTATTGAGCATGTCCTTGCGCTCCTTGACGACATATCCGAACTTAGCGGCGTTCTTCTCTATATCGGCCAGGGTCTTGTTCTCACTGACAAACTGGCTGAACTTATTGTAAGCGTCTGAATAGGTCTGCTTGGAGAAGTCGATAGTGTGCTTCACCACAGCCACATCATATTTGGTAACCATTGCCTTACGGTCAGTCACCTGCAAGATGATGTTACCAGAGGTAAACTCAAGGTTCTTAAAGTCGTTGACGGCCAATGTCTGGAGACTGTTCAGATAGTTCTTCGACTCCTCATCCATTGAAGTGGAATTCTCGTACATCTCAGAGGTGAGCCACTGTTTTTGTCCTGTCTGACCGTACTTCTTGGCCAAAGCCTCAAAGTCGGCACCTGCCTTCAGTGCAGTAAAGATACTGTCGGCAGTCTTCTTGACAGCCTCAGGGGTAGCAGCGCTTACCTGAATCTGACGGTACTCGATAGAGTCAGGAGCCTGTGTCTTCGAGATCAGTTTCACGACGTTAAAGGTGTTATCCGACTTGGTATCGAAAGGACGAGTGGTCTGTCCCACTGCCAGTGAGTCGAGCATCGGTACAATATCCATAGGATAAGCCTTCTTGGTAGCAGCAATACCCGTGTAGGGGAACTGGCTCTGGGCCTTGCGAACCACCTCGGCAGGATTGGCACCGCTGGCAAGTTTGGCATAGGCATCCTCCATCGTCTTCATCAGTTCTGCACGGTCAGCAGCAGAGGCCTCCACCTGGAAGTCGACATATTTGATATCGCGGGTCTCAACAGTCTGCTTGAACTGTTCCTTTTCCTCACCATACTTAGCCTTCAGATCGGCATCGCTCACTTGCACATCATTGTCGTTGATGCTGCTGTAAGGAAGACTGGCCAGAAGAATATCACTCTCAGTGCTCTGACCGTCGAAGGCCATCTTGGCTGAGATGGGGTTAGAGAGCAGGGCGTTACCGAGGAGAGCCTGATACTTCTGGTTCAGGGTCTGGGAGCGCAACTGCTTCTCAATGTACTGCCAGTAATTGTACAGACGCTTATACTGCTCTGCCACCTGCGGGTTGCCGGCATTCTTCTTATAATCGGCCAAGAACTTGGTGAGTTGGGTGACATCGAAACGACCGGTCTGCTGGTTCACGAAAGGTGAACGCATCAGCAGGGGGTTCGTACCTTCCTTCATGATGTTCTGTAACTCTTCATCGGTCACGGTCAGACCAATCTTTGCTGTCTCTGCTTCAATGAGTTGGTTGGACACATACTGACTCCAAACCTGATCCTTGATCTGGTTGAGTTCCTCCTCACTGAAATTGTCACGACCCTGGGTCATCTTCATGACTTCCTCGTACTCTTCAACGAGACTCTGGAATTCCTGGACATTGACTTTGTTTCCTAACACCTCACCTATCTGCTGGCGCTGCTGGTTCTTCGTTGCCTCGCAACTGCGAACAGCCTCCTCAGCAATAAAGGCGAACAGGCCGAGACCGATGACAATAACAAGGGTCACGCCTCTTTTTCTGATTTTTCCTAATGCTGCCATTTGTTATTTATTATTTATTTATTTTTTATTGTCAAAAAATCGCGTGCAACATTACTAAAAAGGATTGAAACAACGAAATATTTTAGTAAATTTTCGCTTAATCTGTGACTTTTAGGCGGACCAACTCGATTTTTGTGGCGGTATTCTTGAGTATTTTGAACTCAAAATGGCCAATACGCACCACTTCATTAAGTTTCGGGAACGACTGATACTCATGAAGAATTAGTCCCCCTAATGTCATATATTCTTCGCTCTCAGGAAGGTCCAAGACGAATTGTTCGTTGATCTTCTCAATCTCCAATCGTGCAGAAAGGACATATTCACGGTCACCCACCTGTTTCGACACTAAATTCGTATTGTCGTGCTCATCCTCTATCTCACCCGTAATCTCCTCGACGATATCCTCCAAAGACACCAGGCCAGAGGTACCGCCAAACTCGTCGACCACTACTGCCAGAGAGCGTTTCTCGGACATGAGGGTCTTCATCAGTTTCGAAGCCAACATCGTTTCGGGCACAAACGAAATTTCACGGACCAGATCTGCGCAAAACTCCGATTTGGCCGAAAACATATCTGAAGAATGAACATATCCGATGATATGGTCGATATCCTCGTGATAGACAATGATTTTGGAGTGACCGGATTCGATGAAGGTCTGTTTGAGTTGTTCGATGGTAGTGGTATCTTCTACGGCATCAATCTCCGTACGTGGCACCATACAGTCGCGTACCTTCGTCTCTGAGAAATCGAGTGCATTCTGGAAGATACGCACCTCCTCCCCTATCTCATCCTCATCCTTGGCATTGTCGATAGAGGACTGCACCAAATAATCCAAGTCCACCTTTGTAAACTCCCGTTCTCCGCTGTTCTTGTCCATACGAACCCCAAAAAGGCGCAGGATTCCCTTGGATAGTAAGGTGGCAAAACGCGACACAGGCCACAGCACCACATAACAAATCCATGCAGGAAGGGCGAAGAAGGTCAGCATCCGGTTGGGATTGCTTTTGAAGAATGTCTTCGGCAGGAACTCCCCTGTAAACAACACCACCAAGGTAGACAAGAGCGTATCGCACACCACCCGCATACCCTCATTCAATGGCGCAAATAGGGTCTGGTCGAAGATCTGGGCAAAAAGGATACCGTAGATTACCAGTGATACATTATTGCCCACGAGCATCGTGGACACGAAGTTGCTTGGATGGGCATAGAAGATATCAAGGGCCCTCTGCGAAACGACATGCTTCTCACGGTCCATCTCAGCCAACATCCTGTTGGATGAAACAAACGCGATCTCCATTCCCGAGAAAAAGGCGGAAAACAGCATGGCAATTATAATCCCAATGATCAATGTGGACATAATCTTCAATCTTCAACGTTCAACGTCCGTCGTCTTCGCGTGTTTGGTGGCTTGAGGACGCATCGGAACCTCCACCTGACTCGTATCTGGCGGCGTATTCTGCTTCTCGTCCTTTTGTTCCATCGACTCCGTGGTGAAGGAGCCCTTGGAGTTACTCACCGTATAATGCGTCATACGCTCGTCCGAGAGGAAATAAGTGCCTTGGAGGGTACGCTCAGGAGTCGTGACCTTTGAAAACACATTGGAATAGAGTTCATGCCTCAGTCCGTCCCAGAAGAGTTCCTGCGACTCATAGAGCAACCCGTTCACATTCCTGATCCTGACACGTCCACGCAGGTGCCACAGTTTCTTCTGGTCGTAATACCAAGCAGTATCAGCCTGAATATAGGCCTCGGTATGGAACTTCTCATCGAACTGTTCAAAGAAAACGCCCTTCTCGAAAGTCCATCGGGAAGGTTGGCGGACCGTATTGACATCCCAGCGTTCCGTGACAATACGGTACTTGATGACCCCAGAGTCGCTGACCAGCGTATTAACCCCATAGGAGGTCATGACCGACGCAGAATCCCTGTCATAAATGGCCGGAGCCGTATGCTCCTGCACCTCAGTACAACTGACGATCGCCATCGCTGCAACGATGGCAACGATTATTCGACCTTCCATTTGGCGAACCATCTCTCATTGAAGGTAAGACCGATATTAATCCGGAAGATGTTCTCCTTAATCATGCCTGAGGCTTGATTGTTCACGTACTGGGCACTGATGTTCAAGAACGGGAAGAACAAAGAAGTGCGACTGATGTAACTGTTGGCAATGGGAATGCCAAAGCCGACAGTGGCACTGATTTGACGGGGGCCCGTCTGACCATTTATTTTATAATAAGGTGTAGTATACCCCGCACCGAAACGATAATGGATGCGCTGGAAGATATTCCGGGCATTCCATCGGGGGCAGTACTCACCACCCAGCGTGAACTTATAACTATTGTCAAGCAGGTCACTGCGAAGGGCATACTGGCCGTTCACATAGTCAGGGAACTTGGTCTTGTTCCAGAATTGTGCCTGCACATCAGCACCCAACAGCCATTTCGTACCATGCGAATAAGAGAAGCCTGCTCCAACCGTATGAGGCAATTCGAGAGCATTTTTCACCGTCAATAACGTGGTGTCATTCTTTGATACGGATGAATTGGAAGAGACAACCCGGCACTCGGCATCGGTGCTCAACTTATGACCCAGCCCATAGGTAAGACCAAGCGTCAGAAGATCAGACTTGCCAATACGGTGGTCATACTGCATACCGAAATCGAGGGTGTAATTGTTGACCGAGGCAGTATAATACTTCGCAAGACGGTTGACGGTGGAACCACTACTGGCCACGATGCTACGTTTATAACCGCCCCAGATATATCCGACATTGACACCCACGGAGAGGGGTTTCAAAGGACGGGCACCTAAACCTACGAAGATCTGGTGAAGACCGCCGTCACCTTCATAGGTCGTAGCCACGGTGGTCTCCTCATCCAACCGACTAGAAGTACTATATTTATACCCTACATTCGTCAAGGGCATGATACCGAAGGTAAGACCCATATTATCAGCCAAACGAAAAGATCCCAGGACATACTCGAAATTGGCGGTCTGGGTCTTGTCTTTCTTTCCATGATCACTGAAATTAGTGATCTGACCGGACAGGCCTACATCAAAAAGCATCGTCAGGGAATCGACCGAAGCATATGAAGCAGGATTCAAGGGGTTGACCAAGTAACTGCGATGGACACCGACACCAAGACCATTCATGCCCTGGTTCAGACCACCGCCCCGCTGGGCTATCTCACCCAATCCATACTGACTGTAGGGAGAGACGGTTCCCCCTTGGGCAAAGGAGGACAGTGAGAACAGCAGAAGGGAAAAAAGGAAAGTTAAACGTGAAAACTTTCCAATGGGACAATATGATGACTTTCGTTTCATTCAAATTAAGTTTTTTAATTCAGGGTGCAAAATTATCGAAAAAAAATCGAAATAATGGCTTTTTCCTCGAAAATATAAGTTATTTTTGCATCGTGAAACATTTAGAAAAGGTTACAAAGAGACTGTTTCTGCTGGTTATCATCCTGACAATCAGTATATTGAACGGTTTTTCACAGGATCCTGACCCCATGGACTCAGTGGAGGTAAGTCTCATCACTTGTTCACCACATGAGGAGATTTACAGTCTCTACGGCCATTCTGCCATCCGATGGCACGACCTCCGACAAGGCGGACCGGAAAAAGGACAGGACTTGGTGTTCAACTGGGGTATGTTCAGTTTCAGCAAACCGTTCTTCGCCCTCCGATTCGTGTTCGGACTGACAGATTATGAATTGGTATGCATGAATGCTGATACGTTCTGGCCTTATTACAAAAAATGGGGCAGTAGCGTGACGGAACAAGTGCTCAACCTGACAGCCGACGAGAAAAGGAAGGTGCAACAGGCCCTAGCGGAGAACCTCAGGCCAGAGAACAGGATTTACCGCTACAACTTCTTCTACGACAACTGTTCTACACGCCCCAGAGATATCATCGAACGGAACCTGAACGGGAAGGTGATATGGCCGGAACAGGAAGGAAGACAGGCTTCCTTCCGCGAAATGGTACGCGAATGCAACAGGAACCACCTCTGGTCGAAGGCAGGAAATGACATACTACTTGGACTGAAGGCGGATAAGGAGACCAACCGCATCGAACAGGAGTTTCTGCCTGTCAACCTCATGATAGACATGGCAAAGGCACAAGTCTATGAGAACGGTATTTACCGGCCGTTGGTCATGGAACAGCGTACCATCGTACCTCCAGGGGTACAGTTTATCGAACCAGACTGGATAATGACTCCGACGCAGTTGGCCATTCTCCTGCTCATCCTCTCGGTGGCCATCTCCTGGATAGAATGGAGAAGAAAAAAAACATTCAAGTGGTTGGATGTCTTCTTGATGACAATCCAAGGACTGGCAGGCATCGCCCTGACAGCCATGCTCTTCTCGCAGCACCCCACCACCACACTGAACCTGAATTACCTGCTTTTCAACCCCCTGCCCTTCTTCTTCATTCCGAGTGTCATACGACGGAAAAAGATCTGGTGGTCCGTGCAGATGGTCATGCTCGTCCTCTATGCCATAGGGGCCTTTTTCCAGAGTTATCCCGAAGGAATGGGTTTTCTGGCATTATGTTTGCTTATAAGAATACTGATTAATGAGAAATAGATATATTTATATAATGGTGCTGGCGGTGCTGGGGTTTCAGATGGAAGCCTCAGGACAGGAGAAAATCCAGTACGCTCCAAGGTTAGTGGTGAACATCACCATCGATCAATTACGTACGGACTATCTGAAGGCTTTTGCCCCACTCTATGGTGCTGACGGTTTTAAAAGGCTACTGGCACAGGGCATGGTCTACGAGAATGCCTCCTACCCTTTTAGCAACATCGACCGAGCCTCTGCCATCTCGTCAGTCATTACAGGCGTATCACCCTATTACCATAGTATTATCGGTGAAAGATGGCTTGACAAGGAGACGCTCAGACCTGTATGGTGTACAGATGACCCCAAACAAAGCGCACTTGACTCACCCAACCAATTGTTGGTGTCGACCCTTGGGGATGAGTTGAAGGTAGCCACTGAGGGGCAGTCAAAGATTTTCGCATTCGCTCCTACTAAGGATGCTGCCATCCTTTCTGCCGGTCATGCGGCTGATGCCGCCTTTTGGCTAGACACCCAGACAGGACAATGGAGAACCAGCACGTATTACTTGAACGCATTACCGACATGGATACTGAGTGTCAATGAATTAAGGTCGCCATCAGCCAATATCAGCAAGGTGATTTGGGAACCAGTCATCGAACTTTCAGGTACATTCAACTACTACCAGCATACGGGTGACCAAAAGCCTTTCAAACATCTCTTTAAGGGTGAAAGAAAATTCATCGAATATCAGTCTTCTGGTCTGGTGAATTCAGATATCACAGAGATGGCCCAACAATGCGTCACCAACCATGGTGTGGGCTATGACCGGGTGACAGACCTGCTCTGTCTGACCTACTATGCCGGTACCTTCGACCACAAACCCGTGTCAGATTGTCAGTTGGAACTGCAGGATACGTATGTCAGATTAGATCAAGAACTGTCAAAGTTAATCAGAAGTCTAGAAAGAATACTGGGAGCGGAACATGTGCTGTTTGTCGTTACCAGTACAGGCTATTGTGACGAAGACAATACCGACTATGCCCAATACCGTATTCCAACGGGAACCTTTTATATTGACCGCACTGCCAACCTGCTCAATATGTACTTCGGAGCAATCTGGGGACAGGGACGCTACGTGGAAACCAGTTTTAAGAATCAGATTTTCCTGAACCACAAACTCCTGGAATCGAAGCGCATCAGTCTGACGGATGCCGGACAGAGGGCCCAGGAGTTCATCAGTCAACTTGAAGGTGTCAGAAATGTTTATACGGCCTTACAACTGTTAAGTAGCAATAATCCACAAGTATCACATATCCGAAACGGATTCAACCCAGAACGCAACGGGGATATCATGATAGAGGTATCTCCAGGCTGGCACATCGCAAATGAGACCACCCAGGTGCAACAACTCTCCAGGGCCTCGTTCATGCAGTTTCCACTAATAATCTATGGCACAGGTATTCAGGCAGAGACCGTCAAGACTCCCGTCACCATTGACCGTATCGCGCCCACCATCGCCAAGATTATCCGCATCCGCGCCCCTAATGCGTGCTCGAGCGAACCACTTTTTTGAGCCACAGATTTTCACAGATTTACACAGATTTATACAGAATCTTTGGCCGTTACGAAATAAATTCGTAACTTTGCACCCGTTTCAAATAAATACAGCAAATAAACAAATAGAAATATCAAGATGAATTTTAATAAGTTTTTAAAGTCATTGTTCGGAGATAAGTCATCAAGAGACATGAAACTGATTCAACCACTCGTGGAAAAGGCCAAGGCCTTCACACCACAGGTGGAGGCCATGAGCAATGACGAACTTCGTCAGAGAACGAAGGTACTGCAACAGCAGGTACAGTCGTCTGCCGCTGCGCAGAAGGCACAGATTGCCGAACTGAAGGCCAAGATTGAAGACACCCCCATCGATGAGCGTGCCGATATCTTCGCCCAGATTGACAAGATTGAGAAAGAAGTACTGGACATCTACGAAAAGGCCCTTGATGAGGTCATGTTCGAGGTATTTGCCATCGTGAAGGAGACCGCCCGTCGTTTCGCTGAGAATGAGGAGACCATCGTTACTGCTACCGATTTCGACCGCGAACTGGCTGCCGACCCGAAGAAGGATTTTATCACTATCGACGGTGACAAGGCCATCTACCATAACCACTGGACAGCCGGTGGTAATGACCTGCCGTGGGAGATGATCCACTACGACGTACAGTTGTTTGGTGGTGTCGTACTCCATCAGGGAAAGATTGCCGAGATGGCTACGGGTGAAGGTAAGACCCTCGTGGCTACCCTCCCTGTGTTCCTGAATGCCCTTACCGGCAATGGTGTGCATGTGGTGACGGTGAACGACTATCTGGCCAAGCGTGACTCCGAATGGATGGGTCCGCTCTATATGTTCCATGGCCTGAGTGTGGACTGCATCGACAAGCACCAGCCCAACTCAGAGGAGCGTCGTAAGGCCTATCAGGCTGATATCACCTTCGGTACTAACAATGAGTTCGGTTTTGACTATCTGCGTGATAACATGGCCATCTCGCCACAGGATCTCGTACAGCGCTCACATAACTACGCCATCGTCGACGAGGTGGACTCGGTGCTGATCGATGATGCCCGTACACCACTCATCATCTCCGGTCCGATTCCCAAGGGCGACGACCAGATGTTTGAGGAGTATCAGCCATTGGTGGAGAAACTGGTGTGCGTACAGAAACAATTAGCCACGCAGTATCTGGCTGATGCCAAAACGCTGATTACGGCCGGTAACCAACTCATGGAGGCCGGCAACAAGAAAGAAGGTCAGGAGAAACTCGATGCAGGTTTCCTGTCCCTCTACCGTTCTCACAAGGCCATGCCAAAGAACAAGCCCCTCATCAAATACCTTTCTGAGGAAGGCATCAAGGCCGGTATGCTCAAGACCGAGGAGATCTATATGGAGAACAACAACCGCCGTATGCCTGAGTGTATTGAGCCTCTCTACTTTGTCGTCGATGAGAAATTGAATTCCTGTGACTTGACGGACAAGGGTACGGGCTGGTTGGCCAAACAGGTGAACGATGCCGAACTCTTCGTATTGCCCGACATCACCTCTGAACTCTCCGCCCTGGAGGCAGAGACAGGTCTCACCGACCAGGAGCGTGTGGACAAGAAAGATGAACTCATGAACCATTATGCCGTCCAAAGTGAGCGCGTACACACCCTGCAGCAGTTACTGAAAGCCTACTGTATGTTTAATAGGGATGATGAGTATGTGGTCATCGACGGTGAGGTGAAGATTGTGGACGAGCAGACCGGCCGTATCATGGAGGGCCGTCGCTGGAGCGATGGTCTGCATCAGGCTGTGGAGGCCAAAGAACATGTAAAGGTTGAGGCTGCCACACAGACCTTCGCCACCATCACCCTGCAGAACTACTTCCGTATGTATCATAAGTTGGCAGGTATGACCGGTACCGCTTCTACAGAGGCTGGTGAGTTCTGGGACATCTACAAACTCGACGTGGTGGAGATTCCCACCAACCGTCCTGTGATCCGTAACGACCAGGACGACCGTGTATACAAGACGGCCCGTGAGAAGTACCGTGCCGTGATTGAGGAGATTGTGAAAATGCGCAATGCAGGGCGTCCGACCCTGATCGGTACCACCTCCGTGGAGATTTCCGAGTTGCTGAGTCGTATGCTCGATATGTACGTAAATCCAGAGACAGGTAAGCGCGAGGGTATTCCCCACCAGGTGCTGAACGCCAAACTGCACCAGAAAGAGGCCGACATCGTGGCCCTCGCCGGACAGAGTACCAACGGCAAAGGTGCCGTGACCATCGCCACCAACATGGCGGGTCGTGGTACCGATATCAAACTATCCCCAGAGGTGAAAGCCGCTGGCGGTCTGGCCATCATTGGTACAGAAAGACACGAGAGCCGTCGTGTGGACAGACAGTTAAGAGGACGTGCCGGTCGTCAGGGAGACCCAGGTTCTTCAGTCTTTTACGTCTCCCTCGAAGACAAACTGATGCGACTCTTTGCCTCAGAGCGTATCGCCTCTGTGATGGACCGTCTGGGCTTCAAGGACGGTGAGATGATTGAATCGCCTATGATCTCGAAGAGCATCGAGCGCGCCCAGAAAAAGGTGGAGGAGAACAACTTCGGTATCCGTAAACGACTCATCGAGTATGATGACGTGATGAACAAACAGCGTACCGTCATCTACGAGAAGCGTCGTCATGCCCTGATGGGAGAGCGTATCGGCATGGATATTGCGAATATCATCTGGGACCGTGTGGTCTATATCATTGAAAACAATGACTTTGACGGTTGTAAGGAAGAGTTCCTGCACATCCTCTCGATGGAGGCGCCCTTCACCAGCGACGAATTCATCAACCAGCCCCGTGAGGTGCTGACAGAGAATGCCTTCCAGGCTGCCATCGGCAATTTCAACCGCAGGATGGAAAAGATACAGACCGTGGCCCAGCCCATCATCAAGACCGTCTACGAGAACCAAGGACACATGTATGAGCGTATCATGGTTCCCCTGACAGATGGGCGCAGGATGTTCAATATCCCCTGTAACCTCAAGGAGGCTTACGAAACAGAGTCAAAGAGTGTGGTGAAGGAGTTTGAAAAGGCCATCCTGCTGCACATCATCGATGACTCCTGGAAAGAGAACCTCCGCCAACTCGACGAACTGAAGCACTCGGTACAGAATGCCTCATATGAGCAGAAAGACCCGTTGCTGATCTTCAAACTGGAAAGTGCCAAGGTGTGGGATGCGATGATCAACGAGATGTACAACCGCATCACAAGTATTCTGACCCGTGCCCAGATACCGGAGATGCAACAGGTGCAAGAGGCCGCTCCCGAGCAACGCACCCAGCGCAACCAGTACACGGAGTCGAAGCAGAATATCGGAGAGGAACAACTCACCGATCCCGGTCAGGCTGCCGCTGCCCGTAGTGACACCCGTGCCCAGCAGCCCAGGACACCCATTATCAAGGACAAACTCCCCGGCCGCAACGACCCCTGTCCCTGTGGCTCTGGCAAGAAATTCAAGAACTGCCACGGGAAAGGAATAGTGTAAAGAATCCTAGGCAATCCTAGGCAATCCTAGGTAAATCCTAGGCAAATCCTAGGCAATCCTAGGTGATTCTAGGAAAGCCTAGAAAAAAAGAAAAAAAATGATCAAAATTGAGAATCTGAAGAAGGCATTTGGCGAGACCATCGCATGCGATATCCCCGAGTTTACCATCAACGATGGCGATATCCTCGGTCTCGTGGGTAATAACGGAGCCGGAAAGACCACACTCTTCCGCATGATCCTTGACCTGCTCAAACCCGATGAGGGTGCCGTGAGCATCGATAGTATCAACCCTGCGGAGAGCGAGGCATGGAAGGACCAGACCGGAGCATACGTAGATGAGGGTTTTCTCATCGACTTCCTCACGCCTGAGGAATACTTCGCCTTCCTTGGCAAAGTGAACAATATCAGTCAGGAAGAAGTGGAGGAAAGACTCAAACCCTATGAGCGACTGGCCAGTAACGAGATTTTCGGACAGAAGAAACTGATCCGCAACCTCTCGGCAGGTAACAAACAGAAGGTGGGCATCATCGCTGCCTTGTTTATGAAACCTAAACTGGTGATCCTGGACGAGCCCTTCAACTTCCTCGACCCGTCATCGCAGAATGTGCTGAAGCATGTGCTAACAGCCTATGCCAAGGACAACCACGCCACACTGCTCATCTCCAGTCATAATCTGGCCCACACCATCGACATCTCCACCCGCATTGCCCTGTTGGAAAAGGGACGCATCATCCGTGACCTGCCCAACGAGGCTGGCAGTGCCAAGACGGAACTGGAGAATTACTTTGAGACTGAAGCCGAGGGATAACCCTCATTCTATTGTGTAGGAATGGCAATTGCCAGATGGACTTGTACTTCACAAGTGCCGTCTGGCAATTGTCGTGATATGACCAGCACTGGAAAAGCGTCAGACAATGTTTCCTGAGAAATACTCTTGATACGACTTTTGAGGGCCGTCTGACTCTCCACTTCGCCCCCACCGGTCTGCAGATTCGTCTGAGCGACATTTGTCTGTGAGGCAATCAGGGTACTCAACCGACTGGCAATACCCCGTAAAGCCTTCGCGTGTGCGCTGGTATAACCCAGATGATAGGTCTTAGACTTCTGTATGGCAGACTCTACGACATAGAGAGAGTCGTTGGTATATCGCTGCAAATCAGCAAATTGCTGTTCCATATCTTTCTCGCCATCATTCACAGTCCAACCCTCTTTCTTAAAGGTCTTGGCCTGTTTCTTGGCTTCTTTGGTCACTGGTGTCTGCGCCCATGCCACCGGCATCAGGAATGCAGTCATCAACAGGACTATAAGTATTCTATTTCCCTTTCTTTTCATCATAAATATTCATTAGTTATCGCAAAGATATACTTTTTTTATTTATGAAGCAAAAAAAAACGCATTAAAATGCTTTTCTTTAGTTTTTTTTCGTATCTTTGCACCAAAATGATATATATTAACTAAAAAATATAACTATAAGATGAAAAGATTTCTTTTATCGATCGCAGTCAGTCTAGTCTTCACCACAGGTGTGATGGCACAGGGACTGAAAGTTGTGGACTTCAAGTTGCTGGAGACCGATCTGACAGCCAACACACATGGCACATCTAAGGAAGACCAGAATGGAGAGACGGCAGCCTTGATTAAAATCGTGACACCTGAGCGCGGCTTTACTTTCGATGGTGGCTCATTAGGTATTGTTGATACCGAGGAACATCCAGGCGAGATATGGCTCTACGTGCCACGTCGCGCCCAGAAACTCATCATCCGGCACCAGATATTCGGTGTGCTGCGCGACTTCTTCTACCCCATCCCCATTGAGGGTGCGCGCACCTATGAGATGCTCATCGACATCGGTACCGGCCGCTATGCCACCATCACCACTCAGGTAGCCAATGCTACCGTCTATATCGATGGTGAGAACTGTGGTGAGGCACCTCTCTACAACAAGTATCTGAACTACGGTAAGCACACCATCCGCGCCATCAAGGACCGTTATGAGGGTCAGGAGGAGGTTGTGCTGACCACTGCTGATACAGAAACCAAGACCATGTTTGTGAATGTGAACATGCGCGATATGTCAGACCACTTCGGTAATGTGAACGTCACCGTTGACAATCAGGCCGATATCTGGTTTGAGGGACGTCATGTGGGCACCGGTTCCTGGCAGACCCAGTTGCGCGAGGGCACCTACGTGGTGGAAACCCGCAAGACTGACTGTGACCCGGAGAAGACCTCCTTCACCGTGGTGGCACAGAAGGAGAACAATGTCAAGGCCGCTCCCCCGTCACCTCACACCGGTCTGCTGCACCTCTATACTCGTCCGCGTGACCTGAATGCCGTGAGCAACGGCTCCACGCCCATCGACTTGACCGAGGCACACACCCTGCCAGTGGGTACCTATCAACTGGCACTCTCACGCAAGGGCTATGTTTCCAAGAACGTGGAGTACACCGTGAACCACAACGAGTCCACCCGTGACACCATCACCCTCGACCGCGTGAAATACATCAAGCCCAGCGCCTTCTATTTCGGTGCAGGTTACAGCGCCCGCCAGATGGGTGGCATCACCGCTCTGGCAGGCTTCGTCTATAAGAAATTCGACTTTGAGGCCAGTTACACCTTCGGTCTGGGCAAATCAGACGATGTACCCTGGTACTCTACCGACGGCAAAGACACCTATCTGAGTACCATCACCTACAAGCGTTCTACCCTCGCCTTCAAATTGGGTTATCAGATGGAGTTGACCAACCGTCTGGGCATTACCCCACAACTGGGCTATGAGATTGAGCGTCTCTCAGGTACTGTGGAAAACGGTACCAACAACTATGGCGACGGTGCCATAGCCAACTGCCTCAGTCTTGGTGCCAAGTTGCTGTATGCTCCCATACAGCACCTGTATCTCTATGCCACACCGGCCTTCTCCATTGGCGTCAGCAAGGATGACAACTTCAAGCATATCGCTGACAACAGCGACATCACTGCCGGAGGCTTCATGATAAACCTCGGTGCCATCTTCAATTTCTAATCAACACCTTTTTAATTATATAAAGACGAAAAGATATGAAAACAAGAAATATCATAGCCATATTGGCCGC
The DNA here is from genome assembly GCA_017618275.1 of Prevotella sp. Lineage (GTDB taxonomy): Bacteria > Bacteroidota > Bacteroidia > Bacteroidales > Bacteroidaceae > Prevotella. Next base: position 71,054 of record JAFZUS010000067.1, read on the forward strand.
ACTGCCCCTCGTAGCAGGATTTACAGGCTGTAAGTCAGACGAAGAAACCGAAGCCAAGCCTGCCAAGGAAATACTGATTGTAGAGGGAGGCAACGAGATCACCCTCCGTTCGGGCGACTCCATCATGAGCGTACCCATCAAGGCCGACTGTGCCTGGACCGTAGAGAGTCTGGAGAGTGCCGACGGCGGCTTCGACGGTATGCTATCCGTGCAGCCCAAACGAGGCAATGGAAATGGAGCACTGGTCATCACAACCAATCAGAACCGTGGTGTACAACCGCGTCTGGCTACCATCACCCTCATCTCTGATGGCGGACTGAAACAAATTATCTATCTGCGCCAGACCAGTGGAGACCCCACCATGAGAATCAATGAGCGCTCAATAGACTTTTCTGCCGACCCAGACGCAGCCAAACAGTTGGTGATTGAGAGCAACAAAGGCTGGAATATCGACATGCCATCGGGCGTCAGTTGGGTACACCTGAACAAAGTCACAGGCAGTGCTGGCACGGAGACCGTCAACGTGACGGTAGACAAACTGAACAACGACGTGGCCCGCTCTACCACACTGAACGTGCTCTACGGCACCAGCAGTGCCCAGGTCATCGTTCGTCAGGACGGTATGAACAGTGATAAGATCAGTCTGGATGTAAATACCGACCAGATCAATATTGAAGGCGAAGGTGGTGAACAGATACTGAGAGTATCAAGCAACTCCATCTGGCGAGCCTTCGTTCCCTCTTCGGCCCAGTCGTGGCTGCATATCGAACCTGCAGCAGGAGCAGGCGACGGTGAGATTCACGTACGCTGTGAGCCTAACTACGATTCCAGTCGCGACCGTCTGTCGCTCATCGTCCTCATTGCCGGAACACAGAATCCCAAACAGTGCGATGTCTTGGTACAGCAGTTAGCAGGATACGAAGAGGACAACCATCGTGAGCCCTGGGAAGACGACAACCATGATCCAGATCTCTCGCGTAAGCATTGATTTCAGGAACCAAGCGATAAACGATTATGAACAACAAACTACTATCCATCATAGCAGTCTTCATCGGCATCATCCTGCCGATGAAGATGCAGGCACAAGGAACGGTGGGGGATGCTATCTCAGCCCCCATGTTCAACTTTCAGGGCGACGATCTGGTGATGACCTGTGATACAGAGGGTGCCGAAATCTACTACGTCATGTCTGAGTTCGCAGATGAGGATGAAGCCTACAGTCTCAGTGAGAATCTGGATGTCAGTGAGGCTAACAGCATGCGTACGCTCTACACCCAACCAATCCCTATTACCAAGAATGTGGTCATCAAGGCCGTTGCCAAGATGCCACAGATCCAGGGAGATTCGGAGGTAACGACATTGATCTACAGTTATACGGCGTGGAGCCAACTGTTAAAGGCGATGGAGTATGGCTTCAGCGTACAGGCCCGTGCCCAGGACAACCCCGAGGTAAGCGATGACCTTAAAGAGCAGTTGAATTGGGCATTGGAAGAAGGTCAGATGATATACGAACATCGTGGTGAGATGCCTGACAGTTATGAGGCTGAACATTTCGCCCAGGAAATCCTGGAAATCGCCCATGAGATAGAGGAAATCATCGGACCTGCACAAACTGGTCCAGAACCCTATGCCGTCCTCAGCAACAATAACACCGTACTGACGTTCTACTACAACGAAAGCAAGGGTGCCTTCCAAGGAAGCATGTATGTCGGGCCGTTTGGTTCAAACGGCAGACGCGGATGGGATGACCTCAGCAAGGATATCACAACTGTCGTGTTCGACGAGTCTTTTGCCAACTGTAACACGCTGACCAGCACCGCCTACTGGTTCTATGGATGTGAGCGTTTGACAACCATCACTGGCATCCATAATCTCAAGACCGACAACGTGACGAGCATGGAGGCTATGTTCTATGGATGTCTTGAACTGCCAAGCCTCGACCTTAGCGGTTTCAACACGTCGAAGGTAACTAATATTGACTGGATGTTCCTGGAATGCACCAAACTGACAACTATTTATGTGAGTGACGGATGGAGCACAGCCAATATACCGGAAGGAGGGAATGTGTTCTCTGGCTGCTACACCCTCATCGGTGGTGCTGGCACGACCTATTCCGAAGACAAATTTGACTCTTCCTTCGCCCATATTGACGGTGGAACGAACAATCCCGGTTACTTCACGGATATAAATGCACCCGTCATATCAGAAGTCATGTTGACAGGAAAGATAGACAATTACTGGTACGATGAGACCGGTAACGATCCTAACGGTTACGAAGCGATCATCTTAACGATTCCTGAAACTCCAGAGAATGGTAACATCTGGGAAATCAGCGTACTTTCTGCATTCGTCAGAAACCAACTGGCTTTCACTACTCTTGATGGCGAAGCAGTCGACAACATCACTGGAGAATTCCGGTTTGAGTCGAAGGACAACATGGTGGCCCTAAATGATGGGAGGATGCTCATGTATGAGAGTGAAAATGAGCAAGGCGAGATAGCCATGATTGAATCCGGTATGGGCATGATACGTATCATCAACTCCGAGATTACCCAAAGACTTCTCAATAATCCGAATTCAAAGTTCATGGCTTTGCCAGTCAATGTCACGGCTTACCTAAATGGCAGGGAAGTACCGGTAATGAACGGCAGTTTCACAGTCCTCGTTCAATTGGAAAAGCCACAAGAGCCAGAGCCCTATGTTGTACTGAGTCAGAACAACACTGTGCTGACATTATACTACGACACGAACAAGTCAAATCGTGGAGGATTTGATATAAACAACTATTATATTGAAAACGATTCCAATTCGCCATATAGTACTATAACGACTGCCGTTTTCGACGCATCGTTTGCCGAGTATAAACCTACGAGCACAGCCTATTGGTTCCAGAAATGCTCATCGTTAACATCCATCATTGGTCTTGAAAATCTTAAGACGGACAATGTATGGAACATGCATGATATGTTTTCTCATTGCTCTAGTCTGACAAGCCTTGATCTAAGCGGATTCAAAACAGACAACTTAACAGACATGACTCAAATGTTCGATGGTTGCTCTGGTCTGAAAAGCCTGAATGTAAGCGGATTCAAGACTGACAAAGTGACGACCATGTGGGCTGTGTTTAGAGGTTGTTCTAGTTTGACAAGCCTTGATGTCAGCGGGTTCAAGACTGATAATGTAACACTCATGACACAAATGTTCTATAATTGCTCTAGCCTGACTAGTCTTGACGTGAGTGGATTCAAGACTGATAAAGTGACGAGAATGGAAGATCTGTTCTATGGATGTTCAGGTGTGACGAAACTTGATGTCAGCGGATTCAAGACTAATAACGCAACAAGTATTTACGGAATGTTCGAGCGTTGCTCAAGTTTGACGAGCCTTGATGTGAGCGGATTCAGGACAGACAAAGTGACGAGAATACATAATTTGTTCTATGGTTGTTCAAGTCTGAAAACAATTTATGGCAGTGATTGGTCAACAGTTTCTCTTGAAGATGGCGAAGGCAATAACATGTTTACTGGTTGTAATGCTCTCGTGGGTGGCGCTGGAACCCACTACAATTCAAGCCATACCAACTACACCTACGCCCATATTGATGGAGGAACGGCTAATCCAGGCTACTTCACCGATAAGAATGCGCCAACCTCACGTGAAGTGTTCGTGCTACCAGGTGAGAATGGCATGATTACTGGAAGCGTTGTTACCCCAGATGGAAAGATAGAGAGATTCGAGATTGTGGGAGGAAAAGAAGCGGTCTTCAATGTGCCAAACGGCTCCAACGTCAACCTGACATTCCGTCCCAATGCTGGCTATCGTTTGGCTGAGGTGATACTTAACGGTAATAGTATCAGAAGCCAGATGCCGACAGATTCCACCTATGTCATTCAGAATATATTGGCAAACATGGAACTCATAGCCACGTTCACTGCCCTACCAGTTGAACCCTACGCCGTGCTTAGCAACAAC
>JAFZUS010000068.1 GCA_017618275.1 Prevotella sp.
GGAGCCTGTGATTGAACAGACACCAGGTGGTATCATACTTACAGAGAACCAGATGCAGATGGTTGACGACAACAATCAATTCTCACTGAATCTGATGCGCGAAACAAGCAAGGGTGTAACAGGCAACATGGTTATATCACCTCTGAGTGTAGCCTACATGCTAGGGATACTCAATGACGGAGCCAGCGGCACAACACGTCAGGAACTCATGCATGCGCTCTGCTTTGATAGGTACGATACAAAGGCAATAAATGAATTCTTCGGCAACCTGATGATGAACACCCCGCTGGCTGACGAACAGGTGGAACTGGGCATTGCCAATTATCTGCTTTCCAACAATACCATTGGGGCAGAGTTCAATGGCCAGTACGCTGCCAACATGAAGGGATACTATCAGGCAGGCATTGAATGTATGGACTTTTCGAAATCCGATGAGGTGGCTGGCCTTGTCAACGAATGGTGTGACAGGACAACCAAGGGGATGATACCCCAGATTTTGAACAGTAACGAGGTCAGCCCATCGGATGCAGCCATATTACTCAATTCCGTATTCTTTAAAGCCCAATGGCATTATGGGTTTGAAGAACAGAATACGACGATGCAGGATTTCACGACTGCCGACGGCAATAAGGTGAAAGTGCCTATGATGGCTCAGATAGCCACTTTCGAGTATTTGAAAGATGAGACGGTTCAGGCTGTTAGACTGCCATATCACGATGGCAAATATGGTATGTTGTTCCTACTGCCTACCAACGAGAGCATGTCACTGAACGAATTGCTTAGCACCCTTACTGCGGAACGCTGGAAACAGTTGGTGGCCAATATGCATCTCCAAAACACTATGCTGCAGATTCCCCGATTTGAAGTGTCTACAGAGCAATACTTAAAAGATCCTCTGATGACAATGGGAGTCAAGGCAGCCTTCAAACGCTCTGATGCGGATTTTTCAGGAATGCTAAAAGCCCCCTCCAGCCCACTGTTCGTAAACCTGATGAAGCAAAGAACCCAAATAACAGTAGACGAGAAGGGAACAATGGCGGCTTCTGCAACCGTCAGTACCGTCACAACTGGCAAGCCCCAAGCAGAGTTTGTGGCCAACCGTCCTTTCCTCTTCGCCATAACTGAGAAAGACAGCAATCTTATCCTCTTTATAGGAAAGGTTTCAGGTTGATCCGACAAACAGTTCTAACACCATGACCCAATAACATCTCTTGTTCACAAGATATTAGATAGTGAGTAAGATGTAAAGCAAGTAGCTACCCAATTAGAAGGCTACTCGCTTTATTTGTATAGGCAAAATTATGGGGTAATCCGTTTCCTATATCACAAAAACGCCTACCGGACAGTTGCCATATAACTGATTCCCAAACATTTACAACGCCAGCAATTGAAACGCGAAAAATTTGTTCTAATGCTTATTTCTCTATATCTTTGCCACAAATATTTTTAAAAACCAAGAATTATGAGAAAAAATCTATTATTAATCAGTCTATGTGTCATAGCACTCTCGGCCAGTGCTCAGTTTAAGGTTCAGAGCAATGGAAATATTGCCATCCATACCAACAGCACGGCAGTGTCGCCCATCGCCATCAATGGTGCAGGAAGTTCCTCTTACTATATGTATTGTAATGTGGGTGAAAAGAAAGGTTTTTACTTGACAGCATCGGGAACTGGGTCTGGTACCAATTGGGGGATTATGAGCCATGCAGGAGGCGCTGACGTCAGTGCGGGTGTGATAGGTGAGGCAGGTTCAACAGTGAAGGCGATAGGCTTGGTAGGTAGTGTCGGAAATTTTGGTTATGGAGCAGGTGTCTATGGTACCATATATAGCGACATGGGTAGTGCCTTGACTTCTGGCAAGTATGCAGGCTTCTTTCACGGCAATGTAAAGGTCACGGGCAATGTTGAAGCCAACAATATCCAGACGAGGTCCCTGCTTGGCGAGTCGGCGAGTGAATCGGGTTCTTCAGGCAATGGGATTTCCATAAGGTCTGCCTCGATAGCCAGTTGTCTTTCGGGCCTCAACGTCACGACCTATCAGAAGGAACGTCCGGAAAAACCTAAAATCACGGAGACAATCTATGACGATCTCGGAATTGACACACTCCAAAGAGGCAAAGAGCCCGAACCAGATATCATAGACGAGCAGTATTATGAGAAGACCCACTATGCCCTTGATGCAGACCGGCTGGAAGAGACATTCCCGGATCTGGTTTATGAAAGAGAGGACGGCTCCAAGGTTATCAACTATATGGAGATGATACCACTGCTGGTGCAGAGCATCAACGAACTGAGCGCAAAGATAGAAGTCTTGGAGGGGCAGACGTCAGAAGGAGCAGCCAAGAAAACCCGTTCAGCAACAAACAAGCAAGCCTCTTCCATCTCCCAGAACAAACTCTACCAAAATACCCCCAATCCCTTCAAGGAGCAGACCGTCATCCGTTTCTCCTTGGCGGATGACATACAGGATGCCTCCATCTGCATCTTCGACATGACAGGCAAGACCATCAAGAAACTCCCTATTTCATCGGGCATGGAGAGCGTTTCCATCGGCGGTTACGAACTCGGTGAGGGCATATTTCTCTACTCTCTGGTTGTCAACGGACAGGAGATAGACACGAAGAAGATGATTATTTCAAAATAAAAACTATAAGATGTATGAAAAGAATACAATATATCAGGCTGTCACTCTCAGCATTGCTGTTCCTCTGTGTTGACCCTATGGCTGCTACCGAACTGAGTGACAGTATTGACACTTACCAGAACCAAATTGTGAGCACAGAGGTCTTCGTACAAGGTCGTGACGTACTTACATCTAACAATGTTACGGTCACGCCCACTGGTGACCTTATCATGACAGCACCCATTCGCATTGAAATTGCAGGACCTTTTGAAGTGCAACTTGGAGGAGTGTTAAAACTGAATAGTGGACAGCAGTGGCCGATAGTCTATGATTACGATTCCTCAGGCAATATCATTGCCAGACATAAGAATTAGTTCAAACTTTCTTCTTTATTGCTTTTTCTTTCTTTTTCTTGCTAATCTGAATAATTATATGTACTTTTGCATTATGAAACCGTTCTTTACAGTCCGGATTCTATTGATGGCATTTGCCACAATATTGTGCGTCCTTCCTATTTCTGCAACTTCTGGCTATGTTGGACGTACGGAGGGAGAATTGACTATTACCCCTCTGGGACAGGCAAACTATGAGATACCCATTCCTGCCATACCTGGCACAGGCGGAATGGTTCCACATCTTTCCATCTCATACAACAGTTCGAACCGTTCGGGTCTGTTGGGTTATGGTTTCGACCTAACAGGACTTTCCGTCATTGGACGTGTGCCCCAGAACTTGGCACTCGACGGCAGAGTTGGCGAAGTAACCTTCACCGCTGATGACCGATTCGCCCTTGATGGCACCCGACTAGTAGTTACCGATACCGTTAACCCCTTACAGCGCATCTATTCTACGGAGATGAAGAACTATGCCCGCGTTACGGCTTACGGGCCAGAGGGCGACCCTACATCGTTCACCGTAGAGACGAAAGACGGTATAACCTACGAATATGCAGCCAATACCCGGATCCTGCAACCGTCTTCTACCGAACCCGGACTCTTCTGGATGCTCACGCGGGCCACCGACACCAGTGGCAACTATTTCACCGTAACCTATCAGGGCAACAATGAATACAACGAAATCTACCCCACGCGCATAGATTATACCGGTAATTCTGCCGCAGGACTGCAGCCTTATGCCTCGGTGCGCCTCAGTTATGTAGACCGCCCCGACACCGCCTATACCTACTTGTACGGCCATGTCGTAAGACATCTGAAGTGCGTCAATACCATTGGCATCTACTATGGTGACAGCATGGTTCGCTCATACCGGATGGGGTATACTGTCAATAACTATCATAATCTGCTTACCAGCGTCACGGAGGTAGCATCAAACAACACAGAGAAGAACCCCACCCTGTTCCAGTGGTATACGGTCGATAATCTGACTGTCAATGGGCAAAACATACAAACTGTAACAAACCTTTACCATGTCACTCTCCATGTCGGCGACTTCAATGGTGACGGCAAGGATGATTATGTGGCCCTCCCTGCCGATGATGACGCACCATACAAAGGCTGGCAACTCTTTACAAGCAATGGTTCTACATTCTCGAATCCAGGTATCGGCCCATTATATAACAATAATATTCCAAAACAGGTAGTTGTGGCAGATTTCAACGGCGACGGCAGGGCAGACATGGCTGTCATGTCAAAGATGAACAGTTCGTATGACATGGCAAGAATCTATCTGTCCACAGGAACAGGTTTCCTTGAGTCACAAAATGTTGCAGCCTTCAACAGATCCTTCCATATCCTTCCCATTGAAGTTAACGGCGACGGGGCAAGCGACCTGCTATTGACCTTTGACGACGATAATGATTATCGTATCTACCTATCATCTCTGTTCGATCCGAATTATTATTCTATTAACCAAAGTGTTTCAGCCGCCTGCTCCCAGGAATGGGACAAGGTCATTCCTGTCGACATTAACGGCGACGGGCTGACAGATATCATAAATATGAGGAGTAACAACTCATGTCTGATGATAGCCAACGGACAGGGTGGATTCACAGAGAGATCTTTTGGCTACGGCACGAGCGAGAAACTGCTCTTCGGTGATTTCAATGCCGACGGGAAGGACGATTATCTCTATTGTGCGTATAATGGCACCCCATTATCTACCGGCTGGCCTCTTTTTGCCTCTGCAGGAGATGGCAACTATCGGCTTATCTGCTATGTCCAACAGCCTTTCAATCCCATGAATGTGGAGATATTTGTTGCCGATGTCAATTGTGACGGCTATGCCGACCTGTTGACTGTGAACAAAACTGGTAACGGCCAGCCCTGCGTCTACCTCAACGACTGTATGGGACATTTCTTCCCGCAAACAGCCGGCAGCAGTTCATACGGCACAAATATGTGGAATTACTATCTCGGTGACTTCAACGGCGACGGCAAGTCTGAGTTTGTTTGTACCGCTGACTACCAGAACGCTACTTGGCCAGGCTGTAAACTTTTACTGCTACCTAACGGACTTAGCCAACTCCTATCCAGTATAACAGACGGAATGGGAAATACAACAGAAATAGACTATAAATATATGAGCGATGCCTCTATTCACACACGAGGTACGACTCACAATTCAAACCTCACCTCCTTTTCCTCGTCTTGGCCCATAGTTTATCAGGTGAAGACTCCGGACGGTTTAGGGGGAAAACACACCACATCATACCACTACGAAGATGCACTCCTGCACCACAAGGGAAGAGGTGTACTTGGTTTTTCAAGGGTATCTTCCACCGATATACCCACAGGCATAGTGACAACTACAGTTTTTTCTCCGTCAGTGGGTAGATATATAATGTCTCCCGTCCATAAGGAAACAAGGATTGGAGGACAATTACTTTCCGAGTCTGACATAACATACAATATCACCCCATCAGGGACTTACGCTTTCAGCCACCTACCAGTAACCGTTTCGGATAAAACCTATGAGTATACCTCTGGCCAGTTGCTCACAGAAGAGCAAACAGAATATACATACGACAACTATGGCAATCCGACCCGCACAGAAGTAACCAACGGTGACATTACCATCACCACAGTCAACACGTATAATAACAATGAATCCACTTGGAGGCTGGGGCGACTGACGGCCTCAACTGTCACCAAACAGGGAACTTCCGGTACATCGGTGCAGAGAGCCCAATTTGAGTACGAGACTTCCACGGGTCTGCTGAAAGCGGAGGTGTCAGAGCCCTATAATACAACACTAGGGTATCGCAAGTCATATATCCGTGATGCTTTCGGTAATATTACCAGTAGTACGACAACACCACTGAATACGACATTCGCAGCAAGGACAGAATCAACCACATACGATACGAAGGGACGTTTCCTTCTGAAGCAGACCAATAGTATGGGTCACACCATCACCAATAGCGTAGACGTATACAGTGGTCTCATGTACAGTTCTGTCGATGCCAACAGCATCACCACTGGCTACACCTACGACAGTTTCGGACGGTGCAAGACTGTGACCACTTCCATCGGTAGCACAACTATCACCGTAAACTGGAGCGAAGGTCATACCGATGCCCCCGCCACGGCACTCTACTATACCCGTACTGAGACCACCGGGCAGCCCTTCTCTCTGGTATTCTCCGACTGTCTGGGACGCACCGTGCGCACCGTCACCGAGAATGCTTTCGGTCAGAAAATCTACACCGACGTGGTATACAACAACAAAGGGCAGGTGTGGAAGACATCAGAGCCCTACTTCCCCGGCAACACGCCGTTATGGAACGTCAATACCTACGATAACGCCGGAAGAATTCACACGCAGACCGACGCAGCGGGTAGTGTCACGACTTTCACCTACAATGGCTATACTACCACAGTTACTGATGCACTGGGCCACAGCACCGTCCGTGAAACTGACTGCCACGGCAATCTCGTGCAATCCACCGACCATGAGGGCGGAACTATAGAATACCAATATGACCTGGACGGGCATTGTACGCAACTCGCCGGGCCACGCACCACCGTCACCATGCAGTATGACCTAAGGGGCAACCGTACGCGACTTGACGACCCAGACCTAGGTACTACCACATCGGTATACAACGCTTATGGTGAAATGGTCAGCCAGACTGATTCAAAAGGTACCACCACGTATGCCTACGACCTGCTGGGGCGCATCACAACGGAAACACGCCCGGATGTGACCATCACTAACGTTTATGACACCCGCTTCGTGGGAGCCGTCACCAGTACTTCTGCCTCCAATAGTACTTCTACACAATATTATTATGACAGTTATGGCAGGACTATTCAGCAAGTAGATAGTGTTGGAGGCTATTCGTTTACAGTAGCCACTTCATACGACGTGCAGAACCATCCGGCCACCATCACCTATCCTAATAACTATGCCATTGACTACGGCTATTCGACCAACGGCCTGCTCACCAGCGTAAAAGACCATTCCACACATAGTGTCATATGGCAACTTACGCAACAGGACGCAAGGGGCAATGCTACAGAGGAGACACTGGGCAATGGCCTTGTTACCACCAACACTTACAATGCAGCCACGGGACACATCACTGCCATCAGCACTCCCGGCATACAAAACTGGACATACGCTTACGATGCTATTGGCGACCTTATACAGCGGAAGGATGTTGCCCGCAATATGACGGAAGGTTTTACCTACGATACATTAGGAAGGCTGGTGGAAGTTAAAAAGAACGGACAGACTGTTCAACAGTCGGCCTATGATGCCGCTGGCAATGTCATATCCCGCACAGGCGTAGGCCATGGATTCACATACGAAGAAGGCACCAACCGTCTGACAGGCTTTTACGAGGAAAACGCATACGTCAGGCTGTGGGATGAGATACAATACACATCCTTCCATAAGGTCTCACGCATCAAGTACGGTTCTGACATTCTGGAACTGACCTACGGACCAAGCAAGTCGAGGAGCAGAGCGGTAAGGAAGAGAAACAGTAGTACGGTGGAGACAAAATATTATGTGGGTAGCCTATACGAACTGTCAACAGGCAGCACCACCGTGAAAATCTGTTACATCTATGCCGGTGGAAAGGCCGTAGCCCTGCGTGAAACGAAGGGATCGACAACCCGTATGCTCTACCTCCATCACGACCACCTCGGCTCTGTCATCGCCTATAGCGATGCCAGGGGCAATCTTGTGCAGGAGTTGAGTTACGACGCATGGGGTCGGAGACGCAACCCGGCAACATGGCAGTACTATGCTACTGCTTCCGACGCTCAGGTCGTCAATCCGTGGGGATTCTCAGGTCACGAGCACATAGACCTCTTCGAGTTGGTCAACATGGACGGACGTATGTACGACCCCGTGACTGGACGCTTCCTCTCGCCCGACCCATACGTACAGGCTCCGGACTTCACACAAGGTCTAAACCGCTACAGTTACTGTCTGAACAATCCCCTTTCACTCATAGACCCCACAGGGTACAGTTGGCTCAGCGACAATTGGAAATCTCTCTTGGCTGCAACAGTTGGAATAGTCGTGTCGGCAGTAACGATGGGTTCTGTAACACCAGTAGCAGTTTTCCTGGCTGGAGCCGCTGGTGGTGCGGCTGGGGCATTAACTGGAGCATTGCTTAATGGAGCAAATATCGGACAGATAGCCAAGGCTACTATCACGGGTGCAGTCATTGGAGGCTTCTCAGCAGTACTGAATGGTGCTGCAGGCGATGGCTCGTTCCTCGAACGACTGTTCAAACATACTTTCTCGCAAGGCTGGCTGGAAGGTGTTCAGGGTGGCAATATATTCCACGGTATGATGATGGGAGCCATTTCGGGTGCAGGAGGCCATTACATCGATAAAAACCTGAACACACTCGGCAAGGCTGGTGAAATTGCCGCCAGTGCTGTCCTTGGCGGCACAGTTGACGAGTTAGGTGGTGGAAAGTTTGCCAATGGTGCCATCACCAGTGCCTTCAGCATTATGTTCAACGATATGATACATCCAAAAAATATAACTGAGTATCGCCGATTACGGAAAAAAGAAATAGAAAAAGACGGTAAATTAAGTTTTTATGAAGCTCAAGAATGGTGGGCGATAGGAAATGGAGAAACGTTAGAAATTGATGTCAATTCCCTAAATTTGGATTTCTTAGATGTATCTAATATGAAACCAGGTTTCATTTGGGGGCAAAGTTTAGAACCTGGTGGTAAGCATCAGTGGGGCGTTTTCGGAAATGTCACTATAGGTTATTTGGGTAATAATGAGGTTGTAGTTTTTCCAGACTATTATGATTTCAACATAATACCTAATCCAAACAATGATCCAGACATTACAAGAAGGAATAGATGGACAAAAATAGACAAGGTTATTCATGGTAATGGCAATCCATATAAGATAGTATTTAAAGGAAAATACAAACTTAAATAATAATTATATGAGGAATCGGATAAAATCTTTTCCAATTATTTTGGCAGTCATGTCTTGCCTTCTATTGGCATTATTACTATTCTTATGGTTTTGGCTGGCTCCAAGGAACTCATCACCATATATAGATTTAGGCTGTAAATATGTGTATGTAGACCACGATATTTGCCGACTGGATAGTACTGGGTGTCTTAGATTAATAATTCCAGATGATGTCGATGACTATATGTTTGATGATCATTATGTATTAGCACATCAGAATCCTGTTTTTATAAGAGCAGATTATTTCTGGGAATATGGTATGGAGTATAATAAAGACAGTATCATCCACATTAAACGTTTATGCAATGACATACAAGATTGTTACTGGATAATCTGCAAAGACAACGACTCTGTTTTAGGACCTATGTCGTATAAAGAATATAAAAAGAAATGTAAAATTCTAGATGTGAAAATAGAACTGGGAGCATGGGGACAAGCCCCATGATCCTACACTCGAGGCTTCCAACTGGATCGGGGGGACAGGTTTATGATCCTAAGGATTCCTATTTTGTATCTTATTTTAGTTTAGAAGAAGATGTGTTATTCAATAAAACGAACGAATATGAAAAGGTTTATGATTGCAGCAACGACATTGTTGCTTAGTGTATGTACAAACGCCCAAAATGCTGTTGGCGGTTGGAGCCTTCAGCCTAAGGCTGGTATAAATCTGGCTACGATGACGAACGACAATGAGGCCAAGACTCGAATTGCGTTCGTGGCGGGAGCCGAGTTGGAATATCAGGCAACACCCTTGCTCTCTGTCTCGGCAGGTGCCCTCTATTCCCAGCAGGGAGCCGACGCAGATAGCCAAGGCATGAATGGAACAATTAAGATGGACTATGTAAATATTCCGATCCTTGCCAATTTCAATGTAGCCAAGGGATTTGCCGTCAAAGTTGGAATACAGCCGGGATTCCTTGTCGA
>JAFZUS010000069.1 GCA_017618275.1 Prevotella sp.
GATTGCCGAGATGGCCAACAAGGTGCGTCAGAAGCCCCTCCGCGTCATCCTGAACGGTCTTGGCAAGGACGCTGCCCAGATCATCAGCCGTATCAACGGCTTTACATACGTACAGACCAAGTTCGACTACTTCACAGGTGAACTGAAGGTTGTCAAGGAGGTTCCTTATGGCAACAACCCCAGCCGTCTGAAGGTGAAGTGCTATGGCGCTGACGATGTTCGTGAAGGTGTGGCTATCCTGTGGAAGGAGAACGTAGACGTATCCATCACTGGTAACTCTACCAACCCGACCCGTTTCCAGCACCCCGTAGCAGGTACCTATAAGAAGGAGCGCGTGCTCGCTGGTAAGCCTTACTTCTCAGTGGCTTCTGGTGGTGGTACAGGTCGTACGCTGCACCCGGATAACATGGCTGCTGGTCCTGCTTCTTACGGTATGACTGATACGCTGGGTCGTATGCACTCAGACGCTCAGTTCGCAGGTTCTTCTTCAGTTCCTGCACACGTAGAGATGATGGGCTTCTTGGGTATGGGTAACAACCCGATGGTAGGTGCTACTGTTTCTGTAGCCGTTGCTATCGACCTCGCCCTGAATAAGAAGTAAGTCTTATTAGAATATCTAAATTAAAGCCTCGCCAATCGGCGGGGCTTTAATTTCTATTCAGAAATATTTCGTATCTTTGTTCCATTAATCCAGTATCCTATGGCAACAGTAGACGACAAGAAAGTGATTTTCTCGATGGTTGGTGTGAGCAAGACCATCCAGCAGAACCAGAAACAAGTGCTCAAGAACATCTATCTCAGTTTCTTCTATGGGGCTAAGATTGGTATCATCGGACTCAATGGTGCCGGTAAGTCGACGTTGATGAAGATTATCGCCGGACTCGACCAGCAGTATCAGGGCAACGTGGTGTGGAGCCCGGGTTATACCGTAGGCTATCTGCCACAGGACCCGCCACTCAACGAGGAAAAGACGGTGAAGGAGAATGTGATGGAGGGTGTGCAGCATGTCTATGATGCACTGAAGGAATACGACGACATTAACGTCAAGTTCGGACTGCCTGAATACTATGAGGATGCCGACAAGATGGACAAGTTGATGGCACGTCAGGCAGAGTTGCAGGACATCATCGACGCGACGGACGCTTGGAATATGGACTCGAAACTGGATCGTGCGATGGCGGCACTGAACTGCCCTCCGGGTGACTGGAGCGTGAAGAACCTCTCAGGCGGTGAGCGCCGTCGTGTGGCACTATGCAAACTATTGTTGCAGAAACCCGACGTATTGCTATTGGATGAGCCCACCAACCACCTCGACGCTGAGAGTATCGACTGGCTGGAACAGCACTTGCAGCAATATGAAGGTACGGTGATTGCCGTCACACATGACCGTTACTTCCTTGACGATGTGGCAGAGTGGATTCTGGAGTTGGACCGTGGCGAGGGTATTCCCTGGAAGGGCAACTACTCCAGTTGGCTGGAACAGAAGAGCCAGCGCCTGGCTCAGGAGGAGAAGCAAGCCTCGAAGCGCCGTAAGACCCTCGAACGTGAGTTGGAGTGGGTGAGGATGGCCCCGAAGGCCCGTCACGCCAAGGGTAAGGCCCGTCTGAACTCCTATGAGACGATGCTCAACGAGGAACAGAAACAGAAGGAGGAAAAACTCGAGATATTCATCCCCAACGGTCCGCGCTTAGGCAACAAGGTGATTGTGGCAGAGCATGTGGCAAAGTCGTTCCCGGAAAAGCCACTCTTCAGTGACCTGAACTTCACGCTGCCGCCTAACGGTATCGTGGGTGTGATTGGACCCAATGGTGCGGGCAAGACCACGCTGTTCCGCCTCATTATGGGTTTGGAACAGCCGGATGCTGGTTCTTTCTCCGTTGGTGATACGGTTAAAATCTCCTATGTGGATCAGCAACACAAGGATATTGATCCTGCAAAGACCGTTTATCAGGTGGTGTCGCAGGGCAACGAGACCATCCGTATGGGCGGTAAGGATGTCAACGTACGGGCCTACCTATCAAGGTTCAACTTCAGTGGAGCCGATCAGGAGAAGAAGTGTGGGGTGCTCTCAGGTGGTGAACGTAATCGTCTGCAACTTGCCATCGCCTTGAAACAAGAGGGTAATGTTTTACTTCTCGACGAGCCGACTAACGATATTGATGTCAATACGTTACGTGCCTTGGAGGAGGGCCTTGAAGCCTTTGCGGGTTGTGCTGTCATTATCAGTCACGACCGTTGGTTCCTGGATCGTATCTGTACCCATATCCTCGCCTTTGAAGGACAGGGAAATGTCTTCTATTTCGAGGGTAACTACTCCGAGTATGAAGTTAACAAAGCACAGCGTTTAGGGCTTGAAGAACCCAAGCGCATCCGCTACCGCAAACTGATGGAAGGCTGATAGGGTGAAGTGGTAGAATAAAGTATTTACAGTATGTTCATGATCTCCTGCAGACTCGACACCACAAATGTTGGAGTCTGAGGTGTGTCATTGGTCTCTACCTCCCAACGGTTGAAGAGCAAGGCATCAATACCTGCATGAAGGGCTCCAAGAACGTCGGTCTGCAGGTTGTCGCCAATCATCAACGTGGTTTCGCGAGAGGCACCAGATTGGCGCAGGGCATAGTCAAAATATTCTGGTGCTGGTTTGTTGGCCCCGGCATCCTCGCTCAGGATAATGGTGTCGAAGTAGTTGCGCAGGCCGCAGGCCGCCAGTTTCTTGTACTGCACTTCGTGGAAGCCGTTGCTTGTCATGTGCATCCGATAGCCTCGCTGCTTCAGATAGTCCATCAGTTCGTGGGCACCCTCAATCACACCGGGTTTCGAAGCACAGAAGTCAAGAAACTTGTCACTGATTTCCAGACAGAGTTCTTTGGTGACCTCAATTCCTGTGCCAACACTCAACGGACGGCGGAATCGTTCCACAATCAGATAGTCACGCGTGATTTTTCCTTTGGCATATTGCGTCCAAAGATCAATATTCGCAGTCCAGTAGGCATCGTAGAACACCTGTGGGTCTGAGAAATAGCGTCCCAAACGGAAAACCTCAAAGGTCTCGCTTAGTGCAATCACCGCATTGCCGTGAGTATCGTAGAGTGTATCATCGAAATCAATGAATAGGTCCTTGTATCTTTTCATATCTGTGGATATATTTTGCCAGTATCATGTCAAATAGTACAATCTCGCCACAAAGTTAGCACATTTTTTCCTTTTTTGCTATATAATAGAAGAAAGTTTTGTATTTTTGCAACAGAATTTTCAGATATTTGAAAGATATGAAACATACGACATTGCTTTGTGGGCTTACCTGTATGCTCGCCACAACCTTGTGGGCACAAAATCCGATTATCTGTGACCGTTATACGCCAGATCCAGCACCTTACGTACATGGCGACACGCTCTACCTCTTCGTAGACCATGATGAAGACGTGACGCAGAACAACTACTTCACCATGAAGGACTGGCTGCTGTATAGTACGGTGGATATGGTAAACTGGACTTATCGCGGCACCCCTCTGACCTCGGCTACATTCTCCGCATGGGCCAAACAGGACAACGACTGCTGGGCCAGCCAATGTATTGAGCGTAATGGCAAGTGGTACTGGTACGTGACGGCTACCATCAAGGGAGAGGCCTATCCTGGTATCGGCGTGGCAGTGGCCGACAGCCCTGCAGGACCCTATAAGGACCCGATCAAGAAACCATTGGTAAAGGGATGGTTCAAGATAGACCCCTCGGTGTTTATTGATGACGATGGACAGGCCTATCTGTTCTATGGTAACAATATGCTGTGGTATACCAAACTGACGAAGAGCATGACAGCCATCACGGGTGGCGAGAAGGAGGTGAAAACAAAGGATGAGAAAGCCTTTGGCCCCTACAAGGGATACAATGATGACGGCACGCCGAAGACCAACTTCGAAGAGGCATCATGGATTTACAAGCGCGGCGGGAAGTACTATCTGGAATATGCTGCCGGCGGCGTGCCCGAACATTGGGCTTACTCCACAGCCGACAAGATTACCGGTCCGTGGACCTATCAGGGAAAGGTGATGGGGCAGGCCCAGAACAGTTTTACCATTCATGGGGGCAGCGTGGAGTACAAGGGTCATCACTATATCTTCTACCACAACGGCAATCTCCCTAACGGTGGAGGTTATAAGCGTTCCACCTGTGTAGAGGAGTTCACGCCAAACGAGGATGGCACTCTGCCCTTTATTAAATTCACCACAAAAGGTGTGGAACCTCTTCAGTCGGTGAATCCCTATGAGCGTCAAGAGGCCGAAACCATCAACCAATGCCAAGGCGTAAAGTGCGAGGGCGACTATCAGCAATGCTACGTGACCAATATCAGTCGTGCTGATTATATCAAAGTGCGTGGCGTGGACTTTGGCAACAATGAAGGTGCCAACCAATTCACAGCCAGGGTGCGTGCCGAGAAAGCATGCACGCTGATGGTGCGTATTGGCAGTAAGAATGGGACTGTCGTAGGACGTCTCTCAGTAGAGCCGACGAATGGTGAATGGCAGGAGTTTACGTGCGACCTGGATTCACCCATTACCGGATTGCGCGACCTGTTCTTTACCTTTTCTGGCAGCGGATCCTCTATGATGGACTTCGACAGTTGGCAGTTCAACGTATCGTCGACGGACATCCGCGTCCCACAGGTCAGTGACGACGGATCTGCATCAGCCATCTATGATTTAAACGGTCGTCGTCTGAGCAAACAGGGCACATCGAAATCCATCAGGATTATCAACGGCAAAAAGGTTATTATGAAGTGATACTTTTAAATATGCATAACTAAAATGAACAAGAAACTATCTATTTTAACAATTATCGCTTTGTTTGGCGGTATGAATGTCTCAGCCCAATTATCCACAAACAAGGATAAGTTCCTCGGCAATATCACTACCGAATACAATGTGGACTGGGGCAAGGAGAAATTTTACACTCTCTGGAATCAGATCACTTGTGAGAATGAATCCAAATGGGATGCCATCGAGGGCTCCCGTCGTGGCAGTTTCAATTTCAGCGGTTCAGACAGAGCCTACAACTATGCCAAGCAGCACAATTTCCCTTTCAAGTACCACACTTTCATCTGGGGCGGACAATACCCTACCTGGCTCAATTCTCTCTCAAAGGAAGAACAGTACAAGGCAATAGAGGAATTGATGGATGCTGTCAAGAAGCACTATCCTGACCTTCCGCTCATCGATGTGGTGAACGAGGCAGTGCCCGGTCACAATCCTGCGCCTTACAAGGCTGCCCTTGGCGGTGACGGCAAGACTGGCTATGACTGGATCATCAAGGCATTCGAGATGGCTCACGAGCGCTGGCCTGACGCCATCCTTATATATAATGACTATAACACCTTCCAGCATCAGAGGTCTCAGTTCATCGACCTGGTAAGGACGCTCCGTGATGCCGGTGCTCCTATTGATGCCTACGGATGTCAGTCGCATGACCTTACGGATATGGACGTAACATCCTTCAAGTCGGCTATGAACGAGATACAGAATGCTCTGAAGATGCCTATGTACAGCACGGAGTATGACATTGGTACATCCGATGACAATCTCCAACTTCAGCGTTATAAGGAACAGATTCCATATATGTGGGAGAAAGACTATTGTGCCGGCATCACGCTTTGGGGATATATCTACGGCAAGACATGGACAACCGATGGTAACTCTGGTATCATCAAGCAGAATGGAACAGATCGTCCGGCCATGACATGGCTCCGCGAATATATGGCTTCAGATGCAGCCAAGAATGCCAAGAGTCCGTTCCCAGGAATGAAGAAGGAGGCATCTGTATATGTTAAGCCTGCGGCTATTGCCGTTACTAAGGGTGAGGCTGTGCCTGTCACGGTTCGTGCCCGTCTGAGGACAAAGGAAATCGAGCGTGTTGAACTTTATGTCAAGGGCGCGCTTATTGCCACAATGACAGAGGCTCCGTATACTACAGAGTTCACCCCTGAGAATACGGGAAAATACAACCTCAAGGCTATTGTCTATGCTACCGACGGCACTAAATACGAGCGTCTGTCTGGTGTTACCGCCTATAATCCACGTGCTCCGTTCAATGATGTGGTGGCTGAGATTCCGGGCACTATCGAGGCAGAAAACTTCGATACTGGAGCAGATGGCATGAGTTTCCACGATTCTGACACAAAGGTTGAAGGCGACGGCAACTACCGTACTAACGGTGGTGGCGTGGATATCGTGAAGGGTAACGGCGGCTATGCCATCGGTTACACCAACGCCGGCGAGTGGCTTGAATACACGGTCAACGTGAAGGAGGCCGGCACGTATGCATTTGATGCTGTGGTTTCTTCTGGTGCCAACAACTCTTCATTCAGCATTGCGCTCAATAATGATGAAGGCCTCACCCAACTTACAAATAGCATTGCCGTTCCATGTCTCAAATCCAACGACTGGAACACCTATTCTACACTTCATGGTCGTCTCAGCGTGCCTCTTGAGGCTGGCAAGCAGATTATCCGCATCAATATCACTGGTTCAAGTTGTAATATCGACAAGATCAAGTTCCAGCATCTTGACATTGACGAGAAGATCAAGGTTTCAATCGCTGCCGATCCGGCACCTGCAACAGTCAGCGAGCAGACAACAATCACAGTTAATGCATCTTCTACTACAAGCACCATTGCCAAGGTCAATATCTATGTCAATGATGTTCTGCTGAAGTCTATTAAGTCTGCTCCATTCGAGGCTCAGTACAAGCCAAGTGCAAAAGGCACATACAAGGTGACTGCAGAGGCTGTTGATGCAGATGGCAAGACATCAAAACTTGTCAGTTATAACCTGACGGTAAACAACAAGCGTAGCGCCTATAGGAGCGTCACTATTCCTGGTATTATCGAGGCAGAGAACTTTGACAGAGGTGGTGAAGGACTTACATTCCACGACTCTGACTCAAACGACGAGGCTAAGTCAGGCTATCGCAGCGATAATGAGGGTGTTGATATCAAGAAGACGGCAAGCGGCGGCTATGTGCTCGGTTGGACTTCTCAGAACGAGTGGTATGAATACACCGTCGATGTTAAGCAGGAGGGCATGTACACCTGTGATGCCGTTGTCTCTTCTGGTGTTACAAACTCTGGTTTCAACGTAGGTATCGTGGAGAACGGCAAGGTGACAAACCTCTGGAGAATGAGCGTTCCTCAGACAGGAAACAACAGTTGGGACACCTATAAGACGATCAGCAACTCTACTCTTAAGGAACTGAAAGAAGGCAAGCAGATTATCCGCATCTCTATCTTCGGTGCTAACTGCGATATAGACAAGATTGAACTTAAATGCGCTGTGGCAACAGGAATCAACGATATGAATGTCAATGGTGCAAACAGCAACGGGGCCATCTACAACCTCTCTGGTCAACGTGTTGATGACAACTACAAGGGCGTTATCATCATCAACGGAAAGAAAATGATTAAAAAGTAAAGAGTAGAACGTACAGCACTTCTGTTACTCGTGCTGCGTTTTCCAATAACCCACCCTTATTGCGCAATAAGGGTGGGTTATTATGAAATAAGGCAGGGTTATTGATTCTCAGCATCCGTGAAAGAAAGAACTTCTGGTTTACCTGTATCTTTTTTTACTTGTTGCCTATTAGACCCCGTTTTGCGCTATGCCTATGAAAAAAGTGCTATTAGGGCATAAAAAATTTGCTGCATAGTTATGCCGCAAATTCCCCCTCGTTATAGCCAGTGAGAAGGTATAGCCAATTTGTAAAACTTTCTGACGGATGGCAGTTCTGACGGATGGCAGATGGCAGTTAGCCTAAATCGATTTTGAAACAGGTCAACCCTCCCCAAGCCTAATTGCCATCTGCCATCTGCCATCCCAAATGCATAAGTTCCTGACCCCTTGTGGAAATTAATTCATAATTCATGATGCATAATGCATAATAATTTGTAATTTTGCAGCATCATTCATCAAAAATACTTCTGAGCGATGGAAATACAAATGGATCAAACGAAATGGTATGACCGTATCTGGGCGGCGTTTATCTTCTTTACCCGTCTGCCGTTCTGGCGACTGCACGAGCCACCCAAGGAGTGTTATAAAACGGTGGTGGAGCATTGGCCATTGACAGGCTGGCTCACAGGTGGTGCTATGGCTGCTACACTCTATTTCGGTAGTTTGGTGATGCCATATCCCATCGTCGTAGTTTCAGCAATCGTTGTGCGTCTGCTCATAACAGGAGCCCTTCACGAGGACGGTCTGGCCGACTTCTTCGACGGTTTTGGCGGGGGAGGGAAAGACCGCCAGCGCATTCTCGACATCATGAAGGACTCGCATATCGGCACCTACGGCGTGCTGGGGCTTATCGTCTACTTCATGCTCATGTTTGGCATCCTGATTTCATTGAAGCCCATGCTGGCAGCGTTAACCATCCTTGCCGCTGACCCCTATAGTAAGATGGTGACAAGTGAGTTGATTATCATGCTGCCCTACGCAAGGACGGAAGAGACTGCCAAGAACAAGACCATCTATCGTAAGATTGAATGGAAGGCGGGTGTCAGTCTCGCTATTCAGGGACTGCTCCCGATGGTTGCATATCTATGGTATACGGAACTGGCTTGGGAGTTTGTTATTTTCCTGCCTTGTCTGGTGATGTATTTCCTCTACCTGTTGATCTGGCGACGCATTCACGGTTATACAGGCGACTGTTGTGGTGCCGTCTGTCTGTTGGTGGAATTAGCGGTTTATCTGGTGGTCTGCGCCTTATTGGCTAACCCCAATGCATAGGACAACCCTTTGATACGATTTCAGATGGTAGGCCCCATTGTCGTTCACTTCACATACGAGGTGTAGCGTCTGTCCTGCCGCATCGGCAGGAATGCGGATGTTGATGATGCTCTTCTCTGCATCGTCGATAGCAAGTCTTGCCGTTCCTATCTCTGGCTGTTGCCACCAATGGAACTGGATGTCGTTGCCGTCAGGGTCTTTAGACTTCGAGGCATTCAGACGAATCGTCTCGCCTGCCTTGGCATGAATCAACAAGGGCGACGGCCCGTGGTGTCCGTCAATCACCACGATGGGATTACGATTTCCCTTGCCCTCATCAGCCCACTGCATACGGGCTATGAAGTCATTGAGTTCGTCCATATAGAACCGCTGCTTATAGCCCACACTGATGCTGCGTACGGGTTCCTGCCAGGATGTCCAGGCCGTTGTCAAAGAGTCAGGACACAGGCCTCTCTCGTGATAGCCAGCCCATCCTGCCTGCAAGGGGTCTTCAGGGTCGTTCAGACCATTGGGAATCACATAGAGGAAACTCGGCGTATCGCCCTCCACGCCCCATTTGTAGTTGGGGTATTCCTTGCCCAGCGCCCCCTTCGTCTGGATATGCTGCTGATGCTGCGTCCAGTTTCTCTTGCCTAACTCGCATTGCTCCTGCCACGCACCCTCATCCCATATAAACTGCAGGTCGTCCGTAAACTCCTGGCGCAGCCACATGTGCGAACTGCGAGCACGATCCATGCGGTGAGCGTAGTCCATGTCCTGGTCTGTGATGGTAAAGAGGCGGAACTTACGCACGAACTTTCTGACTTCGTCATCCGTCCTTGTCTGTTTCACCCGCCAGATGGCCTGCGCCAGTGTGTTGGCGCCACCCCATGCAGCCACATAGATAGGGCGTGGGTCATCCTCGTCGGCCAACCGGATCAGCAACTCACTGCCTGGCGAATCGTTCTTCTCGCCAATGGAGCGGATACCGCCATACATACTACCCATGACGGCACGCTTGCTGAGATACTCAGCACTCGGCCAGTAGCCAATCTGTTGGCTCCCGTTCTCCTTCTTGAGCGAGAGATGTTTCTTTTGACCAGAGCGTTTCATCAGGTTTGGCACATCCTTGGCATAGGCGGCTATTACGCGATACAGATACTGTGACCATTCCAACGGATACGGGTCGCAGTTCCAACCCACCGATGTGATCAGCGCCTCAATCTCGAACATGTCGGCATACACCATCAGGTGTACCATCGACTCCATGTCGTCTGGTTCTACATCAGCCGGCGCAATGTCTGTACACACCACCAGTCGCGGCTTCAGCACCGCTTTCGCCTTCGCAGTTCCCGTCGTTGTTATGCCTATCAGCCCCAATAACAACGCAATGATAATTATCAACTTCTTCATATTGTTTGTTTCTTGCTGCAAAATTACGAATAAACGGGAGAAACACCAAATATTTTAGAGCATTTCGAATTAAGAAATAATGAAAAATATTTGGAGATTTCAATCTTATTCTATAATTTTGTCGCAAGTTTTTATTCACCATTTAATAACTATCGCTTTATGAAGAAAACATTTTTGACACTTTTTGTAGCCGTGGCACTGCTGCTGTCGAGTTGCATGACAACGGGAATGGGAACTACATCTACCACCAATTCATCCAATGATGTGCTGACAAATGTGCTTGGTGCTGTATTGAGTAATGTACTGTTCGGCGGACAGTCGGGCATTCTCGGTAACTGGTACTACAATGCTCCAACTGCTGCCTTTACGACAGAAAAAACTCTGACAAATGCAGGCGGTAGTGCTACAGTTGCCAACCTGAATTCATCGTTGGCTAGTAACTACAACAACATCGGTATCAATCGTAGCAACACTTCTTTCTCGTTCCTTGATGGAAACAAGTTCTCGGCTAAGGTGAATGGTATTCCTTTCAGCGGGACCTATGCTTATAACCCCCAGAACGGTGAAATATCCCTCAAGACATCTACTGAGACCATTAAGGGCAACGTCATAAAGACCCAGAAAGGAATGGGGCTGATGTTTGACTCCACACAGATGGTCAACCTCCTTCAGAAAGAGGGTAAGGTCAGCAATACTGCTGCTGTTCAGGCAGTCAGCAAACTCGCTAAGAGTTCCAACGGAGCCCGCGTAGGCTTTGAACTTACAAAATAAAAGAATTTGGACTCCAGATTCGCATATTTATCTGAAAAAGTTTGGAAGATTGAAAATTAATCCTTATTTTTGCAGCCATAAACATACAATATTGTAATGTTATGGAGTAGATCATTGGTTAAACCATCAGATAAGTAGGGTGTATATGGAGGATTATTCTGATTATTCAGCACCAGAACTGGTGAAGTTGCTTGGCAGTCGATTTAAGGACTATCGACTGAGAGCCAATATGACACAGAAGGAGGTAGCCGAAATGGCCGGGCTCTCCGTTCTGAGTGTCTATAGGTTTGAGAATGGAACCGTGACAAACATTTCGCTCAGCACGTTCTTGCTTCTGATGAAGGCTGTGGGGTGCATCAATGATCTGAATGACCTGATGCCGGAACAGCCTGAGTCACCTTATTTATATAAAGAAACCAAGAAGATTCAGCGCGTGAGACATAAAAAGTGATGCGAGAGGTTTTGAAAGTATTCCTATGGGGACAAGAAATCGGTCGCTTGGCGTGGCATGATACACGGAAGACTACTTTCTTTGTCTATAATCCAGAGTTCTTGAAAGGGACTTTGGATGTTGCACCATTGGCTGCTTCCATCCACAACCCGCTCAGTACCCGTGCCATCTTTGGTGAAGCGGAGCGTATCTATCAGAAACTACCTTCGTTCATTGCCGATTCTTTGCCGGATGCATGGGGAAACCAGCTCTTTGAGCAATGGCGGAAGGATAATAATCTCACGGAACGAAGCGTGACTTCGCTTGAAAAACTGGCTTTCATTGGCAGGCGAGGCATGGGGGCATTGGAGTTTGTTCCAGAGATTAAACGTGGTGCAATAACAGACACAATTGATATCAAGGCATTGGCAGACCTGGCAGAGAAGATTGCTATTGAGCGTGACAATGTGAGAATCCTGCCAGACGAGTCTCTAACCTTGCAATCGTTGATAGCAGTCGGCACTTCTGCAGGTGGTCGTCAACCAAAAGGTATCATTGCCATCAACAAGAAAACTGGTGAGATAAGAAGTGGACAGATTGACGTTAAGCCAGATTACGACTATTATATCTTGAAGTTTGGTGACAAGGCTCGTTCGTCAGCAGAACTGGAACAGGCTTACTACGAAATGGCACTGGCGGCTGGCATCAAGATGATGGAGTCGCGACTGCTTGAGGTGGATGGGACAAAGCACTTCCTCACCAAACGGTTCGACCGTAACGAAACGGGCAAGTTGCATACACAGACCCTGGCTGCAATGGATCCTGAAGCAGACAGTTACGAAAAACTCTTTGCTGTGTGCCGTAAACTGCATCTGCCTGAAGTAGATTGTCAGGAACTATATCGTCGTATGGTGTTCAACATCCTTGCCAACAATACGGATGACCACCATAAGAACTTCACCTTCATCATGGATCGTCAAGGTACATGGCGATTGTCGCCAGCCTACGATATGACCTATATTTTCGATACAGGCGGCTATTTGCCCAACAAGGAGCATTGTCTGATGATTGGTGGCAAATTACAAGGCATTACCCATGAGGATGCCATCCAGTTTGCCCGTGACAACGGCATACGCCGACCTTATGCCATCATCCGTGATGTCGCTGCATCCCTGAAGCAGTTCAGAACCATTGCCACGAAATACGGTGTGTCTGAACAATGGACGGGTAGGGTAGAAGCAACGATTATCGGCCACCTGAAGGCATGGGGCGAGTTGAACGAAGAAACCGATATCCCTACATTTACAATCAATGGCTGTTCCGTTTCCGACATCCGTATTGAGCAGGCCTACAAAGGCAACTACCACCTGCTTGCTGAAATCGATGGCAAGGAACGTAAGTTCGTCATCGGCAAGAACAAGGAGGAGTTCTCGCTGATTGAGAATACGGGAATTGCCAACCTATCTGCAGACCAACTCAAAGTAATGGTTGAAAAGTACTTTTTCTCTTGACAGATATCACTTTCCCACGCAGCATATTTATCGTATTGATATTCTGCGTTTTATGAGTTAAACCGTACAAGTTCCACAAACTCGCTCTTCACTCAGAAGAGTATCATCATCTGTTCTGCATTATGCGGTGCAAAGATAACTATAAATTACGAGATAGCAAAGAAAAATAGAAGAAAAGTTCTAAAAAATAGAAATATTTATCGATTTTCTTTTGAAATTCAAAATAATTATGTAATTTTGCAGCGAATATGAGAATAGTATCACATAGACGATTAGTTGAGTTCTATAGTTCGGAAGGACATGGAGACGCTCAGGCTGCACTTGAACGATGGTATAACATCGCAGAAAAGGCAGAGTGGAAGAACCTGTCGGATATAAAGGCAGATTTCCCCACAACAGACTACCTTGGAAACCAACACTATGTCTTTGACATCAGGGGCAACAAATATCGTCTGGTAGTGGTCGTAAAATTCACAATCGGGCATATCTTCATCCGATTTGTGGGAACTCACAGTGAATACGATAAGATTGATGTTTCAACGATATAATAAAAGGAGGTACGAATATGGCAAAGATTACTAAAGAACAATACGAGTTTGCATTGGCACGGATTGAGGAACTGTTGCCAATGGTGGATGACAATACACCTGCCAACGACCGCAATGCTGTGGAGTTGACAATGATGTCGGATGTTGTCATTGACTATGAGAAGGAACACTATCCCATAGGCAAACCTACCGTA
>JAFZUS010000070.1 GCA_017618275.1 Prevotella sp.
TCTCGGACGCAGCCTGCTGAACAACCTCTACATCTACGAGGGTACAGAACATCCGCACGAGGCTCAGAAGCCAAAGGCAATTGATATTAACCAGTATAAATAATAAGGAAAGATGGAAGTAATTAACGCAATAGGTCGTCGTAAGAGTTCAATTGCCCGCGTATATGTTTCTGAGGGTACTGGCAAGATCACGATCAACAAGAAGGATTTAGAAGTTTATTTCCCGTCAGCCATCCTGCAGTATGTGGTGAAGCAGCCGCTGAACCTGCTGGACGTTGCTGAGAAGTATGACATCAAGGTTAACCTTGACGGTGGTGGTTTCACTGGTCAGAGCCAGGCTCTCCGCCTCGCCATCGCACGTGCCTTGGTGAAAATCAACGAAGAAGACAAGAAGAAGTTGAAGGACGAAGGTTTCCTGACACGTGATAGCCGTGAGGTTGAGCGTAAGAAGCCAGGTCAGCCCAAGGCTCGTCGTCGCTTCCAGTTCAGTAAGCGTTAATCCTGTGGAATTAATAATGAGTAATTAGTAATGAGTAATTATGATTACTTTTGCTGTTGCTTGTTACATTCCAAAGGAAACTGAATCGTTTAGCATCTAAACCGAAAGGACTCAGAGATAATTGGCGGGTGTGAGGTAATCATAATTACTCATTACTCATTACTAATTTCTCATTAAGATTACCTCTCGGCTGATTCTGGACAAAGAATTAAAAAGAAAGTAAACAATTTAAAAGCAAAAAATTCAAAATGGCAAGAACAAATTTTGACCAGTTGCTCCAGGCCGGCTGTCATTTCGGTCACCTGAAGCGTAAGTGGAACCCTGCAATGGCTCCCTACATCTATACCGAGCGTAATGGTATTCATATCATCGACCTGCACAAGACTGCAGCCAAGATTGACGAGGCAGCAGATGCTCTGAAGCAGATTGCCAAGAGTGGCAAGAAGATCCTGTTCGTCGCTACTAAAAAACAGACCAAGGAAGTAATCGCCGAGAAGGCCACCAGCATCAACATGCCCTATGTGATTGAGCGCTGGCCCGGTGGTATGCTCACCAACTTCCCCACGATTCGTAAGGCCGTGAAGAAAATGGCGAACATCGACAAACTGATGAATGATGGTACATTCGGTAACCTTTCAAAGCGTGAGTTGCTGCAGATCACACGTCAGCGCGCCAAGTTGGAGAAGAACCTCGGTTCTATCGCCGACCTGACCCGTCTGCCGAGCGCACTCTTCGTGGTCGACGTGCTGAAGGAGCAGATCGCCGTCCGTGAGGCAAACCGTCTGGGTATCCCCGTATTCGGTATCGTTGATACCAACTCTGACCCCAACAACATCGACTTCGTGATTCCCGCTAACGATGACGCTAAGGATAGTGTAGAGGTTATCCTCAACGCTTGCTGTGCCGCTATCTCCGAGGGTATCGAGGAGCGTAAGGTGGAGAAAGCCGATGAAAAGGCTGCTGATGCTCAGGCTGAGGATGACGAGGAAGAGGTAAAGCCCAAGCGCGCTGCCCGTCGTAGCCGCAAGGATGCTGAGGCTCCCGCTGCCAAAGAAGAGGCTCCCGTAGAGGCTCCCGCCGCTGAGGAGGCCGCTGCACCCGCAGAAGAAGAGGCTCCCGCCGCTGAGTAACCCTATTTGCCCCCTAAGTTAGGGGGCGACAGGGGTCTGAACAAGCGCAGATCCCTGAAAAAATAATATTAGGTCTGATATTCGCTTGTTCAGACCCCCCCATCCCCCTAACTTAGGGGGTTAAAAAAGAAAAGATTATGGCAATTTCAATTGACGATATCAAGAAACTTCGCGCTATGACCGGCGCAGGTCTGGCTGACGTAAAGAAGGCTCTGACCGAGGCTGATGGCGATTTCGACAAGGCTAAGGAACTGCTCCGTGAGCGTGGCCTGGCAATCGCTGCTAAGCGTAGCGACCGTGAGACATCTAATGGTTGTGTACTCGTAAAGGCTGTTGACGGCTTTGCCGCCATGCTTGCCCTAAAGTGCGAGACCGACTTCGTGGCCAATGGTGCCGACTTCATCGCTCTGACTCAGACGATTCTCGACGCAGCCATTGCTACCAAGGCTGCTGACCTTGAGGCTGTAAAGGCTCTCGACATCAACGGTCAGACCGCTCAGGAGGCTGTTACACAGCGTTCTGGTATCACCGGTGAGAAGATGGAACTCGATGGCTACCTGACTCTTGAGGGTGACAACGTAGAGGTTTACGACCACATGGGTAAGCACACCCTGTGCACCATGGTACAGACCAACAAGGCTGCTGCTGAGCAGGGTCACCTCATTGCCATGCAGGTGGCTGCCATGAAGCCTGTGGCTCTCGACGCTCAGAGCGTTGAGCAGAAAATCCTCGACGAGGAGTACAAGACCTCTTTCGAGAAGACCAAGTTGGAGCAGGTGGAGAAGTTCGTTGAGATGAAACTCAAGAAGGCTGGCATCAACCCCAACCTCGTTGACTCTGAGGATCACATCGAGAGCAATACCGCTAAGGGTTGGCTCACCAAGGAGCAGGCTGACGAGGCCCGTAAGATCATTGCCGACGCAAAGGTCGAGGGTGAGGCTCAACTGAAGATGCCTATGATTGAGAACATCGCCAAGGGTCGTGTTCAGAAGTTCCTGAAGGAGAGTTGCCTGGTTGACCAGGAGTTCCAGTTCGGTGACGGCGACAAGGCTACTGTTGCCCAGTGGCTCGCTAAGCAGGACAAGGATCTGAAGATTGTTGCCTTCAAGCGCTTCACACTCGTTGCAGACTAATCAATAGTCCCCATACAAAAAAGAATCGGCATTGCTTGCGCAGTGCCGATTTTTTTGTCACAATAAATATCATCAGCACCCTCCAGCGTATGCTCATATTCTGGACGATTCTGTGGTACGAGCCGGTTGAAAATGGTTTCCTTTCTATAAATCAACAATTGTTAATTCTAAGGTGTAAATTTACAAAATCTGCTGATAATTTACTAACTTTGCAAATAAAAAAAGTAAATAAACATCATGAATATTGAGGAAGTAAGAGAATACACATTGTCACTCCCTGGTGTAACCGAAGACCAGCCGTTTGGTGATGATAATATCACCTTCCGTTTGGAAAGGAAGATCTTCATGTGTCTATGGTTAGGCTGTGACAAACAAGATATAAAGGATTCTGAGCCAAGGCTTGCCCTGAAGTTGTCACCAGAGAGGAATGAGGAACTTCGGGGAAAGTTCCCGTCAGTGACACCAGCCTGGCATTGGAACAAAAAGCATTGGAACGATGTATATTACGAGCAACTGGACGATTCGCAAGTCATGGAATGGATCAAAGAGTCATATCTTCTTGTAGCGTCGAAACTCCCTAAGACTGTCCGACAAAAGTATATGCTTTCTGGCAAGGCGATTTGTATATGAAACATATCGCTTTTTCAATTTATCATGGAAATAACGTTAAACTTGAACAAATGGACAGTTATTTGCCAAAAAAGTTGTAATTTTGCAGCCATTATAAAACAATTAACGTATGAAAAAGATTATTTTAACAATGTGTGTGGCCTTGTTTGGTATGGGCGTACAGGCACAGGAACAAAAACACGAGATTGGTGTTTTCTATGGTTTTGAATCTGCATCTAACATCTTTTCAATCTTCACGAGTGCGATTTCAGCCGCCGCGGGCGACCAGAGTTCGTTCTGGGGTCCTATCGGCTTGGAGTACTACTACCATGTTTCACCAGTCGTGGGTGTTGGTGCAGTGGCCGCCTATGCCGGATGTAAGGCTGAGGACGAGAAGACGCACAAGGACGATCTGACCGAGACCTTCGTCACGGTGATGCCTTCGGTGAAGTTCAACTGGTTGCGCAAGAAGAACTTCGGCATGTATTCAGCCCTCTCTGCTGGTGCGATGTTTGCCTCGGTAAAATGTAATGACAACGCGAAGGCTGCTGATTCGAATGCAAAAGACGAGACGGTGACCGTATTCATGTTCCAGGCCACTGCCTTGGGTGCAGAGTTCGGCGGTGAGCAGTTCCGCGGATTCATCGAGGCCGGTGCTGGTGAGAAGGGCCTGCTCTGTGCTGGTCTGAGATATAAGTTCTGAACTTAGATATATAAAAACATCTTGAATTATCAAGACAATGAAAAAAAAGTTTTTGATGGCAGCAGTCGTCATGATGACTGCCATGAGTATGAATGCACAGACGAAGCAAGGGGAATTCTTTTCATCGAGTTGGATAGGTGGAGGCATGTCAACCTTTGCGGGCGACATCGAGGATGCCAAAGGCCGGTTCGCACTGGCGCTCAACACTGAGATAGGCTACAACGTGACCGACTGGTTTGCACTGTCCGCCGGACTGACCAATACCTATCAGGGCGTGGGCTACTCAGTTATCAATAAAAACCTGTATATGGATGTCCTCAGTGTACCGTTTTTGCTGAACTTCAGCGCAGGTCCAGTCACGTTGAGGGCCGGCATCCAACCCGACTTCACCCTCTCTGCACGGATGAACGACATGAGCTATACCGACCAACTTAAGACAGTGAGCATCTCAGCCCCGCTGGCACTCAACTGGAACTTCGCAACCGACAGCGACGGCGACCTCTGGTTCCTGGAACTGCGCTACCACCTCGGCCTGACGAAGATGAACAAGGACGTTGCGTTTACCAACGGCTGGCGCACGCCAGGCAGCATCCGCAACAGCGTCCTGATGCTAACCGTGGGTTACAAGTGTGATCTCTAAACAATGAATATGAAAATAAGACAATGGACAATGGCTGCCATTTGGCTGACGAGCTTAATGGTAGCCCATGCACAAGAGGCTGAGACGTTCAGCATCGCCACGCTGAACGTTGACGGTCTGCCGCAGAAGATATTAGTCGCAAAGGTGAACCCCGACGGCCCAGGCGGCGGTGGTAGCGTCAGAATAGGCCGCTACCTCCAGAAGAGAGGCTACGACATGGTGTTTATGCAGGAGGACTTCAACTATCATGAGGAGTTGACGGTCCCCCTGGAGGACGACTATCAGATGGACTCTTGGACTGGTGACCTGGGTGTGGATGGGCGCCAGATAGACTTCTTGCATTTGCAGAATCACCGCTTCGAGTGCGACGGCCTGATGGGGGCTTGGAAGAACGGCATCACGCTGACCTCTACCAGCCGCACGCCCTGGGCGGCCAACTTCGGCAAGTTCAGCCATGCACTTGACGAGATGGTGACCAAGGGCTTCCGTCGTTATGAGCTGACACTGACAGGCGGACAGCGGATAGTGGTCTATAACATGCACATGGATGCTGGCGACACTGCCGACGAACGTGAGGGCAAAGACAGTCTTGACCGTAATGCGCGACTGAAACAATGGAACCAGTTGCGTGACGATATTCTCACCCACCTGGACACATGTTCCGTCATCGTTGTGGGCGACCTGAACAGCTATTACTGCCGCGACCAGATAAAAAGCAATTTCATCGATGAGATAGATGCTACGGGACGTGCCAAGGTGTACGATGCATGGGTAGAACTGCAGAACAATGGGAAGTATCCCGACCCCATCGATGGCATTGTCTGTTGTGAGACGGACGGTAACATCCTTGAAAGCGGCGAAGTGCTCGACAAGGTACTGTATATTAATCCCACCAACGGTACTGGGATTCATGCCGTCAGCTATAAGCTTGATACCACAGATTATCAGCATGACGGTAAAATGCTGGGTGACCACTATCCTGTGAGCGTCACCTTCCAGATTGGCGGCGGTAAACCTACTGGCATAGAGACAGTGAAGAATGAAGAATTAAGAGTGAAGAATTATTACGACCTTCAGGGTCGTCGTGTCGACGGCCATGCACGTGGCATCGTGATTGAGCGCAATGGTGAGCAGACACATAAACGGATTATTAAATGACTACAGACATGAGAAAACTGATACTTACAGCCCTGTTGACGGCAGGTGTCGGCCTGAGCACATCGGCGCAGAATGCTTACAAGATATTGTCGGAATGCGACACCACCGTGAAGGCCAAGATAGAAAAAATTACCCTTGGCTCACGCGACGTGCGCCACTTCGTCTACGAATACCCGTCGAAGGATGGCGACGGACAGCCTGTCACCATCAGCGGCATCGTCATGGTACCTGCCGATATTGCCAACGGCACAACCCCTTGCGATGGCATCATCCTCTTCAACCACCACACCATCGGCGGTCCTGAGCAGGCCCCCTCGCAAGGTGAACTCGACGTTCCTAGCGGCATACTGGCTAATCCCCTGAAGCCCAACTACATCATCGTGATGAGCGACTACATAGGTTACGGCTCTTCCATCGACCACAAGATAGCCTATCTCTGCGGCGACACCAACGCCCGCAACTGTCTCGACGGACTCCTGGCTGCCCGCCAGCTGCTCGATGACAAGCAGATTCCTCAAGGACGTTTCCTCTTCAATATGGGCTATTCTCAGGGTGGCACTGAGAGCATGTACATTGCCAAGCTGCGCGACATGGAATACAAGGACCGCGGCATCACCTTCGACAAGACTTTCTCCGGTGGCGGTATGCTCGACTGTGAGGAAGCTTACTCAGCATACGTCGATAAAGACCAGTGCGATGCCATCAACGACGTAGCCATGTTCCTCATCTCAGTCAACGAGAACTGCCATCTGGGCATCGACTACCATGACCTGTTCAAGGAACCGCTGGCATCCCACGTTCAAGAGGTTATCAAGTCGAAGAAAAAAAGTGTGCTCTCCGACATAGGTGTGTCTAGCCTCGACTCGCTCCACCAGATCATACAACCCGCCTATATGGACTGGAAAAGTGATGCCTACAAAGCCCTGAAGGCCAAACTGGCAGAGATAAAGATCACCAACGGATGGGAGCCTGACACCACGCAGCGCTACTTCATCGAGCACAGCCGCCA
>JAFZUS010000071.1 GCA_017618275.1 Prevotella sp.
GGTGTCCCCAAGAGGCCGTCATCGTGTTACAACCCGACTGCTCGTTACCAGCAGTCACCAGCATCCATTCACCACCAATGAGGTTGAACGGATTGAACTTCATCTCCTTATAGTTAATCTCTTTCATTTCTGCCATTATTGCATAAAACTATTTAATTCTGATGGCAAAGGTACTCATAATTCCCCGTTTTTTTGTAATTTTGCGCCCATATTTATGATAGTTTAGGAAGAACAGATAATGATAAAAGACTGCACATCAGTAGAACAAGGTCGTATGTTGGTGGCGTTAGGTATCTCGTCATCAACAGCAGACAAATGCTGGATAGCAATGGAAAGCGGTAAGGATGAACCTGCACTGTACCCGCTGTCGCTGGAACAGGCCAGAGAGAACAGAATGACGGCAGACCGTTTCCTGACAGACATTGCCAAGAAAAGCAAGCCGGATGCATTAACCCCTGCCTGGTCTCTGACGGCACTTTTGGATTTGCTCCCTTCAGAGATAAAGGATGGGGGCAGGGAGTATTCGTTTCGGATGAATAAGGTCGGCGACGAATATCAGGTATGTTATTCGGATGAAGACTCCCATAACCTGTACTCAATACTGGAGGACACTCCCGTAAATGCAGCCTTCAAGATGCTCTGCCTGTTGAACGAAATCAAGGACTATAACTAACAGATGATATCACCAGTTCTGCCGATAGTGAGCGAAAGCATGGCCGAATCCCTGAAGAAACTGGGATTCTCTGATATGACTCCTTTCTGCTATCGGGATGGTGTCTTGACAGAATTTAAGGAGGATCTTCTTCTTGCACCCTCACTTCAGGAAGTGCAAGCATGGATTGGCCGACGCAAAAGACTGGATGTGCTGGTGTATCGTGAAGTCTTCTTTAACGAGGTCGGCAAATTCTATGCTGTCATCATCAACCGTAAAGACGGCATGATGCGTGAGACAGCCAAATGTCCGACATACAATCTGGCTCTCGAAACAGGGCTGAAGGTGGCCATCAATTTTCTGGGAAAGAAGAAAAGACGCAGAAAGAGATAGAATTAGTCCTTTTTCCAAGTCATTCTAATATGGGGTATGCCGTCGAGCATGAAGGTATCAGATGACTGTTTGAACCCCACGCTTTCATAGAACCCTTTGGCATACTCCTGTGCCTCAATATCTATATGTGTTGCTTGGAAATATTCAATTGCTGCATCAATCGCATGAAGCATGATCTGCTTGCCATAACCTTTGCCTCGCTCTGTGGTGATAACTCTTCCGATAGAGATTTCTGACATGTGGGTACCAGCCGGACAAACACGAGCCAAAGCAACCACCTTGTCTGCCAAGGTCAGCCACAGATGAATGGCCTTCTGGTCATCGCCGTCCAAATCCTGATAGACGCAATCCTGCTCAACCACAAACACCTCACTGCGCACCCTCAGGAGTTCGTACAGTTCATCCACCGTTAGTTCATGGAATGATTTCTTGTGCAATATTGGCTCGTTATTAAGCTTCTGAAAAGCAAGTCGCTCATCTCCATTGGCAAGGTATATGATGCCGCAATAGGTGAATCCATGCTTCTCGATATTGTGCTGCATGATAGCGTTGTCTCTGTGAGTATCGATGCGGATGTTGGATTCACGGGCAAAGCAAAAGTTCATGATGCTGCTGAAGATACCGTGTGCGTCAGGCAGACTGGCTATACGATGGATGACATGATATGGCTTCTCGTCATCCAACCAATTGCCATCATAGATCTTCTGATATGTAGGCTCTGGTGAGGGCAGGAAAGCGAGGTAGCCGACAACATTCCCACCATCTTCTATTACAAAGCCACCGCCTTTCTCAATGTCAGACATGATGACAGCCTCCGACGGATAGCCTTCTCCCCATTGGCGCATGTTGCCAGACTGCCGCATAATCTTCTTTGCAGCATCCATGACCTGCATAATAGAGGTCATATCCGTTAGCTTTGCTTCTCTGATTATCCTATTCACTCTTCAAGTATTAATTTTTATCGATTCAAATATTTCCAAAGCCCGATGGAATCGTCATGATGACGTAGCTTCTCAACGATTTCCACCAGTTGTTTTTGAACGGCTTTCTGAGTCGTTCCCATTTGCTGGGCAAGATCCTTGACAGACCGTTGCTTGCAGCCCATTCCGAGTGTCTGGCGAAGCAATAGGTTCTCGTCTTCTGTTAGTGCGTGATTCAGTAAATCGTTTATTTTCTCAGACAGCTCAAACCTTGGCGCACCTGCCAATTCAAATGGGTCGTGAGTATCGGCAATCCCATCCAGACTGTCGTAGTTCTCCCATCTGTCCTGCATCTGTACAAGCAGATTCTCTTCGTCGTGCAGTTCTGTTACATCCATCGGCTTATGCCCATTCAAAATTATCCTTTCCGGCTCCAATCTCAAAATGGCACTTGGCAATGCCGAGATCCATCTGAGTGAAACCAATCAGGGAGAAGTTCCTCTTGGCCAGTACCCGTACATGCTTTCCATCCCTTGCAGGGATATACTCGAAGAAGAACTTCTGCTGATTCACAGCTGTCGGGGCAAGAAGAGCAGCTTCCACACCCTGCTTGAACCAGCTTGGCGTAAGGTCATTGGCATTGCTGACCTGCTCTACGCGCTTGATCTTGTGTGAGACGCCCTGAGTCTCACCGTAGCCGATGGATATATATGCCTCAATGACCTCTCCGGCTTCAAGGATATACGTTCCTGGCACCTTGGAGTAGGAGAGACCAACCCAGCAGGTGTTCAGTCCGAGCGTCTGAGCCAGCAGCACAAGCTGTTCGCCGTAATAGCCAATGCGTTCGTCGAGGTCATCGGCCTTTTGGCCTGCCATGACGATGTAATCGTTCACACCACGGAACTTCCCGTATTTGGCCAGCTTACCCTGAAACGCCTTTGTCTCGTTCCGTATCAGTTGCATGTGCAGGTGCCCTTTCTCGTTCAGTTCCTTGATCTTTTCTTCCAGCGCCTCGACTACACCAGCAGCCAACGGCTCTCCTTTGTATGCCCTCACACTATGACGGGCTTTAATTGCTTCTTGTATGGTCATATTCTGTCTGTTTATTCTGTTATGAAGATATTACATGTAATATTATTATCGTATTTAAAGTAATAATCTTATCGTATATAAAGAAATATTATTATCGTATCACAAGTAATATTATTACCGTATTACTAATAATACCTTTTTATCGGCATGAGTGTCACCTGTCTCTCTTGTATTCCGACCGTGAGTGGAATCCGAAAATCCCTTTAAGGACGTGCTTGCCTATCCATGCTGCGATGACGATAACAACTATTGCTTCAATATCACTCATTTTTATTCCGGGTTTATTCTCTCTCTTACTTTCGGCCATGCCTTGCCTTTAAACAGGCATGTGTCACGTATATACTCTGCCATTTCCTCCAAGCGGCTCTTCGGAATGGCAAACATCAACTCGTTCTTGTTCACATTCGGGCGTACAGAC
>JAFZUS010000072.1 GCA_017618275.1 Prevotella sp.
AAGGAGGCATACGACAGCGGACGGATTATCCGTCTGCACCTGATGCGAGGTACTTGGCAACTGGTATCTGCGGAGGACTATTGGTGGATGATAGACCTCTGCGCTCCCAAGGCCATCGCCGCCACAACGGGGTGGATGCACAGCAATAAGATTTCGATTCCCGACGAGGAGCTCTTTCGAGTCCGCGGCATCTTGATTCAGACGGCTGCCGATTTAGGAAGTGCAACGAAAGAGGATTTAGTCAAGGCCTTGGCGGAAAACAACATGCAGATGGACGACCATCGCCTGTCATACCATATCCGTATGGCAGAGTTGTCCGGCACTCTCTGTAGCGGTGACTTGTTGCCCACTAAAGCCACCTATGCACTTTCAACAGAAAAGGTAGGCCCGCGACCTGCTCAGATAGATCGTGATGAAGCGTTGATGCACTTCACCCGCAAATACTTCCAGAGCCGTCAGCCTGCTACGCTGGAGGATTTTGTGTGGTGGTCAGGACTGAATGTCAATGACTGCCGTAAGGGTATTGCGCTCTTAGGCGACACTATCCACAAGGAAAGGTGGAAAGGCAGAGACTTCTATCTCACGGATAACTGTCGGACACGAGGCTTCAGAACAGGCAAGCTACTTTTGATTCCACCATACGACGAATATCTCATTGGCTATAAGTCCCGCGATATTGTGTTGCCTCCAGAACATCGACACCGTGCCCACAACAATAGTGGTATCTTCCAACCCATCATCGCCTGCGACGGAATCATCTGCGGCAATTGGTCTCCCTTCAAAGATGATTGTCAAGTGGATTTCTTCGATGGCAGTAATGAGACAGAGAGCCTACAAGAAGTATGGGCTCTGTACCAAAGGTATAGAATAAAATAAAGGATATGAATTGGACGATTATTATCATAGAAACCGTCGTCATGACCATTGCCTTTACGGCGATGATCCTGATTCCGTTGGTGAAGAATCCCGTCTGGTGGATTCACGACTATCCAAAGGATATTCAGGAGGAGTATTTCAAGACCCATGAGCGTGTACCGTCGGAGTTCTTTTCTAAAACGGTACTCATAAAGAAAGGCCTAGCCCTGGTTCTTGCACTTCTGCTGATGCTGGGTCTGATGAAACTCGCAGGAGCCTATGACTTCTGGTCAGCCTTGGCACTCAGCTACGGCATCTGGCTCTTCATCGACTGGTACGACTGCTTCTTCCTCGACTGGGTGCTTTTTGCAAACATGAAGTCTGTCCGGCTCCCAGGCATGGAGCACATGGAAGCAGCCTATCATCAGAAACGCTACCACTTCGTGCAGTCCCTATGGGGCATGCTCATCGGTCTCATACCCTGTCTCGTAGGAGCAGGACTTTACGCTTGGATAATTTTATGAACGAGGAAAAGCGACTTCAGAGA
Source organism: Prevotella sp. (assembly GCA_017618275.1). Taxonomy (GTDB): domain Bacteria; phylum Bacteroidota; class Bacteroidia; order Bacteroidales; family Bacteroidaceae; genus Prevotella. The sequence goes on from JAFZUS010000072.1 coordinate 1,403, forward strand.
CGTCAGCGTCTGATGGATAATCGAGCTTATCAGACAATGGAAGGGCTGACCCGATACATGGATCGTTACTATCTGGATGCACTCATTGGAGTCATTCCTGGATGGGGCGATGCCATTGCTCTGCTCTGCGTCGTGCCGTTCGTCTATTTCTCCGCACGTGTCATCAAGAGCGTTCCGCTGACAATGGCCGTATTGAACAATGCCCTACGGGATGTGCTGCTTGGCATGATACCGTTCTTCGTAGGCGACATCATCGACATCTTCCATCGTGCCAACACCCAGAACATGCAGATGATTCAGGGATTCGTTGATGGTGATGAAGCAGTTATCAAGCAGGTAAATCAGCGAGCCTGGCAGTCAGC
>JAFZUS010000073.1 GCA_017618275.1 Prevotella sp.
AACGACGCGAGCCTGTGACATCCTTCAGCGGATGACGATTGTTGGTGGTGGCTACGAACGACGCGAATCGTGGGCGATCCTCCTGAGTACGTCCAAAAATGGGGCGACCATTCACCTTGCTGACAGACAATGTCTGCTTCAGCGATGACTGCTGAGAGGGACGGATAGCCTCCAACTCGTCGAGGTTGACAAAGAGATTATTCGTCAGAGCCATATCCTTATCGAACTTATTCGACAGGTTCAGATGGTCCAGATAATACTCTCGCAACGCTGGTGGTAGCAGCCGACGCACGAAAGTGGTCTTACCACAGCCCTGAGCTCCGATGAACGTGGGCACACACTCGTTTCCGTGCAGCATGTCCATCTGCAACCAATGTGCTACGGCAGAGCGCAGCCAGATGGTGAGATAGTTCAGCTGCTCAGAGGTAATGCCTGGCAGACGTCCGAAGACCTTGGCAATATGGTTCTGGCCATCCCACGCAGGCAGGCTCTTCAGAAATGCCTGCACAGGATTATGTTCAGGCACCTCCTCCGACTGCACATACTCCGTAATCTCTGTCTTGGGACTTCCCTTTTCCAGCACCTGTTCGCGCTTGGCACGAATGATGATGCTGTTCAGGGCAGCTGGCGTCAGAGGTCGATAATACAAATCTGCCTCAAAAGAGGCGCACGAGAGACTGTCGCCTTGCTCGACAGTATTGCCGTCAGCCTTTTTATCAGCCTTCGGCAGAACCGCAAACTCAACCTTCCCGTTAAGGATGTTTCGACGGAAACGGTAGTTTGCCATCAGGAACTGCTCAATGACAAGCATTCCTTCCTGAGAGGCTCCTAGAGTCCCTACAGGCAAAAGTTCACACTTCTCCATATATATAGTTTCAAATGTCTAGTCCTACTCCTTAGAGCTATTTCCTTAGTGATATTAGCGTGCTTTTCACAGCGGGCTTTTAGTATGCAATGTTTTTCACTATTTTGACTTTGCAAAGGTACAAAAAATAATTGAGGTTTGCAAATATTTCGCCCAAAAATCGTCAATTATTTGCAAGTTTAATTCCCAATTTTTCACCTTTATAAAAAATATCGGCAAGAGAGGAAAGACAACGGGAGTGATGATGGGAGAGATCATGGGAGAGATCGAGGGAGAGATGCAACATCCAAGTCACCTTTAAATAAAGGCATTCCGAAGGGTTGACGGGAGAAATGAGGGACTTTTCAAATAACCAGTTCTTATTTTCAAATAAGGTGCCTTTAATTTTCAATACTCGGCACTTATTCTGCAATACTTGCCCCTTATTATTCCCACCTTGGGAACAAAACATTCCCACCTTGGGAATAAATTGTTCCCAGCCTGGGAATAAAGTCTCCGTTCGGAGCAAAGCGGCATCTCGCTAGTAGGGAAGCGCTCTGATGCTACCTTTGCAACTGTAAGAATAGACAAGAGGCCCCGGCTTGCAATGCAGGTCGGGGCTTTGATTAGTGTTTTGAAATCCCAGCTTATGAGACCTCAATGGCCTTGGTGACCTTCTGCTTCGGCTCCATCTTCGGCATGGTGACGGTCAGGATGCCGTCCTCCACCTTGGCAGAGATCTGGTCTTTCACAACATCATCAGGCAGCGTGTAGCTCTGCTCGTAGTTCGAGTAGCTGAACTCGCGGCGCAGATAGTGGTGGTGCTTGTCCTCATGCTTGTGCTCGGCCTTGTTCTCGATGGCGATGGTGAGGTTGCCCTCGTCGTTGATGCTGACTCGGCAATATTCTTTCTTAATGCCTGGAGCTGCAAGTTCCATCGTGTAGGCCTTCTCACTCTCCTTGACATTGACTGCAGGTGCTGTACTGTTGGCACGAGGCATCCAATCATTGTTCAAGAAATCCTCAAATACTGTTGGCATCCAACTGTTCTGAAACATTACTGGTAACATAATCAATACCTCCTAGTTATACTTTTAGTTTAACGTATGTTCTGATCGC
>JAFZUS010000074.1 GCA_017618275.1 Prevotella sp.
CAATAAGCCGGTGACGATAGTTGAAATTAGTGAAGGGAACGGTGAAGTGGCCTTTGAAGTAGCCAAGAATTACTTCTTTAAGAACGACCAGGTGATTCCGGAATACCCGAAAATCACAACGGAAGAGGAGTTTAATAAGCTATTCGGTATGGCTACGACGATGGGTAAAGACGGTAAGCCAACTGCTATCGATTTTACCAAGCAGTTTGTGCTGGCCATAGTTCTGCCAGTAACAGACTTCGCAACGGAAATCAATCCCGTGAAGGTGGAAGAAAAGGGCGACTCGCTCCTCTATACTTACGATGTGAAGACTGGCGAGAAGCTGTCATTTACCATTCAGCCAGTTTCTATCATCATCCTCGACAAGCAATACGAGAACAAAAGAGTTGTGCTTGTCAGTGAGCGGGAAACGACCTATTTCCCTGCCATCGATCGCTATCTGACTGATTCTATTGGAAGCCAGTATGCCAAGGGTGAACATTGCGTACCCATCCACAGCATAGTGAGAGTTGACGAGCGTAATCCAGAGGACATCCTTGTATGGGGCGATTTCTGGGTCTTCAACTACAATCAGGTAGGAGACACCCTGAAATGTGTCTCTGGCGGCAGCCATCCCGGACTGATGCACATCCGACAGACTGAGAAGAGCTTTGAAGTGACGGCCTTCGACCAAGTAGAAGATGGCTCCAGATACTTGCCGACGGCCAAGAAGATCTTCGGTGACAAGTTCGATGCCTTTAAAGCCATCAACAGCGATGAGAAGGCTCGAGAAAGATTGAGAGCAGAAGGGTTGGCGACTTATGCCAAGAAGAATGGTCTCGCAGTGACACTGTATCAGGACTATGGCTGGCCCGCCAAGAAACTGGAGGAATAGACATAACGATAGTAGTAAAGGATTGAGATGAATACGAAACTGAAATCATTATTCCAGCAGTTACTGCAAAGTCCACGTCGCTTCCCTGTTGAAGCAGCATTGGGAGTGGTGTTTTTTATCATAGCTGTATGGGACAGCGAATCATCCACATGGAATGAAACTTCGGCACGGATGGAGAGCGCTGTCAACAGCGACATACTCTGGTTCTTCGTGCCACTGGTGGCTTTGTCCTTCTGGCTCCATCGTGTTAATCGTTGGGCCTATCTCGCCTCATTCTTCCTATTCCTGCCTCTGATGGCACTCGACCTGAAACCGTTCCTATGGACATACGGTTTTGCGTTCACCTATGTTCTGGCAGGCATTCTGCTTGTAGTAGGCAATAGGAAGTTGGATAACCGTTCCTTTGCAGCCCATGCCTTGCATGTAGTAACCCAGATGTTCTTCGGTATGCTCATTACCGGCATCCTCAACTTGGCGGTTGTGGCCATTGTGGCCTCGTTCTTCTATATCTTCGGCATCGAAGAACCTAAGCATCTCTATGAGCATATCATCCAGTTCATCTGGTTTGTACTGGCTCCGCAGGTATGCTGCACCCTGATCCGTCAGAACGAGGACGATGTTACAGAACCCTTCAAGGTGCTTCGGCTCATCCTGAACTTTATTCTTTCACCAGCCGTTATCATCTATACAGTCATCCTTTATACCTATTTTATAAAGATAGCCTTCGAATGGGATTTGCCCAAGGGCGGGGTGGCATGGATGGTGATGGGATTCATCACTGTGGCACTTGTAGGCCGCATGGCACAGTCGATACTCAGCAAACGATACTACGACTGGTTCTACAACCGCTTCACGCTGATAGCTATACCGCCACTCATCATGTACTGGATAGGCTCCATCTACCGTATCCGTCTCTATAGCTTCACCGAGAGCCGCTTCTATCTGATGGTAGCAGGTGTGCTGATGACGCTCTTCGTATTGATGCTATGGAAGAAGCGTACACGACGCTACCAGCTTATGGCACTCATCTTCGGTGCAGCTATCATCCTCTTTACCTACATTCCGGGTATTTCAGCCAAGAGCATCGGACTGGGTTGTCAGAAGCAGCGACTTACTCAGCTTATCAACGAACTGAAGCTGACAGATGCCAAGACGGGTAAACTGAGTGATGAAATCGATATGAGACGCATCAAACAGGATAGTCTGCTGTGCGAACAATACATGGATTTCACAAGCGTAGTCAAC
>JAFZUS010000012.1 GCA_017618275.1 Prevotella sp.
TACACCAACGTCAGAGATGTAGGCGTAGATGGTCTGGTTCATCACGTTGCCCAGACGAGCCTTCAGGAACTTAGCGGCGATGGCAGCACCAACGGCGAAGCAGTGACCCTGACCGAGAGGACCAGAGGTGTTCTCGATACCACGCTCAATCTCGCGCTCGGGGTGACCCGGAGTCACTGACCCCCACTGACGCAGGTTCTTCAGGTCCTCCAGTGTGAACTTGCCGATAAGGGCGAGTTGGCTGTAGAGCATCGGAGCCATGTGACCGGGATCAAGGAAGAAACGGTCGCGACCCTCCCATGCGGGATTCTCGGGGTCGTAAACCAGGAACTCACTGTATAGGGTGTTGATGAAGTCTGCACCACCCATAGCGCCGCCGGGGTGACCCGACTTTGCCTTTTCAACCATCGAGGCAGCCAAGATACGGATATTATCCGCTGCCATGTTCATAATTTTGTTGTCGTTCATAATAAATTGTTATTTGATGTTTAATACAATAATCGATTTTGCGGGAACCTTCACCGTCACCACGTCTTTCTTCAACTGGGCGTCCTTGAACTCAGCGGGAGCCACGACGGCGGGATGCTGGAAGTCGTTGTAGTCGGCCACGTTCTTCGAGGTGAGGATACGACCGCTGACACTCTTGGCTTTATAACCGTCGATCTGGAAATCGATGGTCTGGGCCTTGTCGAGGCTGACGTTTGTGATGGCCAGTACGAGACTGCCGTCAGTGGTCTTCGCAGCAGAGGCGGAGAGCATGGGGCAGGGGCGATAACCGGCATCCTTGGCGTCTTCCTTCTCCTTGAAGTAGGCCTTGCTCACGGCCATGATCTCACTTTCAAGGTCGACGGGCAGGTAGGTGGCCTCCTGGAACGGGGTGTACATCTCGAACACGTGGTAGGTCGGTGTCAGCACCATGTGACCTGTGCCTTCCTGATCGGTGAGGATCATCGACTGGAGTACATTCACAATCTGGGCGATGTTCGCCATCTTCACGCGATCAGTATATTTATGGAACACGTTGAGGCTCAGCGAAGCCACAAAAGCATCGCGGAGGGCGTTCTGCTGATAGAGGTGTCCGGCGATAGTGCCAGGCTCCTCGTCCCACCAGGTACCCCATTCGTCTACCAACAGGCCGACTTCGCCCTTCGGGTCTTTCTCGTCCATGATGGCCTTGTGCTTCTTGATGACTTCCTCAATCTCTAAGCACTTGCCGAGGGCCCAGTAGTACTGGTCGGTATTGAACTGTGTGGCGCTGCCCTTCGAACCTGTCCAGCCAGAGCAAGTATAGTAGTGAAGACTGACACCCTGCATACGGTTGCCGATCTTGTCCATCAGCACTTCCGTCCAGTTGTAGTCATAGTCGGAGGCACCACTGCCGATGCGGTAGAGTTTGTTACCCGTATAGTCGCGCAGGTAGGTATTGAACTTGCGGAACTCGTCGGAGTAGTATTCGGGTGTCATGTTACCACCGCAGCCCCAGGCCTCGTTGCCGATACCGAAGTACTTTACGTGCCAGGCTTTGTCACGACCGTTCTGACGGCGCAGACGGGCCATTGGCGTGTCGCCGTCTGAGGTCATGTACTCCACCCACTGAGCCATCTCCTTTACCGTACCAGAACCTACGTTGCCAGAAATGTAGGGCTCGCAGCCCAGCATCTCACAGAGGTTCAGGAACTCGTGCGTACCAAAGGAATTGTCCTCGATGGTGCCGCCCCAGTTGTTGTTACGCAGTGAGGGACGCTGATCCTTCGGGCCGATACCGTCCATCCAATGGTAGTCGTCGGCGAAACAGCCACCAGGCCAGCGGAGCACGGGCACCTTCAGGGCCTTCAGGGCCTCGAACACGTCCTTGCGGTAGCCATTGATATTGGGAATCTTGGAGTTCTCGCCCACCCAGAGGCCGCCGTAGATACAACTGCCCAGGTGCTCAGAGAACTGTCCGTAAATCTCTCTGTTTATCTTGGCTCCAGCCTTGTCAGCGTGAACCGTTGCTTTCACGACATTGTCGGCTGCTGATGCGCCGAGGGTGAAAGCAGAAAAAACAAATGCTATAAAAAACTGCTTCATAAATAGGATTATTTGTTATCGACGGCACTCTGCTCGATGGGCAGGCAGCGCTTGTAGTTCTCAATGTATTTCTCGAAGCCTGCGACATCCTCGGGGGTGGGGGCGATAGAGACACCCGTATTGCCTGCGAAGACCACTTTCTCGAGGTAGTCTGCAAGGTTGAGTTTGTCGGGATTGTTCACAACGTAACCAGCCAGCAGGGCGATACCCCATGCACCACCTTCTCCAGCGGTTTCCATCACAGAGATGGGGCTGTTGAGAGCGGCAGCCAGCATACGCTGTCCGACACCTGCAGTCTTGAAGTATCCACCATGGCCTGTGATGCGGTCTACGCGGATCATCTCCTCCTTGAACAGGATGTCATTACCGATCTTCAGCACACCGATGGCTCCGTAGAGTTGGGCACGCATAAAGTTGGCCAGGTTGAACTTGTCGTTGGCAGAACGTACGAAGAGAGGACGTCCGTCGCTGAGTCCTGTGACGGGTTCACCACTGACGTAGTTGTAGGCCATCAGGCCACCACAATCGGTATCTCCCTCTAATGCCTTGTTGAAAAGTTTGCCGTAGAGTTCATTCATATCTACAGGCACACCAAGCAGTTGCTGATATTCCTTAAACAATCCCACCCAGGCATTGATATCGCTGGTGCAGTTGTTGCAGTGCACCATAGCCACGAGGCTTCCGTCAGGTGTCGTCACCATGTCGATCATCTCGTAAGGCTTTGACAACGGCTTCTCCAGCACGATCATCGAGAAGGAAGAGGTACCTGCGCTCACGTTACCCGTGCGCTGTTTCACAGCGTTGGTGGCAACCATACCAGTGCCTGCGTCGCCCTCTGGCGGACAAACGGGAATGCCGGCTTTCAGATGACCGCTGACATCGAGTCTCTTGGCTCCCTCTGTTGTCAGCACACCTGCGCTCTCGCCAGCATTCAGGCTCTTGGGCAGGATGTCGAGCAACTTCCATGAATAGCCCTTCGGTGCGATGAGTTCGTCAAACTTCTTCACCATCTCTGCATCGTAGGTCTTCGTGGCGGGATCCACTGGAATCATACCCGAGGCATCGCCTACGCCGAGGACGAACTCACCTGTCACCTGCCAGTGAACATAGCCAGCGAGGGTGGTGAGGTATTTGATATCCTTCACGTGCGCGTTGTCCTCGAGGATGCACTGATAGAGGTGTGAGATGCTCCAGCGCAAGGGGATATTGTAGTTGAAGAGTTCGGAGAGTTCTGCAGCAGCCTTGCCCGTATTGGTGTTACGCCATGTGCGGAAGGGCACCAGGATCTCCTGTTTCTCGTTGAAGGCCATATAACCGTGCATCATGGCAGAGAAGCCGATGGCGGCGAGGCTCTCGATCTCGCAGTCGTACTGCTGTTGCACATCCTTGCGGAGATGAGCGTAGCAGGCCTGGAGACCGTACCAGATCTCCTCGATGGAATAGGTCCACAGGCCGTCGACGAGTTGGTTCTCCCACTCGTGTGAGCCTTGGGCAATGGGTTTATTGTCCTCGTCGATGAGGACAGCCTTAATGCGGGTAGAGCCAAACTCGATACCGAGTATGGCTTTACCTGCTTCGATTGTCTGTTTTGCAGTCATAATTATTTGAGGGCTTTGTTCAACATGTAGTACATCTCGTTGTTGCGGAGGGTCTGCTTGAAGTCGTAGGTGTTCGTCTGCTTGTTGATCTTGACGTACTCGATACCGACCATCTCAGCGAAGTCTTCCCAGTACTCCTCGGTGATGTCGTAGGAGAAAGCGCTGTGGTGGGTACCACCTGCGAGGATCCAGGCACCAGCGCCAATCTCGAATGTGGGCTGTGGTACCCAGAGGGCCGATGCCACAGGGAGTTTCGGCATGGGCTTCGGCTCAATGCACTCCACCTCCTGAGAAATCAGGCGGAAGCGGTTACCCAGGTCTACGACAGTAGCCTTGATGCCACGACCGGTCTTCGAGGTGAAGACGAGACGGGCGGTCTGCTGCTTGCGGATACCAATACCCAGGAAGTGAACTTCGAGTTTGGGCTTATCGGAAGCGATCAGCGGACAGATCTCGAGCATGTGGCTCTGCAGACAAGAGCTGCGGTCGCCAGCGAAGTTCAGAGTGTAGTCCTCGAGGAATGAGCAACCAGTAGGCATACCCTGCTGGATAACCCAGAGGGTGCGATACAGACAGGCGGTCTTCCAGTCGCCCTCAGCACCGAAACCGTACCCCTCTTCCATCAGACGCTGTGAAGCGAGGCCAGGAATCTGGTCGAAGCCACAGAAGTCGGGAGCGTCGATGTCGGCATCACCCAGGTCGTCGAAGTTGGTGGTGAAGGCAGTTGCGCCCTCGTCCTTCAGCACGCGGCGCAGAGCGATCTCAGCCTTGGCTGAGTTCTTCACTTTCTCCCAGTAAACCTCTTCGCCACTCTCGTCGATCTTGATGGTGTATAGTTTCTTGTACTCTTCTACGAGTTCATCGGCCTCCTTGTCGGTGACTTTCTTGAAATACTCCATTAGTGAAGAGACGGGGTAGTAGTCAACATGATAGCCGAGACGCTGCTCGAACTCCACACGGTCGCCGTCAGTTACTGCTACGTTGTTCATGTTCATACCGAACATCAGACAGCGCACCTGCTTGGCATCAGCCACACCGGCTGCTACGCGAGCCCAAACGGCAATCTGCTTCTGAGCCTTCTCGTCCTTCCAATAGCCGCAGACCACCTTACGGGCCACACGCATACGGGTGCAGATGTGTCCGAACTCAATGTCACCGTGAGCACTCTGGTTCAGGTTCATGAAGTCCATGTCGATTGAGTCCCAGGGGATCTCAGCGTTGTACTGTGTGTGGAAGTGTAGCAGGGGCTTCTGCAGAGCCTGCAGACCCTTGATCCACATCTTGGCTGGCGAGAAGGTGTGCATCCAGGTGATGATACCTACGCACTTCTCGTCGTTGTTGGCAGCCAGCATCACCAGCTCGACTTCCTTCGAACTATTGGCTGTGCCTTTGTATACTATCTTCACGGGGATGTTACCAGACTTGTTGAGTCCTTCAACCATCTCCTTTGAGTGACCATCCACAGCCACGACGGCATCACCGCCATAGAGCAATTGTGCGCCAGTCACCCACCAAATCTCTAAATTTTCAAATGCTTTCATTGTTGTTCTCTTTTTTGTTTACTTTTTCTTCTGTCCGTAGTACGCATTAGGACCGTGCTTGCGGTTGTAGTGCTTCTCAACGAGGAGGGGATTCATCGTCGTCTGCGGGTTGACCGTGAGGGAGATGAAGGCCATCTTGGCACACTCCTCCATGACCTTGGCATTATATACGGCATTGGCGGGAGAGGTACCCCACGAGAAAGGACCGTGGTTTTTCACCAGCACAGCAGGCGTATGGTCGGGGTTGATCTTGCGGATATTCAGGATTTCATCCACAATCACGTTACCCGTTTCAAGTTCATACTGACCTTCCACCTCTTCCTTGGTCATGTCGCGGGTACAGGGGATATCCTTGTAGAAGTAGTCGGCATGGGTTGTTCCGATGTTGGGGATGTCCTTGCCTGCCTGGGCAAATGCCGTTGCATAAGTGGAGTGGGTGTGAACCACACCCTGGATGTTGGGGAATGCCTTATATAATACAAGGTGTGTTGGTGTGTCGGATGACGGATTCAGTTCGCCATCAACCACCTCACCAGTCTCGAGGTCAACCACCACCATGTCTGATGCTTTCATCACATCGTAATCCACACCTGATGGCTTGATGACTACCAGTCCGTGTTCACGGTCGATGCCAGACACATTACCCCATGTGAAGATGACTAGGTTGTGCTTTACCAGATCAAGATTGGCCTTGAATACTTTTTCTTTCAGTTCTTCTAACATAATCTATAATTTGAAGTTAGGATCTTCGTTGTACATGCGTTTGTTGAAACGATAGAGCGCAGCACCTCGCTTCGATCCGGTCTTGTCAATTAATTCTGTCTTTTCGATGAAATCCATCTCCTTGATGCGTTTGCGGAAGTTTCGCTTGTCCAGTTCCTCTCCTTGGATGGCTTCGTACAGCCGCTGTAACTGTGTCAGCGTGAAGAGGCTGGGTAAAAGCCGGAATCCGATGGGCTCGGAGGAAATCTTCTGACGCATGAGTTTCAGTGCCTTACGCACCATCTCGTTATGGTCGGAATAGAGTCGGGGAATATCGTCGATATTGACCCATTCCACACCGTGCTCCTTACGCAGATGGTCATCGTAGTCATTCACGTTGATAAGCGCATAGTAGGCAATGGAGATGACCCGTTCACCAGGGTCACGATCCACGCTGCCGAAGGCCCCTACCTGGCGCATATAGAGGTTTCTGAGTCCGGTTAGGTCGTAGAGCACACGGTTGGCTGACTCGTCGATGTTCTCGTCGCTGCGAACGAAGCCTCCGTAGAGACTCCATTCGCCGCGTCCGGGATCCATCTGGCGCTTTCCAATCAGTATGCGCAACTTGCCTTCGTCGAAGCCGAAGATGATGCAGTCTACTGACACCCAGACTTTTGAATGCTCACCATAGAAAGTGGTCATATCTCCTGTCGGTTACCAGAAATAAATGTAGAATGCAACAGTAATGGTCAGGATGATGACCGTGTGGATGATATCCCAGTGGTTCCAACTGTTGCGGGTAGCCTCAATCTGCTCTGGTGTGCTGGTGCCGAATACAAGACCTTGTATTTTCTTCTCGGAGGGAGCCTCTGTGCAGAGTGAGACGATGATAACGATCAGGCAGCAGACAATAAGCATCACACCGCAGAAGAACAGCCAGTTGAAGTCGTAGAACACGGCCTTGAACCAGTTGTCTGTAGCGTCTGTGGCGTTGCTGTAGTACACCTTGGCGCCCAGACGGGTCAGACCAATGATGATACCTGAGAGCAAGCCCCACATACCACCCTTGGCAGATGCACGCTTCCAGCATATTCCCAGGAGGAAGGCGGCAGCGATACCAGGAGCCAGCACACTCTGTACATCCTGCAGGTAGTTATAGAGCACGTTACCTACCGAACGCATGATGGGAATCCACAGGATACCGAGGATCACAATCACAACAGTAGCAATCTGACCGATGCGAACGAGGCTCTTCTCAGATGTGTCGGGCTTCAGGCGCTTCCAGAAGTCGATGGTGAAGAGCATAGCAGAAGAGTTGAACAGTGAAGCCAGCGATGACATCAGGGCAGCGAGGATACCGCAGACCACAAGACCTTTCACACCAGCAGGCAGAATCTTAGCCACGAGGGTGGGGAAGGCGGCATCGGCATTTGGCGTACCATCAGCGAGCAGGGGCAGGAAACCACCGTCGCCAGCATACTTCTGATGCAGAGCGAAAGCAATCATACCAGGGATGAGGAACAGGAATACGGGCAACAACTTCAGATAAGCACCGAAGATGGTACCACGACGGGCTTCCTTCTCATCTTTACCAGAGAGCACACGCTGAACGATATACTGGTCGGTACACCAGTACCAGAAACCGATGACAGCAGAACCGATCAGAGCACCCAACCAAGGATACTGCGGGTCGCTATTTGAACGCATCAGGTGAATCATCGTACCTGTGGCACCTTCGTAGTTAGGCTTCACGTCGCAGAGTTGGAGCATCTGGTCCCAACTGCCGAGGGCCTTCATACCTAAGACGAGGATAATCAGCGAACCCAAGAGTAGGATAGGAGTCTGCAGCACAGAGGTGTAAAGCACGGATTTCATACCACCGAAGATCGTGTAGAGGGCAGTGATGACCACCAGTCCGATAGCGGCAATCCAGAAGAAGTCGATGCCCCAGAGTTCCTCGATACCAAAGACCTGTTGGAACACGAGACCACCGGCATATACCGTTACAGCCACCTTGGTCAGCACGTATGAAATCAGTGAGATAACAGAGAGAATCGTGCGGCTCTGCGTGTTGTAGCGGCGCTCGAGGAACTCGGGCATGGTGTACACCATACTGCGTGTATAGAAGGGTACAAACACCCAACCCAGAATCAGGATCATCCATCCCTGGATCTCCCAGTGGGCCATAGCCATACCAGAGGAAGCACCGGCTCCTGCGAGACCAATCAGGTGCTCGGAGCCAATGTTTGATGCAAAGATTGATGCACCGATGGCAATCCACGTTGCATCCTTACCACCCAAGAAATAATCTGCGGAGTTATCGTTCTTCTGATTGACAACCCAAACCACAATACCAATCAGCGCACAGCAGAAGACGCCAATGACAATCCAGTCTAATAATTCCATAATATTTGTTTAATTGATAATTTACAATAGATTACTATTTCACTGAGAACTTATAGGCAGCGTGGCTGTAATACTTCTCGCCAGGATTCAGTGTCGGCTGTACCCAGTTAGGCTTGTTGGGAGAATCAGGATACTTCTGGCTCTCAAGACATACGCTGACGTGCTGCGGATATGGGCCGTGCTTGTGCTGGATGTTCAGTTCGTTGCCAACACCTTGGAAATTACCGCTGTACACCTGTACACCAGGTTCGTTGGTAAACATCTCCATGAAGATACCTGTCTTGGGGCTGTAGAGACTGGCGCAGACCTCAGTGTCGTCACCCTTGTTGTCCTTGAAGGTGTTCAGGCACCAGTTATGGTCGTAACCGCCAGCATTCTGAATCTGGTCGAACTGCGACTTGATGCTATCGCCAATGGCATGAGGTGTACGGAAGTCCATAGGTGTGCCCTCAACCGACTTGATCTCACCCGTTGGGATGTAGAGTGTGTCGCTGGGGGTGAAGTTGTCGGCATTCACATAGAGCACCATATCATAGCCGGGCTGTGTGAAGTCACCGCTCAGATTGTAATAGTTGTGGTTGGTCTGATTGATGATGGTCGGTTTGTCTGTCTCAGCCTCCCAAGTGATGTCGAGGATGTTGTCAGAAGTCACCTTATAGGTTGTTGTAGCCATCACTTTGCCTGGGAAGCCGTTCTCTCCGTCAGCAGCGACAATCGTCAGTTTCAGGATAGAATCACCCACCTGCTCTGCGTCGTAAACCTGGTTCATCCAACCTGTGGTGCCACCACCGTGCAGACAGTTAGGACCGTCGTTCTGCTTGAGGGCATACTCTGTGCCGTTGAGGGTGAACTTACCGTTCTTGATACGGTTGGCATAGCGGCCTACACTGGAACCGTAGTCGGTAGGAGAGTTCAGGGTATCGGCATACTGGGCGATGTTGTCAAAGCCGAGAACAACGTCAGTGGGATTACCATCCTTGTCGGGAACCATGAGAGAAACCACGCGTCCACCATAGTTGGTGATACAGACTTCCATACCGTTATTGTTCTTCAGGGTGAAGAGTTTCACGGGTTTGCTCTGGATGGTGGTGTCGAACTTAGCAGGATCAAGACCTGATAACGTTAACTGTGGAGCCTGTTGGCCTCCATTTGCACATGAGAGCATCAGTGCTACTACACCGAGGCTCAGAAAACTACTTTTAAGTACTTTCATTTTCATACGTTTTAAGTTGTTTAAATGTTAGAGTATTAATTTTGGGTGTAAATTTACGACTTATATTTGAAACGACAAAGCGAAAAGGCATAAAATTTAGCGGTAAAGTGTTATTTTTACACCTTACCGCTAGTTTTTAACCTTTGCTAACACAAAATGTGTGCTCAGAAGTGTCTATTAGCAGAGTTTACGGGAGCCGTCGCCTATCACGACATCATAGACTTTCGGTTCATGTCCGTATTTCTCCTTGAATCTCTTCTTGGCTTCTTCGATGAATGCTTTGTAGAGGTCGTTGCGTACAAGATTGATGGTGCAGCCACCGAAGCCGCCACCCATGATACGTGAACCCGTCACGCCACACTCCTTGGCGATATCGTTCAGGAAGTCGAGTTCCTCACAGGATACTTCATAGTCCTTCGAGAGTCCCTCGTGGGTCTTGTACATCAACTCACCCACCTTCTCGTAGTCGCCTTCATTGAGGGCTTCGCAGACACCCAGTACACGGTCTTTCTCACCGAGTACGAACTTGGCGCGCTTGTAATCCTCAGCACCTACTTCTTCCTTCACTTCCTCTAACTGCTCCCAGGTGCAGTCGCGCAGGGTCTCGAACTTACCCTCCGGATGCTTGGCCTGGATGTGTTTCACCACATTCTCGCACGAGTTACGACGGTCGTTATAGGGCGAGCCAGCCAACTGGTGCTTCACCACAGAGTCGAGGAGTACGAGGCGGTAGCCATCGGGTTTGAAGGGGAAGTACTCGAACTCACGACTGCGACAGTCGAGGCGCATCAGACAGCCAGCCTTGCCAAAGACAGAGGCGAACTGATCCATGATACCACAGTTCACGCCACAGTAGTTGTGTTCCGTAGCCTGACCAGCCAGAGCCATATCCCATTGAGAGACTTTATTGTCACCAAAGATGTCGTTCAGACCGAAGGCGATACAACTCTCCATAGCAGCACTTGAAGACATGCCAGCACCGAGGGGAACATCACCTGCGAAGGCGATATTGAAACCTTTAACAGGAACACCCAACTTCTTCATTTCAAGAGCGATACCATAGATGTAGCGAGACCAACTTGCACGTGGTCCGTTAGGGTCACTCAACTTGAAGTCTACACGATCCTTCAGGTCGATGGCATAAGCCATCACCGTGTCTTCTGTGCCGTTGGCGCGCATCTCTGCCATGATACCTTTATCCACTGCTCCAGGGAATACGAAACCGCCATTATAGTCGGTATGTTCACCTATCAGGTTGATACGTCCGGGAGAGGCATATACATTGCCGGTCTTTCCATCAAAGTGCTTGATGAAACGGCTTCTTACAAATTCAATGTCCATCATATTGATTTCTGATTTACTAGTTTATGATTAATCTACCGGTATGTCTGTATTGACATTCTTGCAGCCAACGAGGGCATAGAATAGGATATATGCCAGCATGGCAATGACCAGCCAGTAACTGAGGATTGGACCAACCGACTTGGCAATAGCCTCCTGGATGAGTGGCATGATACCACCACCGACGACCATCGTCATGAAGATGCCCGAAGCCGCCTCCGTATATTTGCCAAGTCCCTCGACAGAGAGGTTAAAGATACCGCCCCACATGATAGAGGTGCAGAGACCGCAAGCGGGGATGATAAAACTCTTGGCGGGCACATCGTGACCGTTGAAGGAAATAGTGACACTTTCAGGCATGAAGATGGCGATAACCAGCAATGCGATGGCAATGGCACTAACCGTAGACAACTGTAACTTTGTGGAGACTTTACCAGAGATGGCGCTGGAGCAGGCACGTCCGATCATCATCAAGAGCCAGTAGGCAGCAGCCAGCGTACCACCGACGGCAGCAGCCCCTTCAAAACCGAGGTCGGTTACATAGAAGTTCAACTCCATGGGGATACCGATTTCGATACCTACGTAGAAGAAGATGGCGATCACACCGAGTACACAGTGGCGGAAAGCCAGCGGACTGCGCTCATACTTGGGCTGTACCTTGCCGAGTGTGGGCTCAGGTATGTCTACACGGCTGATAATGACAAACGAGATAGCAAAGACTGCCATACCGATAAACAGCAGTGGTGCCACATCGCTCATACTGGTGTCTTTCGTCACGGTGCCCACCAGGATACCTGCCAGCAACGGAGTCAGTGTGCCAGTAAGAGAGTTCATGGTACCGCCAATCTGGATCAACTGGTTACCCTTGTTGCCACCGCCTCCAAGCAGGTTCAGCATCGGGTTCACCACGGTGTTCAGCATGCAGACGCAGAAACCGCAGATGAAGGCACCCAACAGATAGATGATCAGGTTGAGGGCCACAGGTATGCTGTCATAGGTAAAGACGTATGTACTGGCACCTACAAGGCTTGAGAGATACTGGAACACCAATCCCACGATACCTACAATCAGGGCCGTCAGGGCCGTCTTCTTATAACCGTACTTGATAAGCATCTTTCCTGCAGGAATACCCATAAACAGGTAAGCGGCAAAGTTCATCAGATTACCCCAGGCCTTGGCGAAAGGATACTCGAATCCCCAGATGTTGCCAAAGGGCGCACCCATGTTTGTCACAAAACTGATCATCGCAAAGATGAAGCACATGGTGATAATGGCAATCAACTTGCTATTATTCTTCTCTTGACTCATATTGTCTAAATGTGTAAGTTAGTCTGTTTGTCAATCTTATTCTACGACACCGAAGCGGTAGATTGTCTTCTGCTTGTAACGCTCGCCTGGTTTCAGTACCACACTGGGGAAGTACGGACGGTTTGGCGTGTCAGGGAAGTGCTGAGCCTCGAAGCAGACAGCCGAACGGAACGGGAACGTGCAGCCGTTGGCACCCTTATAGCCCGTTGCATAGTTGGCAGTGTAAAGTTGCATACCTGGTTCGGTGGTGAACACCTCCATCGTACGTCCGCTCTTTGGTTCCGTCACCTTGGCAGCAAAACTCAGTTCGCCCTCTTCGCGCTTGTTCAACACGTAGTTGTGGTCGAAGCCCTTGCCGAACTTGATCTGCTCGTGGTCGGCCTCAATGTCCTGTCCGAAGGGTTTGGGCTTGCGGAAATCGAACGGTGTACCTTCCACTTTCAGGATCTCACCTGTAGGAATAGCGGTAGCATCGGTGGGCAGATAGAAGTCTGCATTGATCTCGCAGATCTGATCCAGGATGTCTGGAGTGGGGTCTGCCGTGCCAGCCAGTGAGAAGAAAGCGTGATGTGTCAGGTTCACGATGGTCTTCTTGTTTGTGGTTGCCAGATATTCGATCACCAGTTCGTTCAGGTCAGTGAAGGTGAATTCCACCGTCACGTCCAGTTCGCCTGTAAAGCCTTCCTCACCATAGGATGAGATACGGTGCAGCGCCAGTGAGCGCGGACCCATCTGACGGGCATCCCATACTTTGGCGTGGAAACCGGTAGGACCGCCGTGCAGATGGTTCGGACCATCGTTGAGCGCCAACTGGTACTCTTTGCCGTTCAGGGTGAACTGACCCTTGCAGATACGGTTGCCCCAACGGCCGATCAGTGTCGACAAGAAGGGTTCCTTACCGCTCATGAGTTGCTTGATGCTGTCATGTCCCTGAATTACGTTTGCTACTTTGCCATCCTTGTCTGGCACCATAATGGCACAGATTGCGCCACCATAATTGGAAATTGCCACTTCGTAACCCTTACGGTTCCTGAGGATGTACAGATCGGTTTTCTTACCGTTGATTGTGGCCTGGAAGTTCTCCCGCTTCAGACCACACAGATTCGCTGTTTCTGTTGTATTAGCCATAATTGATATGTTTTTAGTTACAAAACTATCTGTCTGCAAAGTAACAGAAAAAAATCCAAACAGACGAAAGAAACAACGAAAAAATGCTGAATGATGTATTAAAAAACGCTAAATGCCGTTTTTGAGCAGGTCTGCAACCACATAAGTGCTACCTCCAATGAACACAAAGTCGTCTGTTTCAGCCGCCTTCATCGCAGCGTGATAGGCCTCTATGACGGTAGGATAACTCTCTCCTGTCAGCCCGTGCTGCTCGGCGATGATCTTCATGACGGTTTCCGATACGGCACGCTTGTTGTCCGACTTTGTAAAGTAATAGGTGGCATTCTGTGGTAACAGGTCGATGATGCCTTCTATGTCCTTGTCATCCACCATACCGAAGACGATATGCTTCTTCTTGCATTTGACCTGTGCGATTTGTTGGCTGAGATATTGCCAACCGCCTACGTTATGGCCTGTATCGCAGACGACGAGCGGTTTTTCCGACAATACCTGCCATCTGCCCCTTAATCCAGTTGTTTCACAGACGTTCATGAAACCTTCTGCCACTTCCTTTCCCTTCACTTCCGACTTGGATGTGTCGCTGAAACGGTACATATAGCCCATCTCTTCCAATTGCCTGACGGCTGTCAGAATGGTATTGGCGTTCTTTTCTTGATAGATGCCCATGAGTTCACCCTGTATGTTGCCGTAGTGTGCGGTTTGGTATAGTATACCGTTGTCCATCGGTTGGGCACTTGTTACCTCTGGGTGGTCTTCAGCAAAGATGATGGGTGCTTTTGTCTCTCTTGCCACAGCCTCGAAGATGCCTCTTGTCTCGGGTATTGTCTCACCGATGACCACTGGTACATCCTTCTTGATGATACCAGCCTTCTCCATCGCAATCTGTTCCAGCGAGTTGCCGAGTTGCTGCATGTGGTCGTAACTGATATTGGTAATCACCGACAGGATAGGGGTGATGATGTTCGTACAGTCGAGACGTCCTCCGAGTCCGACTTCGATAACGGCGATATCTACCCGTTTGTCGCTGAAATACTTAAACGCCATTGCCGTTGTCACCTCGAAGAATGATGGGGTTAGCGGCTCGAAGAACGATCTTCCGTTCTGCACGAAGTCCGCCACATATTCATGATCGATAGGGTGGCCGTTGATACGGATGCGCTCGTCGAAGTCCACCAGATGGGGGGATGTGTATAGACCTACCTTATAACCGCATTTTTGCAGGATGGCTGCCAGTGTGTGTGAACAGGATCCTTTGCCGTTTGTGCCTGCAACGTGTATCGTCAGGAAGTTGCGGTGCGGATGACCGTAGTGCTCGTCAAGCCTCAGGCTGTTGTCGAGTCCCTCCTTGTAGCCCGACATGCCCAAGTTCTCGAACATAGGAACTTGGTTGAACAGATATTTGCAGGTTTCGCTGTAGGTCATACCTTATAATATATTAGTTGAAATAATTCTTGAATCGTTGGAATATAGAGTCGCGTGTCTGCTTGTCGCCCTTGAAGTTGTCGCTCTGCTTGAAGCGCTCCACAGCCTCTTTTTCTTCACGGCTCAAAGTCTTTGGCACGTAGACGCTGATGTTCACCACCAGATCGCCCTTGCCAGATCCATAGCCCTGTACGGCGGGCAGTCCTTTGCCACGAAGGCGCAGGGTCTTACCCGGCTGCGTACCGTTGTCTAACTTCACCTTCAGTCGGGTACCGTCGATGGTCGGAATCTCCACTTCACCACCGAGGGCTGCTGTCGGGAAGTCAAGCAACAGATTGTATATCAGGTCGTTGCCGTCGCGGATGAAGGTGTCGTTTTCCTCTTCCTCGATATACACCTGTATGTCGCCACTGATACCGTTGTGTTTACCGGCGTTGCCTTTGCCTGGCACGTTCACCACCATACCTTCTGCCACACCAGCGGGGATTTTGATCTCCACCACTTCCTCGCCTTTCTCAATACCGGTGCCGCCACAGTGCTTACACTTGTTCTTGATCACCTGTCCCTCACCGCTACAGGTGGGACAGACACTCTGCTGCTGCATCATGCCGAAGATGCTCTGGGTGGTGTGGGTGATGAAACCCTGTCCGTGACAGGTGGGACACTGTTCCTTGCCGCTGCCTGCCTCTGCACCGCTACCGCTACAATAGGGGCAAGGGATATCCTTGCGCACCTTGAATTTCTTGGTGACTCCCTTGTTGATCTCCTCCAACGATAGTTTCATTCTCAGACGCAGGTCGCTGCCACGGTGCTGTTGTGGACGACGGGCACCGCCTCCGAATCCTCCGAATCCGTGTCCTCCGAAGATGTCGCCGAACATCGAGAAGATGTCGTCCATATTCATCGAGGCACCGCCAAATCCGCTGAAGTCAAAGCCGCCCATGCCTGGCCCGTTGAAGCCGAACTGGTCGTACTGCTGACGCGTCTTCGGGTCGTGCAGCACGTTATAGGCCTCTGCAGCCTCCTTGAATTTCTCCTCGGCCTCCTTGTCGCCGGGGTTGCGATCCGGGTGGTATTTGATGGCTATCTTACGATAGGCCTTCTTGATCTCGTCTTCTGAGGCGGTCTTCTCGACCCCCAGTACCTCGTAGTAGTCTCTTTTTTGTGCCATTATTATTATGCATTATGCATTATGAATTATGCATTATTATTGTCCTACTGCCACTTTTGCGTGGCGGATTACTTTGTCGTTCAGTTTGTATCCCTGCTGCAGGCAGTCGATGACCTTGCCCTTCTTGTCGTCGCCCATGCCTGGCACCATTGCCACAGCCTCGTGTAAGTCCGTATCGAAGTCGGCATCCTCGGTCTCAATCTTCTTGACGCCCTGGCCTTCGAGGGTCTTCATGAATTTCTGGTAGATCAGTGTCATGCCCTCGCGCAGCACTTCGGGGTCGTCGGTTTTCTCGCCATTGGCGATGGCCCGTTCCATATCGTCGAGCACGGGCAGGATGGCCGTGATAAACTTCTCTCCGCCGTTCAGGATCAGTTCGGCACGCTCCTTGAGGGTGCGCTTGCGGTAGTTCTCAAACTCTGCTACAGAGCGGAGCCACTTGTCCTTCAGTTCTGCAGCCTCCTGCTGGGCTTTCTCCAGAGGGTCTTGTTCTTCGGATTCCTCTGTGGACTCTTCGGGGGCTTCGGATGTACCGGGTTCTTCTGCCTCTTTGTCAGTCTCATCTACGGGAGTCTCTTCCAAAGTCTCCTCGTCTTCGATCTTTATATCTTTTTCTGTCATAATAGCGTTGTTTAAAGTTCTACAGGGAAAT
Source organism: Prevotella sp. (assembly GCA_017618275.1). Classification (GTDB taxonomy): domain Bacteria; phylum Bacteroidota; class Bacteroidia; order Bacteroidales; family Bacteroidaceae; genus Prevotella. The sequence continues at coordinate 16,553 of JAFZUS010000012.1, forward strand.
CAGCAAATATTATGCCACTTTTCACTTCTCAGGCGTACATCTTTGCTTTTTGTTCCTTGATGGCCTCGTCGTAGATATAGTCATCATAGGTCATCAACTTGTCGATGGTACCCTTCGGCGTGAGTTCGATGATGCGGTCGGCCACCGTGTTGATGAACTCATGGTCGTGCGAGGCGAAGATGATATTTCCCTTAAACTGTATCAGGTTGTTGTTGAAGGCCTGAATCGACTCCAGGTCGAGGTGGTTCGTCGGTGTGTCCAAGATGAGGCAGTTGGCGTTCTTCAACTGCATACGTGCAATCATGCAGCGCATCTTCTCACCACCTGAGAGCACATTCACGTGCTTCAGTACATCCTCCTCCTTGAAGAGCATACGACCCAGATACGACTTCATCGTCACCTCATTGCCGGGTCCCCATTGCGAGAGCCAATCTACGAGGTTCATCTCGCTCTGGAAGAACTCCGTATTGTCGAGTGGGAGATAGGCCGTTGTGATGGTGACGCCCCATTTATAGGTGCCGGCATCAGCCTCGCGATTGCCATTGATGATTTCGAAGAGGGCAGTCATTGCCTTTGGGTTATGGCTCAGGAACACGGTCTTCTGTCCTTTCTCTATCGTGAAGTTCACGTTGTCGAAGAGCACCGTTCCGTCTGGATCCACAGCCTTCAGGCCTTCCACTTCCAGTATCTGCGTGCCAGGCTCACGCTCCATCGAGAAGATGATGCCCGGATATTTGCGTGTCGAGGGTGTGATCTCCTCCACATTGAGTTTCTCCAGCATTTTTTTGCGTGAGGTGGTCTGCTTCGACTTGGCTACGTTGGCGCTGAAGCGGCGGATGAACTCCTCCAACTGCTTGCGCTTCTCCTCTGCCTTCAATTTCTGGTTCTGTGCCTGACGCAAGGCCAACTGACTCGATTCGTACCAGAATGAGTAGTTACCTGAGAAGAGCGTCACCTTGCCGAAGTCGATATCCACCGTTTGTGTCGAGACAGCATCGAGGAAGTGTCGGTCGTGAGAGACCACGAGTACGCACTGCTCCAGGTTCGACAGGTATTCCTCCAGCCACTGCACGGTGTCGAGGTCGAGGTCGTTGGTGGGCTCGTCAAGCAACAGGTTGTCGGGATGTCCGAACAGTGCCTTGGCCAGCATCACGCGCACCTTCTCGTTGTTTGATATCTCAGCCATCTGTTTGTAGTGCTGGGCTTCGCTCACGCCGAGGTTCTGCAACAGTTGGGCGGCCTCGCTCTCAGCCTCGTAGCCGTTCATCTCGGCAAAGGCCATCTCCAGTTCTGCGGCTCGGTTGCCGTCGTCCTCCGTCATCTCCGGTTTGCTGTAGAGTGCCTCGCGCTCCTTCATATTGTCCCACATCGGCTTGTGGCCCATCAGTACGGTGTCCATCACCGTAAACTCATCGTATTTGAAGTGGTCCTGTTCCAGCACGCTCATACGCTCGCCTGGCAGCATCTCGATGGTTCCCTTGTTGGGTTCCAGTTCGCCGCTGATGGCGCGGAGTAGGGTAGACTTACCCGCACCGTTGGCACCGATGATGCCGTAGATGTTACCGCTCGTAAACTTCAGGTTCACGTCCTTGTAGAGCGTCTTTTTGCCGAACTGAATGGCTAAGTTTGTTAATGTAATCATCTCTTTCTTCTATACCTTATTATATATATACTGTTAAATGAGGGTGCAAAGGTACGAATAAATGAGCGAAAAACCAAATTTATTTGAGTTTTGGCGCTTTTTTTTAATATTTTAATTGAAAAAGAATTAATCTTGCATTAATTTATATATCGGTAAGATATTATAAGGTTTGTATGGCCCTATTTCTTTCACAAAAGCAGTATTTTTGCACCCGAGAATGAAACAGATACTTGCATTCATATTTCCCTTGGTTATGGGGCTGGCCTCCGAGACAGTCCAGCGCAGGGTGGTTGTGATGGATGCAGATTTGAAAGTGCCTGTGCGCGATGTGCAGATATATACGCCTGAGGGGGTGGACCTGTTGACTGCCTGGGACGGTACCTTCATGTTGCCCGACAGTTTCAGCCGTCTCAATTTCCGCCATCCCCATTTCGAACAGCGTTACCTCCTGCCGTCAGAACTTCATGGCGACACCGTCTGGCTGCTGCCCGTCTCGAATGCTTTGGGCGAGGTCATCATCTGGGGGCGCAGGCGTTTCGACGAGAGGATGAAGAATATCCTGAAGCCCTCGCCCCAGCAGATAGAGCGCGACAAACTGCCCCAGGCCATTCCTGCAGGTCCCGATGTGCTGGCCATAGCGGGCTGGCTCTTCGAAAAGACCGTCGGCAAGGCCATAGAAAAGCGCTCCCGTCGCAAGAAACACCAGAAGGCCATGCGTGAGAAGGAAGAGGAGTACCAGCGCAAATGGGACCTGCTCAAAGATACTGATGCTGTCCAGAATCTGCGGAAAACCTTCCCCTGAATCTGAGTCACAAAAAACTGCCCTCGGAAAAGTCTCAGCCGGATCTCAGACACGAAATCCTTGGTCCCGATGATAGCAAGCGCCCCCAAGGGGTCGAGCGCCGACCTCGGAAAATCGCAAACGGATTCTTGGACATAAAATTCTTGCGTCCCGATGGTAGCAAGCGCCCCCAAGGGGTCGAGCGCCGACCCCGAAAAATTAACTTCCGTTTTGCTGGCATGAAATCCCGACTTGGGGAAAACATCAACGGAATCTTGGGCATCATGTCTTAGCCTGACTGATGTTGACTCCCACAGAGCCTTAAATGTTAAATTATTAAAGTTATTTAAGCAAATGGTAAAGACAAAATTCAGTCGCTCTTTAAAGCGCAGTATCTGCATCGAGTACATGCAGAGTGGCAAGTCA
>JAFZUS010000075.1 GCA_017618275.1 Prevotella sp.
ATTACTTCCATAGGCAGTACTTTCAGATGTAGATTATGTTTTGAACTGATGTCGTAGCTTTCAGTTCTTGTGTGGAGATAGTCACCCATACGGTGTGCGTTCATGGTGTTTGCGATTGTGCATTGTGCATTGTGAATTGTGCATTGAGGAAATATCAGGTGGTTATTGCAGCGGGGTCCCACCTCTTCCCATTCCGAACAGAGAAGTTAAGCCCGCCTGCGCCGATGGTACTGCAATGCAATGCGGGAGAGTAGGAGGCCGCCCCCTTTTTTTCAGAAGCCCTGGAGAGAAATCTCCGGGGCTTTTTTGTTTTTGCCGTTTAGATGTATTTTTTTTCTTGCAATCGCTTGAAAACCGAAAATTATGCTTATCTTTGTACCCAAATAACGTTTCAAAAACTTAACACTTATGGGATTGCCTGATATTATTGCAGTTGTGGCACTTGTCGTAATAGGCGTGTTTATCTATTGGAAAAAGAAGAATGGATAGGTTCCTGTGCCCTTTGATATGGCTCCGTAGGATAACTCATTGCAGGGGCTTCGGCATCCAGTCGCCTACTGACTACTGGCTGGTGCGCTATGTCATCAATGAGCACTGGCCGTATTATCAATATGCTTCATTTGAGAACGGAGATGACTGGTTGACTCGGAAGTTGGGACGACTTTATTTCCGTATGGCTAATTGGCGACAACCAACTGTCATCGACAGCGATGGCTATCAGAACTATTTCCACGCTGGATGCAAGAAAGCTACTTTTGGGGATTCATCGGAATTGGTACGTATGACATTGGACGGCGACTATCGTCAGCGATTGGCCTCTATATATAATAAGGTGTACGACGATACGGTGCTTATTGTAGAGGGAATCTGGCGGAATCGTTCCTTCTGGAAAGAACTAAGGGCAGATGAGCGGGCAGTCATCACCTTCGACCTCTACTATTGCGGAATTGTATTGTTTGATAAGAAACGACAAAAGCAGAACTATATCATTAATTTCTAGCCAAGAAAGATATGAAAATAACGAAAGTCTATACCCGTACGGGTGATAAAGGAATGACCAGCCTGGTGGGAGGCGTGAGAATCAAGAAGAGTGACATCCGTCTGGAGGCTTACGGGACTGTGGATGAACTGAGTGCCCAGTTGGGAATGCTTGTGGCGATGATGCCGGAGGGTTCTGAGCGCGATTTCGTCATCCGTGTGCAGAACAATCTTTTCAATGTCTGTACCCATCTGGCTACGGATCAGAGTCAGACACCGCTCTACCCCTCTGCCCATTTGGCTGAGGGAGAGATTGAGATACTGGAAAGTCGTATTGATGAACTGATGAGTCAGTTGCCAGAGCGACAAGGCTTTATTCTGCCCGGAGGCGTGCCTGCTGCTTGTCAGGCCCATATCTGTAGAACAGTATGCCGTAGGGCTGAACGTCGTATCGCAGCCCTTGCTGAAGTGGCTCATATTGCCTCCGAAATGGGGCAGTACGTGAACAGATTGAGTGACTACCTCTTCGTTTTGGCGAAAATAATAAATTTTAACGAAGGGAAAAGCGAAATTGTTTGGCAAAATGTTTGCAAATAAGAAATAATTGTGTACTTTTGCGGGCAAATTCGGCGATAGCTGGTTTGGAATGAGAAAGTAATAACTATTATGATTTAAAAACTATGTATTGGACACTGGAATTAGCATCTAAGTTAGAAGACGCTCCCTGGCCCGCAACCAAGGATGAGTTGATAGATTATGCAATACGATCAGGTGCACCCCTTGAGGTGCTCGAGAACCTGCAAGAGATAGAAGATGAGGGTGATGTCTACGAGAGCATCGAAGAGATATGGCCTGACTATCCGACAAAAGAAGACTTCCTTTTCAACGAGGATGAGTATTAGATTTTTGGAAAGTTTAATAGATTGAATACCAACGGGATAAGAGATTTTTAGTCTTTTGTCCCGTTGGCGTTTTATGGTATTCTTCCATACAATATTTTGTTGGATAAAAACAGTCTTGAATTGTAGGTGTGGTAAAGGAAAGAATACAGCAACTCCTTTGCGAGTTCTTCCTTAGGAGGATTTTATGCAAAATCCTCTTTTAGTGCAAATAATTCTTTCATAATTTGTGTATTTGAAAAATAATATGTAAATTTGCGGCGATTCATGGAGTTTTGCGATTATCGTTCATGGAAGAATGGTTACACGCTCTGAGGGTTACGACACTCAAAAAAGGTTTTATAGTCCCCAAATCTTTTGATGTCGTTTAGAACCAATAATTAATAAGGGCTGCATCTAGGGGACAAGAAAGCCCATAGAAATAGTACTATAATATGATGGCTAATCAACACAAGTATTCAAGTATTCTTATCATTGCCTTGCTCTTCTTTGCTGGCGGCCATTCTGATGCTGCCTCGTGGCGTATCAACAACAACGCCAACCGCCATGCCCACTTTACTGACATCAATGCGGCGATGAATAGCAGCGAGGTGCAGGATGGTGACACGCTCTATCTGGATCCGGGGTGTCTGCTTACCAGTACGCAGAACATTACCAAACGTGTGACTATCATAGGGACGGGGTATTTTCTTGGTGCCAATACTCATCAAGAGGCCTCCGTCAGCGGAAGTGTATACCTGAAGGCTGCCAGCACAAAAGTGGAAGGTCTGAAGATGACTGGCAAAGTATATATGTCAGCCAACAATGTGACCGTGGAAAGATGTTATCTTGGAGGAGTCGGCTACAGCGGAACTGCTCAGTATGCCACCATTCGCCAATGCTATGTTCCCAATGGTCAGATAGGTGGCAAGGGTAATACAGATACTGCAACAGCAAATTGGACAATTGAGAACTGCATCATCATTCGTACAGATGGTTACGATCCTATTATCAATCTTTATTGCCCCACTATCCGTAACAATTATGTGCGACCTAACTACTCCAGTGCTTCTGCAGCAGTGGCACACGTTTCTGGAGCTACTATTATCAATAATATCTTCATTAATACGAGATTCATTGGCAATGCAGAACTTTATGATGCGTCTGATTGTATTGTTAAGAATAATATTTTCCATGTAGCTTCGTATAAAACTACCTATCCGGGCAACGTAATAATAGATACGAACACAGAGTCAGCCGTGTTCGCCCTTACAGGAACCAACGAACAGCGTTATACTTTGAAAGAAGATAGTCCTGCGAAGGGAGCTGCCACCGACGGTGGCGATTGTGGGCCTTACGGAGGAATTTATCCATACGTGCTTTCAGGCTACCCCTTGGGCATGCCCCGTTTCGACAGTAGCAACGTCGGCACCCGCGCCGTTGACGGTCAAGTGCGCGTCTCGCAGCAAGTGACCATCCAGGGCCAATAATTACAAATAACAAAATAGAAAACCATCAAAATGCTTACGACAATGAAAACCAAGAAGACAAACATTCGTATGATATTAGCAGTGGCTCTTCTCGCCCTGACCGCCACCACCGTCCAGGCCCGTTCCTGGCGTATTAATAACAATGCTAAGCAGAAACCAGACTTTACTGACATCAATGCTGCCATGAGTAGCGAGGATGTTGTGGCGGGTGATACGCTATATATGGATCCGGGCTGTAACCTGATTGCAGCACAGAATGTCACAAAGCAGGTCACCATCATCGGCTGCGGTTACGAGGGCAACGGCGTGCCATACGGTCAGACGGTCATCTCCGGACGCCTTAACATCAAAGCCGCCGATACCAAAGTAATAGGTGTTGTGACTACGGAGATTGTCTATATTATGGCCAACAATGTCACTCTGGAGCGTTGCCGTACCTATTGCATCAGAACTAGTGGTGACAATTGTAAAAATGCAGTCATCCGGCAATGCTATTGCAACTATTCAAGTGGAGCCCCCGTCATTGAAGGAGCTGGTAAAGAAAATACCAAGTCGGCTTTCTGGACGATTGAAAACAGCATTATCTTGGCTAATGGATCATATGATGCCCAGTGTGTATCTAATCTTTATAACGCTACGATACGTAACAATCTACTCATAGATTACTATAATAACTATAATGGCTATACATTTTGTAATATTGGCAAAAGTCTAATCCAGAACAACATCATCATCCACACGACAAATGCCTCGCGTGCGCTCAACAACGTTGACACCGACCAGTTGAGCAACAATGTCATATCAAGCAACACGCGTGCCGAATACAACCACAGTAATGTGCTGACCACGGATTCCGTCTATACCGGTAATGTTCAGAGTTATGTGCTAACCGAAGACAGCCCTGCCAAGAATTATGGAGCTGACGGTACTGACTGTGGCATCTTCGGCGGTCTCTATCCTTACGTGAAGGGTGGTCTGCCATACGGCCATCCCTACTATACCCGCTATAACATCAGTTCACGAGCCGACGAGAACGGCAAGGTAAAGGTTTCACTCAACATCAAGATGCAAGATGAATAGTCAGCACATCCATCAACAGGCGTTGGCGCTAGGATGGATGCGGTTGATAGTTTTCTTGTTTATCATTTCTCATTTGTCATTTAGTGCCAGCGCACAGGCGCAACTGGAGTACTGGTTTGACCAGGATCCCGGCCTGGGACGTGCCACCGTTGCGCAGGGAGCAGTTGCCGATGCCGAAGGCAACGTGACCTTCGAGGCACCTACGGCCGGTCTGGCCGTGGGCAGTCATTTGATGGGTGTCCGCTCTATTAATACCAACGACAAAGGTACGTACTACGGCCCGACGCTCCTGCATACTGTCCTCGTACCCCATGAACAGAGCGAGGCCAGTGTCAGTTGCATAGAGTATTACTGGGACAACGACCCCGGACGAGGGAAAGCCTGTATTGTAAATGTCTCACCGGGCGACGAGGTTAACCTTGACGACCTAAAAATCCCCACCGACGGACTGGCACCAGGCATCCATCTTCTTGGACTGCGTGCATTCGGCAATTGCGGCTGGGGTCCTACCATGCTGCAAGAGGTGCGAATACCCGTCAATAAGGCTGGTGTCAACATTACGCTCTTGGAATATTTCTGGGGCGACGACCCTGGCTATGGTCTGGGTATTCCCATCGCTTTCACTCCTGACAAGGAGGTGAATCTCACCGATTTAGAGATTAGTTCCGACGGCTTGAACGGTGGCATATACCAACTGGGATTGCGTGTCTTTGGCAACGACGGCTGGGGGCCCACCCTCATTCAGGAGGTGCAGGTACCTACTGACAAGGCCAACATCTTAGTAAAGTTAGTGGAATATTTCTGGGATAATGACCCAGGCTACTCGAAGGGCATCCCTATTGCTTTCGCTGCCAATAGGGAAGTCTCTATAGAGAATCTTGAACTGCCTACCGACGGACTTGATGCCGGAACTCATGTCTTGGGTATCCGTGCATACGGCAATGTGGGCTGGACACCTACAGTAAGTAGTGAAATCTACATTGCTCCTGATCCTGCTAAACTTATCGTCAGCCAGGCTGAATATTTCTGGGACAACGACCCGGGTTACGGTCAGGGTACGCCTATCAGCATCACGGAGGGTCAGAGCATCAGCGTAGAGTCCTTGGGCATACCCACCGACAACCTCACACCGGGCGACCACCAGTTGTTTGTGCGCTATCGTGGCCCGCAGGGCTGGAGTCCCACGCTGTGCAGCGACGTACGCGTCTTGGGCGAAACTCCTACCATCTCTGCTGCCGAATATTTCTGGAACGATGATCCTGGTTACGGTCAGGGTATACCACTCAATATAGAGCCGGGTCAGATGGTAACCATCAACGATGTGGGTATACCCTCGTTCGACGTTCATGGCGATGCCACGTTGTTCATCCGCTATCGTGGTACTACGGGTTGGAGTCCCACGGTGGCCTACGTTATCATGGTCGATGCTGAGGGACACTATACGTTGAACGCAGCAGCGGAGACATCTATGGAAAACCGCAACTACCAGAGCTTCACCGATGCTCTTGATGACTTCGCTGACCGTGGCGTTGGTAACGACATCACGTTGGAGGTGACGACTACTAATAACGATTATGCCCTTGACGCTACTACCGACGAGCGGATTGCACAGTTGACCACTATCACTGCGCAGATAAAGAAAGACAACACTACCCGCCACCAAAAGGCTATTGGCTTCACCGCCAATGAGGGTAGCGGAAACACCGTCACGGTGACCACTACCGCTGAGGGATTGCCCGCTGTCGTAGCCTTCTTTGCCCAGACGTCGTGGCAGAACGTCAGTCTGACCATCAATGGCACGGTCTACGATTTCACCCCAGCCAGTCAGCGCATGGATGAGACTTGTTCGGACAACGAGACAGCACCTGTGGCCCTGTCGGCTATCAGCAGCGCTGTCAGAACTACGTGGACGGCACAGCCACATGAAGGTACGATGCTCAGTGGTTTTGTTGCTGAAGGCACTGGTGACCTGACGGCCATGACCATCGTCAACAGCGGCACGAAGACTGACTCGCTGGCCTATCAGGTGACGCTTGCAGACACTGAGGGGAACGAACTCTGCACCTATCTCTATTATATATATGTTCACCCGCGCGTAGGTAACCAGACCTTTAGCAGCCTCCTGCCGAAGGATGACAGCAGCCTCGACCCCGGTGAGGTGACGCTTCGGTGGAACGCCATCGGTGGTGTTGAGGGTGGCTACCGTGTGGACATTACAGAGACCGATAACGCCGAAGAACCGTCAGCGTCCAATAACTCGTACACGACGACGGAAACTAGCCTGAAGTTGACAGTAAAGAGCGGCTACACTTACATATGGACAGTGACGGCCATGGGAAGTTGTGACGAGTTAACCAGCACACCGCAGACCTACAAGGGACGACTGTTGCCCGACTTCGTGGTTGAGGATATTACGCTGTCCGAAGGTGCAGAAGCCGGCAATACCATTACTATAAAGGCCATCGTCAAGAACCAAGGCGAGGGTGATGCCATCGAAGGCTCATGGATAGACCGTCTCTACTATATCATAGACAGTGAGGACTTCGCAAAGGCTGTACAGGCTGCCGAGGCCACACACGATGGTAATCTGGCTGTAGGCGATAGTTACGAAGTAATCTTCACAATGAAGGTACCATATCTGGAAAGTGGAAACCTGCGTGTGTTCGTTGAGACAGATGTTACGTCGGCGGTCATGGAGACCAACGACAACAATAACCGCACGCTCTCCACAGCCTCCGCCACACTCCAGCCCTTCTACATGAATGCTGCCGACCTCGCCGTCCTGCGACAACTGTACAGCGACTTCGACGGCAGCAACTGGAACGGTACACGATGGAACACCGCCTCGGAGTTGATTACCGAAAATAACTGGAGTGGCGTCACCTTCAATACCGAAGGTCGTGTTACCGCCATCAACCTGAAAGGGCGTGGACTGAAGGGAACGCTTTCTGCAGCAACGACCCTCTATCTGCCTGCCCTCACATCACTGAATCTGAGCCACAATGCCCTGACGGGTGATGTGACACCGTTTGTGACAACAGAAGGCTTGACATCGCTCGATGTGTCATACAATCAGATTAGCGATGTCTCTGCACCATTGCCTTCTACAATCAGTTCGCTGAACATAAGCAACCAGGTTCTCACCGATGTCACAGATTTTGATTTGGCTACGATGATAGACGATACGTTCCTGGATCAGTTACCTACGATAGTTCGCTATGACCATAAGAGCCAGAACTACATGACTGATGTCAAACTCAGATGTGTGACCGCTAATGGTAATTTCGTGCTGAACCGCTCTAATGGCGAGACAACTGTTTCACCTGTTTCTTCTTCCTTGGTCTACAAAGGAATGACAGGCGACATGTTGAGCGTGTCTTCGGAAAGCGGTCTCGCCTCTGGCACAACGTTCCGAATGACATTCACGTTCCCGCAAGGTGATGCCACCTTTAATGGTGTGACAGACATTCTTGACCTTCAGGCCACTATCAACTATATGTTCTTCAAGTGGAACGGACGCTTGTTCAACTATGCTGCCGTTAACTTGTATCCAGACGAAAGCATCAATATTCAGGATGCTATTCGACTGATTGATGTTCTCATCAACGAGCCATGGTACGATAAACCTGAAATCGTTCTTCATGCTCCGCTCAAGTCCAGACAAACAAAAGTTCCGGCACGGTTGTTTGTGGATGGTAATCTGTTGAAACTTTCAACGACGAAACCAGTAGCCGCATTGGATATTGTGTTGTCAGATTGTGATGTCATCTCTGATTTATCGGAGATCACATCAGCAGGTCTGACTTATAACACGAGGCAGACCGAGACGTCTCACCGTCTCATTGCATATTCATTCAACGGCGGGACGTTGCCTGTCGGCGAGACAACACTCTGCCGTCTGGAGGGAGACACCCCATGCATTCTGAGAGCCAAACTGTCCGATGTTGATGCCAACGAGGTTATTGTGGATTTCAGTCATAGCACCACTGGCGTATCGGATAGTTCAGCACCAATCTCCTTCAAACTATATTCCATTGCAGGTATCCTATTGAAAGACGGTACTACGTCGGACTTGAGATCCACTCTCAACAGTCTTCCCATTGGCACCTATATTCTAAGACTGTCATACGGGAATGGCAAGGTGACACAATCCAAAATACGTATTGAATCCAGATAAGTCATGATAAAAAGAAAGTATATATATCTTCTACTTATTCTGCTTCTGCCAATGGCGCTACACACAGCGACAGCGCAGACGAACCGCCTCTATATGAGCGATGTCCAGCTTGAGGCAGGGAGTACAAGTACGCTTGATGTCTACATGGAGAACACGACGGATGTGGTAGGTTTCCAGTTCACGCTGACAGTCCCCGAAGGCATAACGCTGCTGCCTCAAAACGTGAAGTCCTCAGAACGTTTGGCAAAGCATGAGTTAGTGGCTCAATCCATAGGTGCAAACCAATATATGTTTGCAGCCTACTCCGCCAATAACGAAGCCATCAGCGCTATTCAGGGCGTGTTGTTCACAATCCCTGTGCAGGTGGCATCTGACATAGAGGACAACGTAAGATATGAGCTGAGCATGACACAGGCCGTCATGGGTAACAAGAATGGCAACAATGTTCTGGCATCGGCTTCTGGAAGTAAAATATTCGTTGCCGGCCTTCCAAACCTGCATGTCACCTCAGTGGATTGCTCTGAAGCTGTTGCCGGCCGGAAGATGACTGTCACATGGCGTGTGCGTAACGACGGGGCTGGTCCGACGGGCGATATCGGCTGGAAGGACTATGTGTGGCTGACACCCGACATTCAGGGTGGCATGAATATGACTGGCCTCAAACTCTTACAGACAATAGACAACGTGACTGCACTACAGCCCGGTGAATGGTATGACAACAGCATTGAGGTAGAGTTGGAAGAGCGTAAGTATGGCAAATACCATATTGTCGTTACCTCTGACATGTATGGCTTTGACAAGATGGAATTGTCACCTGCTGGCAATGCGCTTCCCGAAGTCTATCAACCTGAAACGGAAGACTATGGCTATCTCTTCGCTACTGGCACTGCAAGTTATGACCAGTTGGTGGAATCAGGTGAAAGCAAGGGGCGTAGCGACAACTTCTTCTATAAACGCATCAACATCGCTGTGCCACCACTTCCCAACCTGAGGGTGAGCCAAGTGGTTGCCGTAGTCGACAACGGTCTGCCCGACGGCTGGTCTGGAGGATTTATCATATCAGATTCTGGATTAGCCAGTTCCTCACTGTTTTATTCTATTAAGAAAATCAAGGTGACTGCTCGCATAACGAATACGGGTGAGGCTCCTGTCAGCAATGCAGTGGTTAGGGATGCCCTCTATATGTCCCATAGCGAGGATATGACCGGTGATGTTTATAAGATGGCAGTGAAAAACGACACGCTGAACATACAACCTGGCGGAGAACAACTCATCACATTCTCCACACAGTTGCCCTATGTCTGGAGCGGAGACACTTGGTTCCATGTACATGTGGACACCAAAGATGCGGTTTATGAGGGTGCTGCCACTACCGACAATCTCGGCACGAGCGGTAAGATTGAATGTTTGCAGGCACCCACGCCCGATTTCAAGGTTACCAGCGTCAGCGTTCCCAAGCAGGTGACACTCGGCATTCCATTCGACGTGACATACAAAGTAAAGAACGTCGGTCCCGGCAAGCCCTACTCTACGGGCTGGACGGACCGTATATATGTATCAAACAGTAACTCAACTGCTGGAGCTTCCCGCGTAGAATCACATCGGCAAACGGGCGGTTTTGTAATGGATGAAAAAGGCAACGTCCAATATAATGGTGACAACTATACGGCAACACGTAGTGTGAAGCTAAACAATTTGACTGCCGGTACCTATTATATATATGTTAAGACGGACACTGAAGATGACGTGTATGAGTATGACGGTGAAGGCAATAACTGGTCAGAACCAGTGGCTACGCTGGTCGTTGCTGCCGACCTGACTGCAGAGTTGCTATCGGTCTCTCCCGACACGTTGTACAACAACTCACAAACCACCATCAGGTGGAAGGTGAAGAACATTGGAAATGGAACCCTTCAGAACATAGCCCTGACAGATGCTTTCTATGCCACTCCAGTCAACGGTAATACTTCACATTATTTAGGACGGTCTACAAACACCGTATCGATAGCCCCTGGTAGCGAGAAAGTATTGATGGCCAATATCACCCTGCCTAACAACAGTCAGCTCAATGGCAATATGTCGGTATTCGTCAAAACGAATACTAATGGTGTGGTGGAGTCAACGACAGGTAACAACATCTCGGCAGGTATCGTCAAGCCCTTCAAGTATGAGGAAGAAGCAGTCAACAATCCTCATCCACCCATTACCATTGGAAGTCGCCCCAATTTGGTGGTAGCCAATGTGACGGTTTCTGCAACCATCACGTCTGGACAAGAGGCAGACATCAGTTACCAGTTGAAGAACATCGGAGCAGGTGCAACAGGAGTACAAGTCAAGCAGGAAGTGTACCTGTCGCAGAGCGCCTCCTTCAACAGTCAGTCGGCAATAGCATGTGAGATCGTCAGCGAGCAACTGTCTTCGATGTCTGATATTCTACTGAAATATAATGGCTCGTTGAACACCTCCATGCGCATCAAGGTACCAGGGAACATCCGTGGCGGCAAGTATTATCTGCATGTCATCGTCAATAGCGACGGCATGATTGAGGAGACAAAATATACCGACAATTCAGCCTCCGCATATTGTCAAGTCAATGGCAGTTTGCCCGACTTGGAACTGAGCGGTCTCACGGTACCAACAGCAGTGAAGACATCCGTACCTTTCGATGTGAAATGGACTATGGCTAATGTGGGTACATGGGATGCTGTTCAGACAGTCTGTGATGTCTGGCTGACGGCAAGCGAAAAGCCTGTGAAGCTTTTGAAGACAGTGGAGGTAGAGGCTTTAGCCACTCATAAGAGTTCCAATAAGTCTGTTACCATTCAATTGGAAGATGATATCGTTGGAAGCTATGGCATCATGGTAGTAGCCGATTCTGCACATCGGCAGAACGAGCTGTCACGAAGCAACAACCGGCTCACGTCACCTATTACTGTAACCCAGTCGCCACTGCCCAATCTGCATCTCATGAACCTCGACGTTGATGGTCATCTGCATGGCGGTGACACGATTACCGTGACAGCCCTTGTCAGGAACATTGGCAACAACAGCACTCACAAGGAGAAGTGGTCGGACGCATTCTACCTGTCAACCGGTTATGAGCTGGATACAAAGAAAGACATCTGTCTTGGTAGTAAAGTTCACGTGGGCGAACTGGCTCAAGACGGCTCTTATGAGTTGACAGCCAAATTGCGCATCCCTACGAACGCTCACGGCTACTATCTGTTGTATGCGGTGGCAGACGATGGAAAGAAACTTATCGAGACCTCGCGAGACGACAACACAGCACGTATGTCAATCTTCGTGGAAGATATCAACGACCGACCCGCCCAACTGATCGTAGGTCACGTCGCAGCCCCGGCGACAGTGAAGGCCGGAGCTTTAACGGGCATCAGATACTCTGTTGTCAACAATGGCCTCTACCCGGCCACTGGCGTCCTGCGCGATGCCATTTATCTCTCTGCCGATAACAAATGGGACGAGAGCGATATCATGGTAGGTGTGGTGGAAGAAAGCGTCGATATACCTCCAGGACAGTCTCTCTACAGAGAGGCCGTCGGTCGTGTTACTAATGTCTCGGAAGGTGACTACAATGTCATCGTACGTACCAATTCCACCCATACTATCGTCGAGTCTGATTACGATGACAATATGTGTGTTGAGACATCATCGTGCAGAGTCAACTTCTCACAACTGTCGTTAGGGGGCGGCCCAGCCACCTTCTACCAAAAGGGCTATTTCAAGCTGCCCGTGGAGGATGTAGGACAGAGTGCCACGATAGGCTTCACCTTAGGACATGAACTAGACCAGCAGGCTGGTCTCTACGTGGCCTACGAGCGCGTACCCTCTACCGCCAGGTTCGACTATGCATCGTCGCACCTGAACACCACTAATCAGAGCGTTCTGGTACCCAATGCCAAGCCAGGAACCTACTATGTGCTGGCTCAGAGAAACGACATCGACCCCAATGGCTACAACCGTTGGGTAACAAGCAAGATCGAAGGCGGCAAACACTGGACGGTAGTGATTCCCATACCCGAATTAATTGACATGGGCGAGATAGCCATGAATCTCTCTGCCCGTGAGGTGCAGTTTGGCGCCACTCGACTAAGCATACGTGAGGGAGGTACCGACGGATGGGTTACCACCGACATTCAAGGGGCATTGTTCGACAGCATCATGGACTTCCGTCTGGTGCGCAATAAGGATATGATTCCTATCGAGACGCTGACCTATAACGACCAGACCTCTACCAGAGTGACTTTCAACCTGAACAGGGCTGAGACAGGAGTCTACGATGTGGTGTCGGAACTACCCGACGGCACACAAGCCACCCTACCGAACGGATTCACGGTAGTGCCAGGGGTAAGTTCTGCATTAGGGGTGAAGATTGACATGCCACACTGGATTCGCAGGGATAATTACGTTCCTATAACTATTACCTATGCCAACAGTGGAAATACAGATGTCGTCATTCGCGAATTCCTTTTTGCAACCGAAGATGGCGTGCTTTCTACAACGATGGACGGTTTGTTGAAAGAACCACAGCATGAACTCCATCTTTTACCTGATGGCAAACAGGATAGTCGTGGTTATATCACCATACCTCCAGGCATGCAGAGTGCAATCAGATGCTACTTCAAACAAAGACCCGAAGTAACACCCGCTCATTTGACATTGTATTTAGTTAATTAGTTTATCTCATTTGCATTATGAAAAGAATAATCCATACGATATTTTGTCTTCTACTATTTGCCCATACCAATGCCCAGAACATCATACACCCGAAGATAGCTGGACCAAATGATCTGTGGGTAAACAGCTACAATGGTGTATTGTTCTTTGGTCGGACTGACATGGAGACACAGAATTCAGCCATGCCTATGCAGCTGCGCTTCTACTATAATAGTTCTGCAACTGATATGGATTACGGTTATGGGCTGGGCTTCTCGTTAGGATTTGAGATGAGCTGTACTGTGGATGAGGATGGAAACGTCATGATTACCCAGGGTGATGGTCGTACAGACACCTATATGCGCTATGGCGAGGACTACCAATCGCCTCCAGGAGTGTTCAGCCAGCTGACACATCCTAATTCCCTTAAATACGTGCTTACGACAAAGGAGGGAGAGAAATATGAGTTTACCACGGAACTGAAGATAAAACTGATGGTTGTGCGTCCTGTATTGGCTTTTGCAGACGGAGACAGAAGCGGTGGTGGCAATATCGTTAAAAAGCCTGCTAACCGCTATATCAAGCTGACAGCGATGGAAGACCGACACGGCAACCGTACGGAGTTGAAATACAACAACAATGATTATCTGGTGGAAATCAAGGATGCTGTCGGCCACACCATCAATATGACGTATGAGGGCGGACAACTAATCCGAGCCACTTCTTCTTTCTATGATGGTAGCTACACCTACAACTATGATTCCAAGAATAGATTGGTAAAGCTTACCGACGGCATGGGCTATACGACGCTCTATGGCTACGACAAGCAGAATCACATCAACGAGATTACCGATGCCAATGGTCATAAGACGCTGATCTCCTATAACGGTGTGGGCATGGTGAGTCGTCTAAAGACTGATGTAAGTGACAAGAGCATTCGCTACGATGGTGACAAGACCGTATTCATCGACTATACCCAACCCAAGAATCTTTATTCCTACTATCGATGGGATGACTTTGGACGTGTCATCGAGAAGGTGGGACTGTGCTGCGGTATCCAACAGAAAATGGAGTACGACGAGGACGATAACGTTATCAAACGGACGGATGCCAACGGACACAGCACCACCTATACGTACGATGACCGGGGCAACATGCTCTCCATGACCGATGCGAAAGGTAATACCGAGCGGTACACCTACGATGACGTGTTCAATAATGTGACATCCTTCCAGGACCGTAACGGTAATACTTATCGGTTGGACTATAATAACAAGGGTGATCTGATCTCGCTCACCGGGCCGGAGGAACTGTCTTTCTCTTTTACCTATAACAATCGTGGATGGGCTGTGACAGCCACTGATGCACTGAATAATGTGACAACAACCAGCTACAATGACGACGGTACGACGGCAGAGGTGATGGATGCTGCAGGCAACATTACGACTTACAGTTATGACAGCTATGGACTGTTAAAGAATGTCACTGACCCTGAACAGTTTTCTACGTCGCTCTTCTACGAAAAGAACGGCTGGCTGAGAGCTGTCATTGACCATATCGGGCATACCACATCTGTGAGTCGTGACAAGGTGGGACAGGTGGTGCGCTTGACCAATGCCAAGAACCAGATTACGGCCTATACCTACGACCCCTTAGGACGCATCCTTACGCGTACTGATGCCATGAAGGGGGTGACGCGTATGGAGTATGACGGGCGGGGTAATATCATCAGTGTCACTGACCCACTGGGTCGCAAACAGACCCAAACCTATGATGAACGTAACAAGCTACACTCACAGACCAACGCTGCCGGTGAGACCACGACATATGACTACGATGCCAAAGGAAACCTGATTGCCATTTTCATGCCTAATGGCAATGTGCAGACTATCGACTACGATGAGAACGACCTCCCGGTGCTGGTCAGTGATAACATGGGTGTCATTGCCCAATATACCTACGATGCGAATGGCAATGTCCTGACAGTGACCGATGGTGAAGGACGCATCATCACTTATACTTATGATGGGCTGAATCGTATGACGAGTCAGACTTTGCCGTCAGGCAGCACGACGAGTTATGCCTACGACGGCAATTCGAATCTGGTGTCAGTGACTGATGCCAATGGCTCAGTGACAAGCTATACCTATAGTTCGCTCAACCAGCAACTTTCCATAACCGATGTCCTAAATGCCAAAACACAGTTTGAGTACGATGCCAACGGAAATCTCAAGAAAGCTACTGATGCCAATGGCAACGCCACCACCTATACTTACGACGCATTGAACCACCTTACGGCTATCAGCTACGCCAACGGCCTTTCAGAGCAGTTTGTCTATGATGAGGTGGGCAGCATTGTGGAGGAATCCGACCGTGCCGGACGCAAAACCAAGATGAATTATGATGCTTTAGGACGTTTACTCACACAAACATACGCTGATAACACAAGCGACCGCTATACATACGATGTTGCCGGACAGCTGTTGTCGGCTATCAATAACAATGCAACGGTGAAGTTCACTTACGATAGTGCCGGGCGTCTGCTTTCCGAGACTTTAGGAGGAAAAACCACAAGCTATAGTTACGACGTTGCAGCAGGAAAGCGCATCCTGACCTACCCCAGTGGCATGAAGGTGACAGAGTTGCTGAACGCTCGGGGACAGATAGCATCCCTGTTACAAAACGGCAGTGAGGTGGTGACGATGACCTATAACACGGTAGGTCAAAAGATCCGGCAGACCTATGCCAACGGCATCACTACTGACTATGCCTATAACGAGAACGGTTGGCTGTCGCAAATTAATGCCAGCAAGGACGTGATGAAACTTAGTATGGCCTACGATGTATTAGGCAATATGACGTCGCGCACTGACCAACTTAACGGAGAACGGTCGGAAAGTTATGGCTATGACCTGATATCGCAGTTGACAAGTTTCAAACGTGGAACCAGTGTTGACCACAACTACCAATATGACCTGTTGGGGAATCGCGTTCAGACATTAGAGAACGGTGTTCAGACCACGTATAGGGCCAATAACGTGAATGCCTACACCTCTGTCAGCGGACGACTGAACATGACGCCGCAGTATGATGATAATGGCAACCTGACGCGTGAGACCAGCCACAAATACGCATACGATTGCAACAACCGCCTCATCGCTCTGGACGATATCACGGCCCGTTACAGCTATGACGCACTGGGACGTCGTATCAGCAAGACGCTTGCTGGCGTTACCACCAACTTTTTTTACGCTGGCGACCAGATGGTAGAGGAATACAACGGCAACACACTCGCAGCCTCCTATTTATATGGCAACGACATCGATGAGGTTTTGCAGATAAAACGGGGCAACAATACGTATTATTATCACGCGAACCATCTCGGCTCCACGATGGCACTCACGGACAATGAGGGGAATATCGCCGAGCGCATCGACTATGATGCATTCGGCATGCCCACCTTCTATGATGCCTCTGGTAATACTCTCGCTGCTTCTGCCATTGGCAATAACATTCTCTTCTCTGGTCGTGAATACGATGCAGAGTCCCAAACTTACTATTTTCGCGCCCGTACCCAGCACCCCGCCCTCGGACGATTCCTCCAGAAGGATCCATTGAGATATGTGGATGGAATGAATGATTATGCGTATGTGGGAAATAATAGTTTGATGATGTATGATAATAGCGGTAATCGTAAAATTAGAATTTCCAAAAGAATAAGAATTTCTAAAGGTAAGGCAAAAAAAATAAGAAAATCCATAAGGAAAGGTAATGGCTCTGATTTTATTCCTATTAAAGATGATGTTTATGCTACCTATGATTGGGAGAATGATATGATTGGAGCGGATGAACTAAGCCAAAAATATGCAGATAGGGCTATGCAGGCACGAAGTGAAAACGAAATCAAGGCATTATATGTAGGATATTTTGGAGAATCCTTAATTTATATACCAAGATCATTAATAAAAACACCTTTTCTGGATGAAGCGTTATCACCAATATTGGATCCAATTCAAGAATGGTTGGGAGATAAGTTTAAGGAACTTGCAGAGGACTATTTAAATAGTAAAGATAAGCCTAAATCGGATACGAAGCATGACTGTAGTACTCCATACAAGAGTGGTAGTAGAACGCAATAAATTGTAGATGTATATGATAAAGTCATATTATATAACGGCAATCTTATTGGTCTGTGTGTTATCTACAACAAATGCACAGGTCAGTTGTAATCAAGGTGACCAAAATTCTCCTGGACAAAAAACTCCTGGAGTATGTCCTATCGGAGATCTCACTCCTGTCGAAGAAAAATCATACGACCCTAACGAGCTGATTGGTCCGGAGGGTTATGATTCCGTACGTTGGGTGAGCATCAACGATGTTCTGCGCTATACCATCATGTTTGAGAACGACCCGGAATTTGCAACGGCGGCAGCGCAGGTGGTAGATGTCAGGTTCAACTTCCCGAATAAGAACATGATGCGAGGCTTTGGTATCAGCGACTATAGTTTCTCCAATCAAGCGTTCACAGTGCCGACACCCTCTAACGCCTACCAGACACGCATTGACCTGCGTGATTCCTTGGGTTTCTTCGTTGACTTGATAGGTGGCCTCGATCAGACGCGGCAACAAGGGTTCTGGAAGTTCATGACCATCGACCCGATGACGGGCTATGCTCCCACGGAGGTATACAAGGGCCTACTGCCCGTGAACGACTCCACCCATGTGGGTGAGGGCTATGTGACATTCCAGATGACTCCTACCGAGGACATGCAGACAGGCGATACCATCAGTTTTGCAGCCAACATCGTGTTCGACACGAACGATACCATTCCTACCAACCGCTGGAGGGTGACCGTCGATGCAGGAGCGCCTCAAAGCAAGGTACAAGGAACCCCCATCTTATCCCCTCAAGGGGGGACGACCCCAACCAGTTATCAGTTGACGTTTACGGCAAATGACGACGAAGGGGGCTCGGGCGTAAAGCATGTGCTGCTCTATCTGGCCAATAATATGGGCATCTACGAGGAGACAGACACCGTGGCGGTTGACTCCGTGTTGCTGTTCCCCGTAGAGCAAGGCAAGCAATACAAGTTGTACTCTATTGCCGTTGACAACGTCGGCAACCGCGAACCTGCGAAGATGGAGCCGGATGTCATTCTGAATTTCAACCTTGCGCCTACCGACATCGTTCTTAGTGACACCACTTTTCAGGACGATATCGCTACAGGTGGCTTCATTGCTGAACTCACCTCGGAAGATGTTGAGCAGGATGGTTCCTTCACGTATGCCCTCGCCGAAGGCGACGGTGCCATCCATAACGACCTGTTTCAGGTTTCTGGGACACAGTTACAGGCTAAGCAGCCATTCAAATGCGCTGGTGATACCTGTTATCAAATCCGTCTGAGTACGACTGACGAAGGAGGTCTAAGTTTTAGTAAGGCCTTTAATCTGGACTTGAAGAAGGTATTGGTAAGGCCGAAGGTAGATACGCTGAACGTGACACTCTGTGATGGTGAAACCTGTCTCTTCAAAGGTATGGAATACACCGAGACAGGACAGTATAAATCGTCGAAGGAGAACGAATACATGTGCGACAGCCTGTTTGTGCTGAACCTGACGATACTGCCCAAGCAGGAAATACCGCTGGTCAGCGTTGAAGGAACGCATACGCTTGTATCATCAGCAGCCAAGGGTAACCAGTGGTTCCGTGAAGACGGTACGCCCATCGCTGAAGCCACAGACCAGAAGTTTACACCGGAGGAGGATGGCATCTACTATGTTGCTGTTTCGAACGGAGTCTGCTATTCTGAACCTTCACAACTTTATCAGGTGCGACTGTCTGACTATATCGACTTGCGGATGGATCTGAAAACGGGTTGGAACTGGGTGTCATCGAGCCTTTCCGAACCTGCCAATCAAGATGCCAAGCAGTTCCTTCAGCCCATCGCCGACATCACCGAGCGTTTTGTGGGTCAGCAGGACGAACTCATTAACGACCCAGTCTATGGTCTTACCGGCGGTTTGACCACCATTGCCCCTACAGAGAGTTATAAGTTGCAAGTGTCGGAAAATAACAGCAATGTCTGGAGCGGTAATGGCAGTAACCCCGAGACTACTACTTTTAATCTGCGCAAGGGCTGGAACTGGATAGGTTATGTACCCATTAGAGCCAATACGCTCAGTGCCGCGTTGACAGGCATTACCCCTTCGGAGAACGATATTATAAAATGTATAGATGAATTTGCAACCTTCACTGGCGGTAATTGGGTTGGTACGCTCACACAACTGAAACCCGGTGAAGGCTACCTGTACTACTCTGGCAAAAACACTACGTTCAAGTATCCTGCCATGCGGGCGTTCCCTGTGGAATCAGACCAAACGCCAATGGCTGCAAGGTCATATGGTAGTCCTTGGCATTATGATGCCCACGGTGCACCTGACAATACGACCCTGATAGGGCAGTTGTATGCTGATGGTTCGCTGACATTGGAAGGCACCTATACCGTTGGCGCATTCTGTGGCAATGAGTGCCGAGGTGTGGGTAAATATGTAGACAACAAGTTGTTTATGACCATTCATGGCACCGTTGACAAAAGTGAGACGATCAATTTCAAGGCATACGAGAATGCGACAGGACAGGAATACAACATCAGTGAGAGCATAGCATTCAACGGTCAGCAAGAGGGAAACTTTATCTCACCAATTGCTTTGCACATCAGCGGGGCAACGGGAATCAGTGAAATCTCTGATAAATTCACAATCTACCCGCGTCCATTGCACAGCCGGTTATATGTAAACGGTGAAACGACAAACATCAAGAGCATTCTTGTGTTGTCGACCGACGGATCCGTAAATATATCTCAGATGGGCTACTATGAAGACGGTATTGATGTGAGCATTCTGTTGCCTGGTGTCTATGTGGTTGCTATCACATTGGATAACGGAAAGGTATATTATGAAAAAGTAATTAAAGCACAGAACTGATGAATAGGACAAGATACAAATCTCTGGCACTGATCCTGCTATGTTTTTTCATGACAGGAATATTACAGGCGCAAGAACAGCATTGGCAGTATAACCCGTATGCATTCGAATATGATATGACGGCATATGTTACACTGAAGGTGAACAACGCAATAGTCAGTAACCCAGAAAATTATGAAATTGCAGCGTTTTGTGGTACGACTTGCCGTGGTGTCGCTAAACTGATGACGGCAGATGATGGGGCAAAATATTATTACTTGCGCATACGCAGCAAAAAGG
Organism: Prevotella sp.; assembly: GCA_017618275.1. Lineage (GTDB taxonomy): Bacteria > Bacteroidota > Bacteroidia > Bacteroidales > Bacteroidaceae > Prevotella. Next base: position 20,541 of record JAFZUS010000075.1, read on the forward strand.
CTAGTGGTGAGAAAATTAAGTTCTGTGTCTATAATTGTGCTAATGACGCGGAAATCTGGGCAGAAAAAACTGTCAAATTCGTTTCGCAGTCAGCAGTTGGATATCCAAGTAATCCATTTGTACTTCAAATCGTGGAATATAAGAATGGCGACGCTAACGGCGATGGCGAGGTTAATATTTCCGATGTGGTGGAAATTGTGAACTATATTCTAGGAAATCCTTCAGAAAACCTCAATGAAATGGCTGCAGATGTAAATGGCGACGGCAATATCACCACCGCCGATGCCGTGGGTGTGGTGAACATCATTATGAATGAATAAACCTAAGCATGCAATGTTTTAAGGAGAAGCCAGCCCTATGGTTTGAAGCCTTTCTGCCAGACCGCCTTAACACCGTCGCAGAAGTCATAGAGGATATGTCCGCCGGCTATACGGCGGCCGGCGGGGAGGAAACCACAGATGATACGGGTGATGTGACGTCCGATGTTAAAGTCCTTCGGGTTGTCGACACCAATACTCTCCACACGTAGGCTGAAGCGACCAATGCCCGGAAGGATGACTGTCTGGCCTTCCGACAACCGGTGTTTGAGAATGTCCTGTAGTTCGGTGACCACCATGACAACCGTCCCCTCGGAACAGCCGCTGTTACGACAGGCTTCCTTAGCGATGTCTTCAAGTGTTATCTCACCTTGACTGATGGCCTTGGCATAATATTTCCCATAGCCGCTACTGCTCTTGATGTTGTTTCTAATAAGTTTTATATGTACTGCCATTTCTTTAACTTGTTTTTATTAAAGCATCACTATTTGCTCTAACTTGTTAATTATATGTTTGTTATAAAGGTGATTGTTCTTTGAAAAGCATAACCTGTCATTATGATAGCAAAACAAGTTGTTTTGGTGTGAATGGAATGGTACTTTACGGTGAAAGAAAGGCCTTCTACGATACCAAAACAACTTGTTTTGCTGTTTAAGGGATTGTCTCTATCATCCTGTATGCGGCTCCGCTATTCAACTTGTGGTACTTGTATCCCATCGCTATGAGCCTGCGGCCCAGTTCCATGTCAGTACCCTTACGGACGATGAAGGTAGGGAACTTCCTGGCCAGTTGCTTCATGATATCCTTCACGAGTACTGGCTTGGTGTTGGCAGGTGTTGCCTCTGGCGGCAGGTAAGTCAGTTCCACCATCTTCTCGTAGTCGAATACCTGCTGGAAGTCTTTGTTTTGCTCCATGATGCGCTTGTTGTCATCATCCTCGAACCAGTAGCGGTATCCCTCGTTCAGTTCTTGGTAGAGTTGGGCGTAAAGTTGGTTATAGTTAGTGATACCTGAATTGTCAATCTCGTCGGCATAGACACAGATGAAACGACGTGAGCCTGTGGGATCGATCAGCGGACGGCGGTTGTTGGTGGTGGCAATGAATGAGGCGAAACGCTGGCGTTCCTCCATCACCTTGCCGTATGGCGGGCGGAACTTCACATCATGCTTCGAGAGGAGATATTTCAGAATGGGCTGCTGTCCTTTCGACATAGCATCGAACTCGTCGATGTTGATAAGGGCATACGATGACATGGCGATGAAGATGTCATTATCGTTCTTCATCGAGAGACGGTCATTGTAGTACATCTGTAAGTAGCCAGGCAACAATCGGCTGCAGAAGGTGGTCTTGCCACTGCCCTGCGGTCCGATGAGCAGGGGTACGATGGCGTTGCCGTACTGGCGGTCCTTGCCCATCCACTGTGCCACCATGGAGAGCATCCATTTGTGGAAGTCCTCCACCCAATGGGGATTGTCTGTTTTCACCCGGCGCGCCAGTTCACCCACATAGTCGTGCCTGCTATCCCAATGAGGCAGATGGCGCAGGTAGTCTTCCATCGGATAGTAGCGGGGAATTAAGTTCGAGTCGATGTAACGGCTCAGGTCCTTATCCCAGGAGTCGACACCAGCCTTCAGTGCATTGATGGCCATCGTGTTCCGAGCAGCCTGGTCCAACGGCTGAAAGCCGTAGCCCACGGCGTTCATGCGGTACTCCGGGATGCCTGTCATCACGTTCAGGCGTAGGGTGTAGTGCTCCTTCATATAGGCCTCGGTCTTGTAAGCCAACAAGGCCGAAGGACGGGTAAACTTCATCGGGATGGTTTTCAGCGTTTCCTTCAGGTAGGCGGATTTAAAGACACTTTCTATCGTGTCACGGCTGGCCCCGTATGTGATGCGCGGGATATATGAGGCGACGCGGACACACCAGGCCTGGGGCAGTCCCATCTGACGGCAGCCTTCGGCCAACTGTTCAAGCACGGCCACAGCGAAGAGATGCTCATCGTCTTCGTCGATGTGAGCCTCGGTAGCGGCATCAAGGCAGTCGTGGAAACGGCGCATCCGACTGTCGCGTACACTCATGCCGGGAATCTCCTCAGGATAGTTGTAGTCGCTGATGTCTTCTTTGACACTACGATACTCGGGCGTTTTCTCAGGTTCCGCCGATACGGTGATGGCAAGTGCCTCGGGGTTATAGTACGGCTGTGGGTCGTAACCTACCTTGCAACTGACGCTGAGTGTCGGCTCATGGTTGGCCACCTGAGTACCCAACTGTGAAGAATAGATGTAGTGGAGTTTGCGGAAGGCATTTAGTTGTGTCGTCTCCGACGGTTCGCCGTTTGTCACATCATAGCGGCATACGATGCGAAGTGAGTGCCCGTCGTGTCCGATGAAACAGAGTAAGGTATAAAGCTGGCTGGCAGCCAGTTCCTTGTACTCACGGACGGTCGGCAGGTCGCGCAGATTCTCGACGGAAAGCAGCACCAGACCGTTGAGGCTTTTTACGTTCGCTTCGCCTTTCTGTTTGACCCATTCCGCCGCAAAGCAAGCCTCTTTACTGAAGTCGTGGGTGTTCTGGTGAAGGAAGGTTCCGTCAGCCAACTGGGCGACAAACTCGTCAAGTTCCATGCGCGAGTACCTCTTTTCATTTCTTTCAGTGTTGATGATGGTAATCTTCATTTCTTTATAATTTTATGTGGCCTACAAAGGTACAAAATTTTGAGGCAATTTGCAAGAATTTCCTTGAAAATCTTGTCGAACAATTTTAAAAAGTGATGCTTTTAACAAAAGAGTCACTTATATAATCTATTTATTGTCAATTAATTATATATGATAGTGATGTTTTTTAGTTAACATGAAATCTCTGCTAAATAGTGATTACTGGGCTGTAATTAGATGAAACTCTTATGTTATTCAATGGCTTCGATATAGAAACTGAAAGGGCGGAAACCGTCGTTACAACTGATCATCGCACTCATGGGATCCTTCATCCAGCCGTCGAAGAAGTTGCCTTCGCCTTTAGCCAGTGACTCCACAAACTCACGCATAGAACTCCATGCGGAAGGACACATCCCCTCAGGGCGCTTTCCGTCTATGGAGATCCACTGTTGTCCCTCCTTGACATCGCAGGTGTGCTCAATGGGATTCTCGTACTTTGCCATTAGGTCAGGGTATTCCGTCTGGCGAATGGCTGTGATTCGTACTTTGTTCATAAATCTATCAGTTTCTTGATCAGTGGGACATACCATGTATTGACTTCCTCGGCTGTGGGTGTATGACCGCCGGGGAAGTGGAAACTATGGGTATAGTGTTCCAAGAAGAGTGGCTCGAAATGTGCCAGCGTATCTTTTTCGCCAAAGAGTCCCCACACGCATTCCTTATTATAATTATTGCAGTCATCAAATTGATGCGCTTCCATCTCTGCAAATTCAGAAATCAGTTGTTCATTGATGATGAAGTCCTGTCTGCCGTCCTTGCGGGGCGATTTGTACTGATGCGCCCCGATTCTCGGTTTCAGGAACTCCGTCATCTGAAAGTGAGGATTCCCCAACAATGCCGGGATGCCCAAGGCTGGAGCCACCATCTGTGCATAGAACGACCCACAACTATTGCCCACCAGTATATCGGGCTTTTCGTGGTCTATCAGTTCACGGATAAAGGCGAGGGCCTCTTTCGGGTGCATTGGCAGGTCAGGTGTCAGCACCTCGGCACATTCCCCGAAAGCCTCTCGTAAAGCCAGGGCAGGTACACATTGTCCACTGGCATAGAAGCCGTGAAGGAACAGTATCTTTTTCATGCCTTTAGTGTAAGTTATGAGATAATTATGGTGCAAAGATAAACAATTCCTATGATATTTAGTCAGTTTTTTGGCAGAATCATTTATTCTTCGTAATTTTGCGCCCATAAATTATAAAACATGAAGACTGACATACAGATTGCTCGCGAATGCGAACTGTTGCCTATCAGCGACATTGCATCACAGTTAGGGATAGCCCCGGAGAAGATAGAGCCATACGGACGGTATATGGCAAAGGTACCAGTATCTCTCATTGATGAGAAAAAGGTTAAGAAGAGTCGCCTGATACTGGTGACTGCCATCAGTCCTACGAAGGCAGGTATTGGTAAGACTACCGTTAGCATCGGTCTGACGTTGGGTCTTAACAAGATTGGTAAGAAGACTGCTGTGGCCCTGCGCGAACCGTCGTTGGGTCCTTGTTTCGGCATCAAGGGCGGCGCTGCCGGTGGCGGTTATGCCCAAGTGTTGCCGATGGAGAAGATCAACCTTCACTTCACGGGTGATTTCCACGCTGTGACCTCTGCCCACAATACTATTAGTGCCCTGCTCGACAACTATATCTACCAGCATCGTAAGGACGGTTTCTCGCTGCGAGAAATCTACTGGAAGCGTGTGCTTGATGTGAACGATCGTGCACTTCGCAATGTGGTGACAGGCCTGAGGGGTGACGGCGTGGTATCAGAGACAGGCTTTGACATTACGCCTGCCTCAGAACTGATGGCTATCCTTTGTCTGGCAACGAGTGAGGAAGACCTGCAACGTCGTATTGAGAATATCGTGCTGGGCGTCACTGCTGACGGCAAACACTTCCGTGTCAAAGACCTAGGCGTAGCGGGTGCTATCACAGTCCTGTTGAGGGATGCCCTCAATCCAAATCTCGTCCAGACAACGGAAAATACGCCCGCCTTCATACACGGTGGCCCGTTTGCAAACATCGCCCACGGCTGTAGTAGTGTGTTGGCTACGAAGATGGCTATGACATACTGTGATTATGTGGTGACGGAGGCTGGTTTTGGTGCCGATCTTGGTGCTGAGAAATTCTTCGACATCAAATGCAGGAAGGCAGGTCTGCAACCTCGATTGGTGGTCATCGTGGCTACCACCCAGGGCTTGAAGATGCATGGCGGTGTCAGTCTCGATCATATCAAGGAACCAAATGCAAAGGGATTGACTGAGGGTTTGAAGAACCTGAACCGTCATATCCGCAATATGCAGGGATTCGGACAGCCTGTCATCGTGACCTTGAACCGTTTTGACTTTGATACTGACGAAGAGATAGATATTGTTCGTAAGAATTGTGAGGATTTGGAAGTAGGTTTTGCTGTCAACGAAGCCTTCTTGAAAGGTGGTGAAGGTGCCATAGAACTGGCACAGCAAGTGGTTGACACCATCGACAAGCAACAGCCCCTGCCGATTCGCTTTACTTATAAGGAGGCCGACTGTTTGGAGGACAAGATAGAGAAGGTCTGCAAGCGAATCTATGGTGCGTCGGCAGTGGAGTACGGTCAGAAAGTTAAAAAGAAACTTGAAAGCCTGCGTGCTACCTTTACCGACGACGATGGCGCTATTGCCCACTATCCCGTTTGCATTGCCAAGACGCAATTCTCCTTTTCTGCCGACTCAACGCTCTATGGTTCGCCAGAGGGCTTTACCATCCGTATCCGCGATGTTATTCTCAACTGTGGCAGCGAGATGATTGTAGCCATTGCTGGTGATATGGTCCGTATGCCAGGATTGCCAAAAAGTCCGCAGGCTGAACGTATCACCATCGTTGATGGAGAAATCGAAGGACTATCGTAATGCAATAAAACGGGGTTGTGTTACGTTATATGTCAAGTGAGACGTTTCTTAATAGTCACGGTAGTACTGCTGGCGACTCTGACGGTTCAGGCGCAGCAGGATGTGTCCTTCGGCCATTACTGGGCGATGGAACCGTCTTTTAACCCCGCTTCTGCCGGTAAGGAAGAAAAACTGAATGTTGTTGTGGCCTATGCGATGCAGTTGGCCGGTTTTGAGCATAATCCGAAGACGATGTATGCTGCTGCCGATATGCCGTTCTATGCGATGAATAGTTATCACGGCGTTGGTGTGCAGATTATCAATGATGACATCGGTCTGTTTTCCCACAAGCGTCTTGGCTTGCAATATGCCTATAAGAAAACGTTGTTTGGAGGTACGCTGAGTGGCGGCGTGCAGGTTTCGATACTGAGCGAGGGCTTTACCGGTTCGAAGTTGGAAGTCATTGATGACGGCGATGAGGCACTGCCCAAATCGGATGTTACCGGAACGGGTTTTGACCTGGGTGCGGGCCTGTATTACACCCACCGTAACTGGTATGTGGGCATCTCTGCCCTCCACTTCAATTCTCCGACAGTTGAACTGGGTGAAACCAATGAATACAATATCTCTTCATCATATTATTTGACGGGCGGATACAATATTCGGCTCAGAAATCCGTTCTTAACAATACACACCTCTGCTTTGGGGCGTACTGACGGTGTGGACTGGCGGGCCGATATCACGGGTCGTCTGGTATACACACATGAGAAGAAGATGATGTATGCAGGCGTGTCGTATAGTCCGATGAAATCAGTGACAGCAATGATTGGCGGTAACTTTCACGGCATTCATCTGGGATACAGTTACGAGGTTTATACGACAGCCATCAGCATTGGCAACGGAAGCCACGAACTGTTTGTAGGATATCAGACAGAACTGAATCTCTTCAAGAAAGGTCGGAACCTTCATAAGAGTGTGAGAATTCTATAATGCACAATGCACAATGCATAATGCATAATTAAAGATAGATGAATATGAAGAAGATAAAACATACATTAATGAAAGAAATGCGCAGCCAATTGTGCATTGTGCATTATGCATTATGCATTTCAGTAGTAACGCTACTGACAAGTTGCTTCGGCAGTAAGTTGGCTTCATCTGGTGGAGGCGAGGTGACTGGAACGGGCGGAAGAGCCTTCTCGGAACCGACACCTTATGGTATGACCCTCATCAAGCGGGGGCATCTGAAGATGGGTATTGAGACTCAGGACAGTCTCTGGGGCAAGCAGACACCTATCCGTGACATCTCTGTGGACGGATTCTGGATGGACGAGACGGAGGTGACGAACTCCAAGTATCGTCAGTTCGTGAACTATGTACGCGACTCCATCCTCCGTGAACGTCTTGCAGAACTCGATGAGACCTATCGTACTGTGAAAACGGATAAGGATGGCGAGGAGATCGGTACCCAATTGAACTGGAAGAAGGCCCTGCCCCGAAAGCCGAGTGAGGATGAACAGGAAATCATCGATGGACTCTATGTCACCAATCCGGTAACAGGTGAGAAGATGCTCGATGTTTCACAGTTGAACTATCGTTACGAGGTCTATGACTATACGACAGCGGCTCTGCGCCGCAACCGTCTGAATCCTGAGGAGCGTAATCTGAATACGGATATTGCCGTCAATCCCAATGAGGAGGTTTGGATCTCGAAGGATACGGCGTATATCGACGATGAGGGAAAGATTGTCAGGGAAACTCTCAATCGCCAGTTGACGGGACCGTGGGACTTCCTTAACACGTACATTGTTAATATATATCCCGATACCACCTGTTGGGTGAATGACTTCCCCAATGCCGACAATGAGACTTATATGCGCTACTACTTCTCGAATCCCGCTTATAACGATTATCCTGTAGTTGGCGTGACATGGGAACAGGCCAATGCTTTCTGCGCTTGGCGTACGGAGTATCTGCTGAAAGGGCTTGGTCCTGCAGCGCGCTATGTACAGCGTTATCGTCTGCCGACAGAGGCAGAATGGGAGTATGCTGCCCGTGGCAAGGACCAGAACGAATTCCCCTGGGATAATGAGGATGTGGCCAGTGGCAAGGGTTGTTTCTATGCCAACTTCAAGCCCGACAACGGCAACTATACGAAGGATGGTAACCTGATTACCAGTCGTGTGGGCATCTATGCTTCCAATACCAATGGTCTTTTCGATATGGCAGGCAATGTGGCAGAGTGGACCAGTACCATCTATACTGAGGCAGGTGTGGAGGCCATGAACGATATCAATCCGCAACTGAAGTACAACGCCGCCATCGAAGACCCCTATCGTTTGAAGAAGAAGAGTGTGCGTGGTGGTTCATGGAAGGATCCTGAGTCGTATATCCGCTCGGCCTGGCGCTCTTCTGAGTATCAGAACCAGCCCCGCTCCTATATAGGATTCCGTTGTGTGCGTAGTCTGGCCAATACAGTTAGTGAAAAAACCAAATCTTCGAGAAAGAAATGACAACATACAGCAAATTAAATGTTATCTACCGCTTACAGAAGTGGATGGATAGTGTGCCAGGGCAGACGTTCCTGAACTATGCCTATAGTTGGGGAGCCTCTATCGTGATCTTAGGTACACTCTTTAAACTGACCCACCTGCCAGGAGCCAATTTCTTCCTGTTCTTAGGTATGGGAACCGAGGTGTTTGTGTTCTTTATCTCTGCCTTCGACCGTCCTTTCGACAAGACAACGGATGGTATGGAGTTGGATACGCACGTGAAGACTGCCGAGGATGAAGTGGTAGAGGCAGCCGTATCCTCTGAGGTAGCACCTGTCGCTGGTGGCGGCGCTACAGTTATTGGAGGCGGTGGCGGTACTATCATCATCGGAGGCGGTGGCGGCGGTTCCTGTCAGGAGGCTGTAGATACTGAGGCCATTGCAGCAGTAGCCTCTTCGGTGGCTGCCGTATCCAGAGGTGACGGTGAATCTGGTACAGCCGGTGTTTCCGGCGTATCTGCTATCACTGGTCTTCCCACTGTGAATCCAGAACTGGAGGAGGCCACAGCCAACTATGTCGATGAACTGAAACGACTCACTGAGATGCTCTCGAAGGTATCCGAACAGAGTGAACGTCTGGCTCGTGACTCTGAGGAGATGGAGAACCTGAACCGTACGCTGACAGGTATCTGTAAGGTCTATGAGATGCAGTTGAAGAGCGCCAGTTCACAGATCGGCACCATCGATGAGATCAACGAACAGACCCGTAAGATGGCCGAGCAGATTGCAGAACTCAATAAGATCTACGCCCGTATGATTGAGGCGATGACCGCAAAGATGAACGTATAGAACTATGGCAATCAGGAAAAGACCAGTCTCTCCGCGCCAGAAGATGATCAATCTGATGTACGTCGTCTTGATGGCCATGCTTGCGCTGAATGTCTCGAACGAGGTGCTCAACGGCTTCTCCATCGTGGAGGAAAGTCTGAATCGTACTACGAGCAACTCAGCGAAGGAGAACCTGGCAATCTATGAGGACTTCGAGGCCCAGATGAAGGCCAATCCCCAGAAGACCAAGGAGTGGTACGACAAGGCGCAGAAGGTGCGTCAGATGTGCGACTCGCTCTATAACTTTGCCGCTGAGTTGAAGCAGGCCATTGTCCAGGAAGCAGACGGAAAGGACGGCAACGTCAATGATATCCGTAATAAGGAAGACTTAGAGGCAGCCAGTCAGGTGATGCTCTCTCCGAGTCGTGGTCAAGGCGAGACACTCTACAACGCCATCAACTCCTTCCGTGAGCAGATGTTGCAGATGGTGAACGACCCGAAACAGAAAGAGATTATCGCCAGTAACCTGACCACCAGCGTTCCAAAGAATGCGCTGGGCAAGAATTGGCAGGAGTATATGTTTGAGTCGATGCCTGCTGCCGCTGCCGTCACCCTGCTCTCGAAATTGCAGAGCGACGTGCGCTATGCCGAGGGAGAGGTGCTTCATACGCTGGTACAGAATATCGATGTGAAGGATATCCGCGTAAATGCCCTGGAGGCCTTTGTGATTCCCAACTCACAGACCATTGTGCGGGGTGACAAGTTCTCGGCACATATCGTCATGGCAGCCGTGGATACCACTCAGGTGCCGGATATCTATATCGGCAACCAGAAGGTGACGCTCCATGATAATCTTTATGAGCGTATATGCGGAGCCACTGGCGATTTCACGCTGGCAGGCTATATGGAAACCGTGAATGGTAATGGCGACAAGATCCGTCGTGACTTCTCTCAGAAATATACGGTGGTGGATCCGAGTGCGACGGTGAGTGCCGACCTGATGAATGTGCTCTATGCTGGCTATAATAACCCCATTAGCATCAGTGTGCCAGGTGTACCCCTCAACAAGATTACTGCCACGATGTCGGGTGGTACGTTGCAGCCTGTAGGCCCAGGAAAATATATCGCCCGTCCGTCGAAGGTGGGTGAGAATGTCACCTTTACCGTGATGTCGACGAATACGGGCCGGGCACAGCAGATGGGACAGTTCTCGTTCCGTGTACGCAAATTGCCCGATCCTACACCTTATATTAATATGAAGGACGAACATGGTAACCCCGTTCGTTATAAGGGTGGCGGTCTGGCCAAGGGACAGTTGGTGGCTGCCGATGCCATTGGTGCTGCCATCGACGACGGCATCCTCGATATTGCTTTCCGTGTGCAGAGTTTCGAGACTGTGTTCTTCGACAATATGGGTAATGCCGTGCCAATGGCCTCTGAGGGCGCCCAGTTCTCTGCCCGTCAGAAGGAGAACTTCCGCAAACTGACGCGTAATCGCCGTTTCTACATCTCGCGTGTGACAGTAGTAGGGCCTGACGGTCTGACGCGTACGCTCCAGAATCCGATGGAGGTCATAGTGAAGTAAAAGAGTAAAAAAGTAAAAAGGTGAAAAAATATGAGACAGAAAATAGTTAAGGATATCAAGTTGAAGGTAGCGGTGAAAGGTATTTTACTTTTTTACCTTTTTGCCTTTTTACCTTTTAATGCCTCGGCCCAGCCCAAGGCACGTCGTGTGCAGCAACAACAACAGCAACAGCAGGTGGAACAGCAGAAAAAGACGGGCAGTTCTTCTTCGTCTACGATGAGCCGACGTGCGCAGATCTCGTTCCCAACCTCCTTGGACGTGCCTGAGGATGTGGTATGGCGGCGCGACATCTACCGTGAGATTAATCTCGAGGATGACCCGAATGCCGGACTCTATTATCCTGTGGAGCCGCAGGGCAAGCAGGTCAATTTGTTTACCTATCTGTTCAAGTTGGCACAAAACGGCTATATCCCCATCTATGAATATCCCACCGATGGCAGCGATGTCTTTGAGGATGCTTCGAAGGTGGAGATGAAGACCGTCCTCGACAACTATCATATCTTCTATGAGGAACAGAATGGCAAATTGAAGGTAGACAATAGCGATATCCCCTCAGCCGAGGTCAAGAAGTATTATCTGAAAGAGAGTGCTTACTACGATCAGGCCAACTCTTCCTTCCGTATCAAGGTGCTGGCGCTCTGTCCCATCATGTTGCGCGAGGATGATTTTGGCGGTGAGGCCACGCAATATCCTCTTTTCTGGGTGAAGTACAGTGATCTGGAGCCTTTCCTGAACCGTCAGACGGTGATGACCTCCAGTCTGAACAATGCCGCCACGATGTCGATGGACGACTATTTCACGATGAACAAATACCGTGGTAAGATCTATAAGACCACGAATATGCTTGGTAAGACTTTGGCACAGATCTGTGATGGCGACACTACCAAACTGACGGCAGAGCAGAAGCGTATCGAGGCAGAATTGGAGGCTTTCCGTAAGAATATCTTCGGCGACCCAGCCAAGCGCGATTCCCTCGACAGCATTGCCAATGCTAATCCGCAGAACATAAAGGCTGCCAAGAAGGCCAAGGCGCAACAGGCCAAACAGAACAGCGCCCGTCGCACCAAGGTCAGCGGTACGAAGACCAAGAGCAGTCCGTCTGCCTCTGCCAGTGGGTCTGCCCGCGTGACGGTGCGCCGTGAAAGGCATTAAGCGAAAATATAGAAGTTATAATTGACCAATTATGAAAAAGTTTATTTCTTTAGTAGTGCTGCTTTCCGCCATGACAATGGCTGTGCAGGCACAAAATGTCAAGTTCGGTGTCAAGGGAGGTCTTGATATTCAGAAAATGGAGTTTGATAATGATGTCTTTAAAACAGACAACAAATTAGGTTGGTTTGTTGGCCCGAGCCTTCAGGTCACACTGCCTGTTGGTGGTCTGGGTGTTGAGATTGCCGGACTCTATAATCAGAAAAAGTATGAAGTCAACGGCGAGTCTATCACACAGAAAAGCATCCTCGTACCTGTCAATGCCCGTCTGAATTTGGGTGTTAGCAGTACCGCAGGAATATACGTGGCGGCTGGTCCTCAGTTCTCCTTCAATGTTGGCGATGATGAGTTCAAGTGGGAGAGAGCAAGTATTGAGAATACCTTCCAGTTAAAGAAGTCTGCTTTCAGCGTGAATCTTGGGGCAGGTGTCTATTTGTCAGACTTTCTGGAGATAGGATTTGCCTACAACATCGCCTTAGGATCTACGGCTGATGCCACCTGGGGTAAGGCTACTGACGCTGCGTTCCATAATGACGATACCAAGCCCAAGACCTGGTACATTTCTGCCGCTTATTATTTCTAAGTAGGCTTTGTTTGTCGACGTCATCCTTCCCTTGCCGCTCGACGGTTACTTCACCTATTCCGTTCCACAACCGTGGGGGGAACAGGTGAAGATTGGTATTCGTGTGTTGGTTCCTTTTGGTCGCAGCAAGACCTATGTCGGTATTGTTGCCAAGACGCACAAAGGACTGCTCCCCAGTGATTTTCAGATTAAGGATATCCTTCAGGTGATAGACTCAGAGCCAATCCTGTTGGATAGTCAGATGCGCCTCTGGCAGTGGATAGCCGATTATTATATGTCGCCCATCGGCGAGGTCTATAAGGCTGCACTTCCCTCAGGCTTGAAGGCTGAGGATGGCTATAAGCCGCGTACTGAGACTTATATCCGTTTGACACCTAACTTCCGTAGTGAGCAATCTCTTCATATTGCCCTTGATATGCTCCGGCGGGCCCCTAAACAGCAGAAAGTGTTGATCGACTTTCTCTCGCTCTGCGACGATTTCTGTGATCCTCAAATATCCATCTCGCGCGATGAACTGCTCAATCAGGATAACACGCTCCAAGCCGTCATGGCCTTGCAGAAGCGTGGTATCTTGGAGGTGTATGAAAAAGAGGTGGGACGTCTGAATCATGGCGGAGAACCACATCTTGACAAGATCAAGTCGCTGAGCGAACCCCAGTTGGGAGCCTACAACCAGATACAGTTCTCCTTCCTGAAGAAGAATGTCACTCTCCTTCATGGTGTCACTTCTTCCGGCAAGACGGAGATATATATCCACCTGATATGTCAGGCTCTCCAACAGAAGCAGCAGGTGCTCTATCTCCTGCCAGAGATTGCCCTGACGGTTCAGATCATGGAACGTCTGCAACACGTCTTCGGCAATCGCTTAGGCATCTACCACTCCAAGTACTCTGATGCCGAACGGGTGGAGATTTGGCAGAAACAACTGTCCGGGAATCCTTACGATGTCATCCTCGGTGCCCGCAGTGCCGTATTCCTGCCCTTCCAGCGCCTTGGTCTTGTCATCGTCGACGAGGAGCACGAGACCTCCTACAAGCAGCAGGAGCCCTCGCCCCGCTATCATGCCCGTAGCGCAGCCATCATGCTGGCGCAGTTGTTCAAGGCCAAGACGTTGCTCGGTACTGCCACCCCCTCCCTTGAATCCTACCACAACGCCAAGACCGGTAAATATGCTCTCGTCGAACTTTTTCAGCGTTACAAGGGCATCGAACTGCCTGAGATACAGATTGTCGACATCAAGGACCTACAGCACCGTAAGATGATGAATGGTCCCTTCTCGCCGTTGTTGTTGACGAGGGTGCGCGAGGCCTTGGAACGAGGCGAGCAGGCCATCCTCTTCCAGAACCGACGGGGATATGCCCCGATGATTGAGTGCAAGCAATGTGGCTGGGTGCCCCATTGCAATCATTGTGATGTGTCACTCACTCTCCACCGTAACCTGAACCAACTCACGTGCCATTATTGCGGGGCTGTCTATCAGGTACCCACGGAGTGTCCTGCCTGTGGCTGTAAGGAACTCCAGACCCGTGGCTATGGTACGGAAAAGGTCGAGACCGATGTGCGCGATATCTTCCCTGAGGCCCGCATCGCCCGCATGGACCTTGATACCACTCGTACCCGTCAGGCCTATGAACGCATCATCAGCGATTTTTCTACTGGTCGCACCAACCTCCTTATCGGTACCCAGATGATTTCCAAGGGCCTCGACTTCGACAAGGTCTCTGTGGTGGGCATCCTTAATGCAGATACCATGCTCAATTATCCCGATTTCCGGGCTTACGAGCATGCGTTCATGATGATGGCACAGGTCAGTGGCAGGGCAGGGCGAAAGGGACGCCGGGGGCTCGTCATCCTTCAGACCAAGAGTCCTGACCTCCCCCTTATCCAACAGGTCGTGCGCAATGATTATGCCGCCTTCTACCGCTCTATGATTGCTGAGCGGCAGCAGTTCCGTTATCCCCCATATTTCCGTCTTGTCTATGTCTATCTCAAGCACCGACAGGATGCTGTGGTCGAGGCTGCTGGCATCGAGATGGGCAGTCGCCTGCGACAGTGGTTCTCTGGTCGCGTCCTCGGCCCCGACAAGCCAGGCGTTTCCAAGGTCAAGTCACTCTCCATCCGTAAGATTGTCCTTAAGTTCGAGTTGAGCCTCAATATGGCTGAGGTGCGCAAATATTTAGCGCTTGCCCAGCAGCAGATGCTCCAAGACAAGCGCTATGCTTCCCTCCAGATCTACTACGACGTAGATCCTTTGTAATTTATCAGAAGTTTAGTTCGCAGGCGAGACCGAGGACGCGGTTGGTGCGGGTGAAGGAATCGCTGACCAGAGGTTCCTTCGACGTGACGCGGTCGTAGTTCTCGTAGTTGGTCTGGAAATAGCCAGCCTTGAGTGTGACCTGATCGCTGGCTTTGTAGTTGAAGCCGAAGCCAAGGCTATAACTGTTGACGACAAACGACATATCGTTCATGTAGGCATCGGTGAGTTGGTAGCGTGTGAACTGGGCACCGCCGCTGACGGTAAGTCTGTCGGTGATATCCCACTCGACACCTGCCAGATATTCGTTGGTACCTCCGTCGAGCAAATCCTGCGTGTTGTTGTACCAGTGGACGTTCTTGTCGTAGAAGTGGTGGTAGCCGAGGTTCAGACGTACATCGTCGGTGATGTTCCACATGGCGCCAAGGGCGAGTTGGGCCGGGGAGTCTTCATCGATCTTCTCTGCATCGCGGAACTTGTTGACGGCGGGAATCTCGCTGGCTTCGTTGACGGTAGACTCGTTCTTCATGTGAATCTCCGTCTTGAATTCGTACTTTGCGGCGAGGTTGAAGCGGCCGACCTTGTAGTCGATGCCGAGAATGGGGGCGATGCCGACAGATGACTGATTACAGAGCAGGTTGACACCCTGGGAGTATTTCTGCAGGGCGTTGAGGCTCTGTTTGGTGCCTTCGAGTTGGGCTTTCTGGGCGGTGAGTTCGGCGGGGACGGGTGCGCCGGCGGCCTCATACTGGGCAATGCCGGCATTGATCTTGCTGATGCCTCCGTCGAGGGTGGTCTCTGCGCCCTGCAGGAAACTGCCGAAATCGACATAGCCGCCAGCGGTGTTTACCATGATGTTGCTAATCTTGGCCTTGTAGGTGGCTGTGCCGTAGAGAAGTCGCAGACCGCCGTAGACGGAGAGTTGGTCGCTTACCTTATATGCGGTTCCGAGTTGGAAGCCGAAATAGTAGTTGCGCCCCTGCATGTAGCCGTCCATGTCGTAGCCTGTAGCACCAAATGGCTGCAACTGGTTGGCGATACTGCCTACAACGCTCTCGAAGGAACCGAGGCCATCGGCAAACTCACAACTGCCGCCACCACCAGGGACGGAGAAGTTGAATTGCACACTCCAGTTACCTTTATTATAGGCAGCCTGGATAGAGGGGATGCAAGGGGCATCGGCCACGCCCTCGAAAGTCTTGGAGGTCAGGCCTTGGTTCTTACGACCCAAAGCGAAGACGGGGTTCTTGCTCTCGATGGTACGCGTCTGGTGGGCATACTGCCAGTTGATGCCGAGGTGGAATCCTTCAGGCAGGAAGGCCACGCCTGCGGGGTTGCTGTACACACCGTCGAGTCCGATGGCGGCATCGCGGGCGGGGTTGCGGAGGAAGTCAATACTCTGGTTGGTGTTGGTTAAGATGCCACCGGCGGTGGCGGTTGTTGCTGTGGCCAGCATCACGCCGGCGACAAACGCATTAATCTTTTTCATATCCTTAAACATCTTTTTACAAAAACGGGTGCAAAGGTAAAAAGAATGATGGGAAACCGTCTGTTTGCGCGCACAAAGTTAACGAAGTTTAACGAATATTGCACACAAATATGCACACTTGTGCAATTTTGTGCAGAAATATGCACACTTTTGAACCATTTGTGCAACGTGCGGCTACTTCTTCAGTTCTGGATAGGAGACACGGGTATGGTAGATAGTCTTCAGTTTCTCGATGAGTACCGTCTTGGCATACTCGATGTCACGGAAGGTAATGGGGCATTCCTTGAAGTAACCCTCGGCTACTTGTCCGTCAATGAGACGGTTCACCAGGTCTCGGATGCTCTTCTCCGTATAGTCGGGCAGGGAGCGCGAGGCAGCCTCCACGGAGTCTGCCATCATCAGGATAGCCTGTTCTTTGGTGAAGGGATTCGGTCCAGGATAGGTGAATAGCAGGTCGTCAACCGGCTCGTCGGGATGGGCGTTCTTCTGCTGCACATAGAAGTACTTTGCCTTGCCCTGACCGTGGTGGGTAACAATGAATTCCTTAATGATGTCGGGCAGATTATATTTATCGGCCAGTTTCATACCGTCAGTGACGTGACTGATGATCATCTGGGCGCTGTCAATGAAAGTCATACTCTCATGCGGATTCACACCCGACTGGTTCTCGGTGAAATAAATGGGGTTGAGGATCTTGCCGATGTCGTGATAGAGGGCGCCCGTGCGCACTAACTGACTTCTGGCATCTATCTTCTGTGCAATCTCACCTGCAAGGTTCGCCGCCTGAATGGAGTGATTGAAGGTACCGGGGGCCACCTCACTCATACGGCGAAGCAGTTCCTTATTCATGTCGGAGAGTTCAATCAGCGTGATATTTGATGTAAAACCGAATGCCTTCTCGATGAGATAGAGTAGCGGGTAGGAACAGAACAGCAGCAGACCATTAATAATAAGGTAATTGAATTCGCTGTATTCAATCTTGGTGAGGCTGTTGTCGCGGATCCATTCAAGGGCGAGGTTCGTGAGTGAGGCGGCTACGGTAACGAGGACGGCAGTCCAGAACAATTGGGAGCGGCTGGACAGTTCGCGCAGGGAGTAGATGGCCACAAGGCCTGCCACCAGTTCGACGGCAATGAACTCCAAGGGGTGCTGTAGCACGCAGGCACAGATAAGAATCATTGTGGTGTGCGCTATGAAGGCCGTACGAGAGTCCATGAACACGCGGATGAAGATAGGCACCATCGCGAAGGGGATGATGTAGACGTGGAGGACGTTGTGGCTGACCATCAGTGAGGCGGCAACCGTGAAGACGATGATGAGTGAGTAGAGCATAGCCAGCGACCTGGGTTTCTCAAAATAGTCCTTGCGGAAAAGAGTCAGGAAGAAGGTCATGCAGACCACAAGAATGGTGACATAGAGTATCTGCCCCAAGATGGTGACGCTAATTTGTTGCTTGTTTTTCTCACGGCGGTCCAGTTCTTTCTGGAGTGATATGAGAATGGTATAGGTTTTGGCATCAACAATCTCGCCACGGTCGATGATCTTTTGGCCTTGTTGGGCAAGACCACTGGCCAGAGGGATGCTATTCTGTAACTCACTCAGACTGGCCTCACTCCGCTCTTTGTCGTAGATTAGATTGGGTGAGATGTAGTCGTTGAGATTACATTTCTGAAGGATCTCCCTGTAGGCGGACAGTTCGGGTTCGGCAAAAATAAATTCATAGGCCGACACAGTGGAATAGGTGTGGTTGATTTGTGCACTCACCGCTACCTTCCCGTTGATGATACGTATCATCTGGGTGGTGTCTTTACTGAATTTGGCATAGTCGGTATTGCTCATGACACCCTGAGTATAGATGCGGTGTAGGCGGTTGGCAATGATGCTGATGTAGTCGTCGGGCAGGCCGGGGATGCCTTTGTCGTAGTCTTTCACAAACTGACGGGTCTGGATGCCCTCCATGTCCTTGGAATAACTGAAATAGGGCTCATATAGCCGCATCAGCGAGTCGCGCTCAGCCTTGACAATTTCATCACTCTTATAGATGGGGAAGTCGAAAGGGGCTTTCAGGTCGGAATATATCCAGGGCTTGCCTTTCTCTATGCGGTAGGTGCTGTGGGTATCACGTGGAAGAGCCCATATAATGATGGCTACAGTGCCTATGATCAATCCGGCACGGATGAGGAAATCGTGCCAGGAGATGTCGGATTTCAGATTAAAACTGCCCATAATACTTGTATTTTGCTGCAAAGATACAAAATAATGCATAATTAATAACGCATAATTCATAATAATTTTGTAATTTTGCATCCAAATTGCAATTTTATGTCTGAAAGAAGAGTAAGGGTGCGCTTCGCACCAAGTCCTACAGGGGCTTTGCATATCGGCGGTGTGCGCACTGCCTTGTATAATTACCTGTTTGCCAAGCAGCACGGTGGTGACTTGGTGTTCCGTATTGAGGATACGGACTCGAACCGTTTCGTGCCAGGCGCAGAGGAGTATATCATCGAGTCGTTCAAGTGGCTGGGTATTAAATTCGACGAAGGCGTGAGTTTCGGTGGCGACAAAGGCCCTTATCGCCAGAGTGAGCGTCGCGACATCTATAAGCAGTATGTGAAACAGTTGTTGGATGCCGGAAAGGCCTACATTGCCTTTGATACTCCAGAGGAACTGGAGGTCAAGCGCCAGGAGATACAGAATTTCCAGTACGACTGTCATACCCGTAGCATGATGCGTAACTCGCTGACACTCCCGAAAGCGGAAGTAGACAAGTTGATTGCCGACGGCAAACAGTATGTGGTGCGTTTCAAGATTGAGGCAGGACAGGAGGTGCTGGTAAATGACCTGATCCGTGGTGAGGTGCGCGTGAAGAGTGATATCCTCGACGACAAGGTGCTCTACAAGAGTGCCGACCAATTGCCGACCTACCATCTGGCCAATATCGTGGATGACCATCTGATGGAGATCTCCCATGTGATCCGTGGCGAGGAGTGGTTGCCTTCAGCCCCTTTACATGTGTTGCTCTATCAGGCCTTCGGCTGGGAGGACACGATGCCGCAGTTTGCCCATTTACCCCTGTTGCTGAAGCCCGACGGCAAGGGCAAACTCTCGAAGCGTGACGGCGACAGACTGGGATTCCCTGTGTTCCCGCTGTTGTGGAAGGATCCGAAGACGGGCGAGACCTCGCGCGGCTATCGTGAGGATGGCTATTTCCCTGAGGCCGTCATCAACTTCCTGGCCTTGTTGGGTTGGAATCCGGGAACGGAACAGGAAATATTCTCGTTAGATGAACTTGTCCCGTTGTTTGATATCTCAAAATGTTCGAAGGCTGGTGCGAAGTTTGCCTATGAAAAGGCCATCTGGTTCAATCACGAGTATATCCTGATGAAGTCGAATGAGGAGATTGCCGCTCTCTTTGAGCCGATCGTCAAGGAGCACTGTCCGCAGGAGACCTCTGAGCGTATCCTGCAGGTGACGGCGATGATGAAGGACCGTGTCAGTTTCGTTCATGAACTGTGGCCCCTGTGCTCGTTTTTCTTCGAGGCTCCTACGACGTATGACGAGAAGACAGCCAAGAAGCGCTGGAAAAAAGTTGAGGGTTCTGACCCCTCCGAAGGAGTGGGTTCTGCACAGCAACTTTCTGAACTTATCGGCGTGCTCGAAGGCATCGATGATTTCTCGTTGGAGAATCAGGAGCAGATTGTACATGCATGGATTGAACAGAAAGAATATAAACTGGGTAACATTATGAATGCCTGGCGGTTGACACTCGTCGGCGAAGGCAAGGGACCAGGTATGTTTGATATCTCTGCTTTCTTAGGCAAGGAAGAGACCATCGCAAGAATGAAACGAGCCATCGAAGTACTTGGCTGATGATATACAACCTGATTATATACGTCTATCTTCTGGGTGTGGCTGTCTACAGCCGCTTCAACGAGAAGGTGCGGAAAATGTGGCGCGGCGAGCGCGAGGCCTTCCGTATCCTGAAGGAGAAGGTGGATCCCACTGCGAAGTATGTGTGGTTCCACGCTGCCTCGTTGGGTGAGTTCGAACAGGGTCGCCCGTTGATGGAGCGTCTGCGTCAGGAGCATCCGGAATTCAAGATTCTGCTCACGTTCTTCTCGCCTTCGGGCTATGAGGTCAGGAAAAACTACGAAGGGGCTGACATTATTTGTTATCTGCCGCTGGACACGCCTGTCAATGCCATCCGTTTCCTACGTCTGGTGCGTCCCGTGATGGCTTTCTTCATCAAGTATGAGTTCTGGTATAACTATCTCCATATCCTGAAACATCGTAATGTGCCCGTCTATAGTGTGTCGAGCATCTTCCGTCCGGATCAGGTGTTCTTCAAGTGGTATGGTCGTCAGTATGGACGTGTGCTGAACTGCTTCACGCATTTCTTTGTGCAGAATGAGCAGAGCAAGGATCTGTTGGCAAAGATTCACATCACGAATGTGTCCGTAGTGGGCGACACACGTTTCGACCGTGTGCTGCAGATTAAGGAGGCTGCGAAGCAGTTGCCGATTGTGGAGGCGTTTGTGAAGAAGTCTGACGAAAAACCGAAGGTGTTTGTGGCTGGTAGCAGTTGGCCGCCTGATGAAGAGTTATTCATCAAATACTTTACGGTGCATCGTGATTGGAAACTGATTATTGCCCCACATGTCATTGACGAGGATCACCTGCAGCAGATTGAAGCGATGCTCGAAGGTTTTCATGTAGAGCGTTATACAAAACTTGCCGCTCAGGGAGATACTACTTCCTTCGCCCCTTGGAGAGGAAATGGGGGTGAGGCTTTGATCATCGATTGTTTCGGCCTTTTGTCGAGCATATACCACTATGGCGATGTGGCCTACGTGGGTGGTGG
Organism: Prevotella sp.; assembly: GCA_017618275.1. Lineage (GTDB taxonomy): Bacteria > Bacteroidota > Bacteroidia > Bacteroidales > Bacteroidaceae > Prevotella. The sequence continues at coordinate 41,730 of JAFZUS010000075.1, forward strand.
CTTTGGCGTAGGTATCCATAATCTCTTGGAGGCTGCTGTCTGGGATGTGCCCGTATTCTTCGGCCCCAACAACCAGAAGTTCCATGAAGCACAGGGACTGAAACAGAGTGGGGGCTTCGAGATTAGCAATTACGAGGATTTTGAACTGCAGATGAACCGTTTCGCATCAGATGACAACTATCTGCAGGAGCAGGGCCATAAGGCAGGACAATTCGTACAAAGTCTGGCTGGTGCCACAGAGAAGGTGATGACCTCTATTTGTTTATGATCTCCAGTCTTCTTGTGCCCTGGTAATCAACCCATTTTTGTTTCTCCAGGTATTGCATGATTAAATCAGTCGTCTGGACGTTCAGTGTCTGGGCTGAGCCTTCTGGAATCTTACTCGTGGCGGTAATGTAGTTGTTGGTTACCACACGATACTTTCGCTTCATATCGAATTTCTTGCCGTTGGCAGTCAGCAGTTGCACACTCTTAATCCTGGCAGGATTCAACTTGTCGAGTGTCAACTCACACTTCATACCTCCTACGTACGGGAAACTGACGAGTCTGTTGTTGCTGTAGGTCAACATCATTCTCAGTATCTCTTCGCCAGTCAACTCAAGAACGACGGCATGGTTGTCGAAAGGATCCATTTCCAGTACGTCTCGTACTGTGATTTCGCCAGCAGGATGTGAGTCAAGGCGTACACCACCGGGATTCTCTACGGCAATATCCGCTCCCGTCTCTGCCATAAAGGCATCGCACATCATACAACCCAGTTCTTCACGGGCTTCAAAAGGCGTTTCTGCTGTAGCCAGCACATGCTTGAACTTGGGGTCTTCACTGAAGTGCTCGACCATCGCCTCGACAAGATGATCCTTTTTCGGATACTTCTTGATATCGATATATTCTGCCTTCTTGTCGATAATCTTTCCGTCCTCAAGGGTGATAGTGGTGTAGGTGACGCGTCCGAACTTGTTCTTGTTCTGGGTGATGAGTACACCATTGACAACTTCGTCGCCTTTCAGTTGTGTATGTGTGTGACCGCCGATGATAAGGTCTAACCAGGGGAAGATGTTCGCCATCTCTATGTCGTCAGGGTAACCCAGATGGGAGAGGAGAATGGTGACATCGCACTGGTCATGTACCCATTTGTAATTGCTGATAGCCTCCAGGGCCGGAGTGAACCAAATTCCTTTCAGATTGTCAGGGTGTGTGCTGGGTGTGCCCTGTGCCCCCAGTTGTATTACTCCGATGACACCCACCTTCAAGCCGGCTACGTCGAATATCTGATAAGGTACGGTACGGATACCGGCAGAGTCTGTAGAGAAGACATTGGCACAGATATAGCGGAAATTCGAAAGTCCGATGAGGGGCCGAAGCGAATGCACATCAAACTCGTGGTTGCCCAGTGTGGAACCGTTGAAACCTACCTGGTTCATCAGTGCCACCATGGGGTAGCCGGAAATCTCGTGTTTGTCGTTCAACGGGTTGCCCGTACGATTGTCGCCTGCCGAGAACACCAGTAGTGACGGGTCTTCTGTCCGCAGGCTGTCGATGAGTGCGGCTAATTGTGGGAACACACCTATTTGGGCGTGCATATCGTTGACAGACAAAATGTGAATCTCTCGTTTCTCTGCGTTGACAACTATGGCTAAGGTGAGTGCCAGACACAGGAAGGCAAACTTTTTCTTCATTTGTTTTGCGCTAAAAGTTATTAATGCGGCTGCAAAGGTACAAAATATTTCTTAAATATAAGCATATATTTTTGATTTCTTAGTAACTTTGCGGTCTAAAATAACGAACATCATAAATAAAAGGGAAAATAGATAATTAAATTAAAGAAGAAATATGAAGAAGTATGTTGTCTTGTTATTGACTGCTGTGGCGCTGATGAGTGCCGGCAAGCAGGATGGTGCCATTACCAAGGAAGATGGCGCTACTGTTGTGAACACGACCACCATTGCCAAGGATGTGGAAGGCTATAACGGTCCTGTTCCCTTGAAGATCTACATCAAGAAAAACAAGATCGAGAAGATTGAGATTTTGAAGAACCAGGAGACGCCCAAGTATATGGTAAAGGTGAAGAACGCTTTGCTGACAGCCTGGAACGGACTGACCGTCAAGGAAGCCAAGGCCAAGAAAGTCGATGGCGTGACGGGTGCCACCTTTACCTCAGAGGCCATTAAGGAGAATATCCAAAGGGGTCTCGACTACTATCAGAAAAACAAATAAGGGGTGGACATCACCCCTTATTTGTTCTCCGATGCTGCCATATCTCTACCGAATTGACGATGTTCTGCCAGAGGATGTAGCAGCCAGGGCCTACACTCGACAGGGGATTCAGGTAGGTGTAGGCCATCCAGATGGCAAAGGCCGTGTTCTTTTGTCCCAATGCCTGACCCGCTTCCTGTGTATGGTTGAAATAATGGCCGATGAAGCGTCCCACGGCAAATTGTACGATACACATCATCAGTCCGAGGATGGCAATGGCCATCAGCAGCGTGAGTGTCGTGTTGGAGTGGACGATATTCTTCACTGTCGTGCCAGTGACAATCATCAACGAACAGCCCCAGAGGTAGTAGGAGAGGTCCTTGATGGAAATCACCTTCTGATGCAGGCGGTGGGCATGGTGCTTGACGATATAGGCCAGCAGCATCGGCACAAGCAGTACAATCGCCACCTCATAGAGTATCTTATAGAAGGCAGCCCAGAAAGTCATGTCCGTCCCTTTCTCGATGAGTGGGAAACACACAGGCACCATCATCGCTGTGATGAAGTTGGAGATAAAGGTGTAGGTGGTCATCTGTTCCAGTGAACCTCCAAGTTTCTGGGTGACGACGGCTGCGGCTGCAGCGCAGGGCGCAATCACACACATCAGGATGGCTTCCATCAGGATGAGACTGTCGCCTTTCATCGAAAAACCCAGAATCAGACCCATCAACAGACCAATAAATAGCAGTTGGAACATGCTCACCCAGAAGTGCCATGTCACGGGACGCAGTTTGTGGAAGTCCACCTTGCAGAAGGTGACAAAGAGAATCAGGAACATGAACATCGGGAGGATGGCGTCGAAGATGGGGTCAAAGAACTCCGCTGCCGACTCCAATTGCGGTGTAAAGGCGAAGATGAGATAAAGCAGACAGCCCGTTCCCATGGAAACGGGCAGTGTCCAGTCTTTCAGGAACCTGATGACAGTCGAGTCGTCACTCCTCATTCAGGTAATATTTCGAATATGCCACGTAGTGCTTGGCGTTGTCCGTCTGTCCGGGACTGACGGGCTTGAGGTATTTGGCCGGTACACCGCCCCAAATCTCATGAGGAGGGATCTTCGTGTTCTGCAATACCAGTGCCCCTGCCGCCACGATGGCTCCCTCGCCAATCTCACAGTTGTCGAGCAAGGTACTGCCCATGCCTATCAGGGCGCCGTCGTGAATGGTGCATGCATGTACGGTGACATTATGCCCTATGGTCACATCGCTGCCGATATGGGTGGGACCAGTGTCGTGGGTCACATGTACACAACTGCCATCCTGCACATTCGTACGGTCACCGATGGTGATGGGAGCCACGTCGCCACGCACCACGGCATTGAACCATACCGAGCATTCGTCGCCCATGGTCACATCGCCTACGATGGTGGCATTCTCACTGAAATAACAGTCTTTGCCCCATTTGGGCGAAAGACCTCTGTAACTTTTTATGAGTGCCATTAGTATATGCTGTATTCTATGATGCCGTCGTCGGCAGTTTCCTCCTGCTGTTGCTTGCCTTTCTTCTCAAGGTAGAGCATCATACTGTTTTTCCAATTCATCTTGTGGGTCTCGTCAATGAAATTGCCAATGAACCATTCGCCCCGTTCAAAGACCAACTCCAGTTGTACCTTCGTCTGACTGCCTAAGTTGTGCAGGATAAAGAAGGCGTTGGCATGGGTGTCGTCTTTTATGTCGACCTTCAAGCCGCTGATGGTGATTTTCCCCCAGTCCTGTCCCATGATCCAGTAGTCTGAATCAAAGAAACCTCCTCTGCCCATGTTCTCAGCGTCTTTCGAGTTGACCATCTGCACAAGGGTATTCCATTCCGAGGTACAGTAGGCATCATCCAGTTGGTCGTTGGACGGGGGGATGTCATTGATTTCCGGGTAGGCCTCAGCCACGGCTGCATAGATGGCCTTTACGCGGTCTGTAATCAATTCGGGATCGGCACTGTCCTTTGTCTGTCCATTGCCAGTTGCGACTTCTTCCACAGGCGGCGCATCATTCCCCAGGGGGATGATGTTGGCTTTGTCCTTGTTGCTGCAACTTGCCAGCGCCATGAGGAAGCAGCAGATTAGAAAGTTTTTTTTCATATTTTTAGTTTTGATGGTAATGTCGCAAAAGTAAAGAGAGCAGCATGGTGAACCACACTGCTCTCTCGTATAGAATCAATTACAGGTTCGGATTGATCTTGCTCCACTCAGAGATAGGAGGAACAATGTTCAGCGTCACCAGTTCGTCGCGCATCTTGCAGAGGTGCTCGTAACTCTGGTCGAGTTTGGCATTCTCCTCAGCAGTACCCTGAGGAACCTCGAACTTGGCACCCTCGGCAGTCATGGTGGTCTTCATGGCCATCATGATGTGGTCGTACTTGTCGGTCTTCACGTACGTTCCGACGGGGAAGCGGAATGGCTCACCACCCATGGCAGCACGGATCATCTCCACAGAGAGGTAGGCTGGGCTCTGGAAAGAAGAGCGTCCACGGAGTTCGATGATCTTGGCACCACCCTTGGTCACGTCGACCTTCATCTGCTCCCACTCCTCAGCGGGGAACTCAGCGGTACCGATGATGTCGGTCAGTTTGCGGCCTGCAATCTCCACGTGGCTGCCGAAGACGGCCATCTGCTCACCGTGGCCACCGTAGGTAGCGCAACCGGTGATCTGGTTCTGCATCACACCGAACTTCTTGGCCAGTGCACTCTGCAGACGGGTTGTGTCGAGACCAGCGAGGGTTGTCACCTGACCCGGCTTCAAACCAGAGTAGAGCAGTGTTACCAGACCAGTGAGGTCGGCGGGGTTGAAGATGATGACGACGTGCTTCACGTCAGGACAGAACTTCTTGATGTTCTGACCCAGTTCCTCGGCAATCTTACAGTTGCCGGCGAGCAGATCCTCACGGGTCATACCGGCCTTACGGGGTGCACCACCTGAAGAGATGATGTACTTGGCGTTCTTGAATGCTTCCTCAGCATCGGTGGTAGCCACAATGTTCACATCGTCGAAGCCACTCTGGCGCATTTCCTCTGCCACACCTTCGGGAGAGAATACGTCATACAGACAGATTTCACTTGTCAGACCCATCATCAGGGCGGTCTGAGCCATGTTCGAACCAATCATGCCGGCTGCGCCGACGATGGTTAATTTCTCATTTGTTAATGCCATAATTGTATTATTACGTTTTAATTATCAAAAGTGCTGCAAAGTTACGAAAAAAAATGGGTTCCACCTTTTTTTTTGTATTAATCTGTGTTAATCTGTATAATCTGTGGCTAATTCTTTGTACCTTTGTAAAGTCGGAATTACAAAATGAATAGAAAATGAATATTAATCAGCGAATACACGACTTGCGCGAGGTGATGCAGAGAGAGCATCTCGCCGCCTTTATCTTCCCCAGTACAGACCCCCATCAGAGCGAATATGTGGCCGGCCACTGGAAGGGGCGCGAGTTTATTTCGGGTTTCAACGGCTCGGCCGGAACGGCAGTAGTGACAATGACGTCGGCTGCCCTCTGGACGGACTCCCGTTATTTCATCGCTGCCGAAGCGCAGTTGAGAGGCACCGAGTATCAGTTGATGCGTCTGAAGATAGAAGGCACCCCCACCATCGCTGAGTGGATAGGCCGCGAGTGCGGCCCTGGGGCCGATGTGGCCATCGACGGTACGTGCAGCGCCGCCAGCAGTGTGCAGGAACTGATAACCGACCTCCGCAAGCAGGGCGGTATCACCCTCCGTACCAATCTCGACCCGCTTGCACTAATATGGAAAGATCGCCCGACTATCCCGGAGAATCCGGTGGAGATCTATCCTATGGAGTATGCCGGTGAGGCGGCTCACGACAAGATTACCCGTATTCGCAAGGCCCTGAGACAAAAGCATGCTGACGGTATGCTGATGGCGGCCCTTGATGATATTGCCTGGACACTGAATCTCCGAGGTTCTGACGTGCATTGCAATCCCGTCTTCGTCAGTTATCTGCTCATCTCTTCGCAGGATGCGACACTTTATATAAATAAGGTGAAACTCTCGCCAGAGGTGTTGGCTTACCTGAAAGCCGAAGGGGTAGGGGTGGCACCCTACGAGGATGTGCGCAAGGGATTGAAGGATTATTTCGAATACAATATCCTGCTCGACCCCGACGAGGTGAACTATACGCTTTTCAAGTCCGTGACCCGTGAGATTGTCAAGGCAGAGTCGCCTGTCAAGCGGATGAAGACCGTCAAGAATGAAAGGGAGATAGCGGGTTTTAAGTCGGCGATGCTGCGTGACGGCATCGCCATGACCCAGTTCCTCTACTGGCTCAGTCATCAGCAGCCAGAAACCCTTACCGAGATTTCCGTTTCCGACAAACTTACTGCGCTGAGAGCCGAACAGCCGCTCTATCGCGACATCTCCTTCGACACCATCGCCGGTTATCAGGCACATGGCGCCATTGTCCACTATGAGGCCACGCCTGAGACAGATATTCCTTTGCAGGCCGAGGGTTTCCTGCTGCTTGACAGCGGCGCCCAGTACCTCGATGGTACCACCGACATCACCCGTACCATCCCCCTCGGTCCCCTCACCGACGAACAACGGCGTGTCTATACGCTTGTGCTCAAGGGGCATATCCAGATAGAACTCTGCAAGTTCCCCTCGGGTGCCAGTGGTACCCAACTTGATGTCCTCGCCCGTCAGGCCCTGTGGCGTGAGGGCCTCAACTACCTGCACGGCACGGGTCACGGTGTAGGCACCTACCTCAATGTCCATGAGGGTCCTCATCAGATCCGCATGGAGTGGAAACCCGCTCCCCTCGTGGCAGGGATGACCGTCACCGACGAGCCTGGTATCTATCTTGAGGGTAAGTTCGGGGTGCGCATTGAGAACACGTTGCTTATCACCCCCTACAAGCAGACGGAATTCGGTCAGTTCTTCCAGTTCGAGTCGCTCACCCTCTGTCCCATCGACAAGTCGCCCATCATTGCCGACCTGCTGACACCTGAGGAAACCGACTGGCTCAATGACTACCACCAGCGTGTCTTTGACACCCTCTCACCCCATCTTACCCCTGATGAGGCCGCCTGGCTCCGTACAGCCTGTGCCCCGTTATAGGTGCTTCATGTGAAGAACAAAAAGTTTATTATTATAAATAAGGTAGAAAGTGGAATATTCTTACACATCCATCGTCTATAGATTGACACGGTTTTTCGTTAGCGCCTTGCTGCTGACGAGTGTCGTGACGGCAGCGGGACAGACCGTTGCCGAGGAGTTGTTGGCCGATCCGAACCGGGCGGCAGGTTATTTCTATGGCCTTCCCGTAGGTAAGGTGCCGAAGGATACACCAGCCCCAGAGGGCAAGAAACCATACTATATCAACCGATACGGCTGTCCCTCATCCTATTACCGTGAGTCGAGCGACTTGTACGAGGCTCCCTGCGCCACATTTGCCAAAGCCGACAGCCTGGGCAAGTTGACGAAGTTGGGACAGGATGTGAAGAGGCGGCTCGACCTGATACGTCGTGATGCCCAGGGACGTACAGGTGAACTCACGGCAAAGGGGGCTCAGCAGAGCCGCGAGTTGATGCGCCAGTTGGTGATGCGGTTCCCCGATGTCTTTATCTCCGACGTCTATTGCAGCGGACGCAGCATCGTGCAGAACAACTGTCTGATGACGGTCGAGGAGGCCTTGTTGCAGTTGTCGACGATGATCCAGCCCTTCGAGTCGAGCCTCTCGTCGTCGCATCGGGCAGACTGGTACATGGACCCTCGTGACAAGAAACTCGAGGAGCAGTGCTGGGACTCGCTGACACTTGCCCACTACAATCGGTTCCTGTCGCTCAATACGGGTAATGCGCGGCTGATGGAGTTGCTCTTCAATGACCAGAATTTCCTGATTCAGACAGTCGATCCCGAGACGTTAAGCCGTCAACTCATTGTTCTCGCAGGCAGCATCCAGCATACCGACCTCTCTGGCAGTGTGAAACTCTTCGACCTCTTCACGCCAGTCGAGATTATGAGTCACTGGAAGAAACTGAACGCCAGGAACTATATCCAGAACGGCGCGTGCAGCCTGAACGGCGGCACACAACCCTTTATACAGCGTTCTACCCTGCGCAGCATGATCCACATGGGCGACAGTTTGCAGACAAGCCCTACTCCCATCGTACACTTGCGATACACCACCGAGAACGTTGTGATGGCGCTGGCCTGTCTGATGGAACTTGACAATTGCGGCCTGCAGACCGACGACCTCAATGCGCTGGGTGATATGGGCTGGGTGAACTACCGCATCGCCCCCCTTGGCGGAAGCATCATGATGGTTTTCTATCGCCATGATCCAGACGATCCCGACAAACTTGTAAAGGTGCTGCTCAACGGTCAGGAGGCCCGTCTGCCCATTGAGAGCGACTGCGCCCCTTACTACCATTGGAACGATGTGAAGCGCTACTACCTGCGCAAACTCTACCGTTACGAGAATACCCGACTGAATGAGGAGGCGAATAAGTAAAACTGAAAAATGAAGATTGAAATCATGAGAAGAGATACGTTATTGATGGTGCTGGTGATACTATTCACGCTTCACGCATCAGCCCAGCGGGTGCGCGACCTCATCATCCAGAACCCCACCTATGCCTCGTGTAACTACGATGTTTATCCTGACAGCGTTCCGAATACCCTGACGCCTGCCCCCAAAGGCAAGAAACCCTTCTATATCTCGCATTACGGTCGTCACGGCTCGCGTTATATCAGCAGTCGTGCCGGTTTTGACACGCCCTTCAGGATGATGGCTCATGCTGACAGTGTCAATGAGTTGACACCCATTGGAGACCGTGTGTTCGACGAGATGAAACTTATCATGGCCGATACCGAAGGTCGATGGGGTGAACTGACACTTCACGGCAGGGAGCAGCACCGTCAGATAGCGCAAAGGATGGTGGAGCGTTTCCCCGAGGTGTTTAGCGGCGATGCACGTGTCAGTTGTATCAGCACCATCGTGCCCCGATGTATGATGTCGATGGGCTGCGCGATGATCCAGATGAAACAGATGAACCCCCGTCTGCGCATCACGATGGAAGCCTCGCAGCGCAATCAATGGTATATGAACCACCAGAACAGGAAACTGCGCCGTGACTATATGACGCCAGAAGCCCGGAAGGCTTATGAGGAGTATATATCCGGTCGTAGGAGCAACAGTAGACTGATGGAACTCATCTTCAAGAACCCTGATATCGTGAAGGAGATTGTTGACGAGGAGGACTTCAACTACTACCTGATGAAGATGGGCCTCTTCCAGCAGAACACCCATCTCCGGCAAAATACCTACCTGCAGGATCTCTTCCTGCCCGATGAACTATACCAGATGTGGCAAGTCGACAACGCCCTCTGGTATATCCAACACGGTGCCTGCAAACTCAACGGTGGCAAGCAACCCACCAGCCAGATTCCCCTGCTCCGGCAACTCATCGCTGATGCCGACAGTTGTATCCGCCTCGATAAGCCTGGAGCCCAACTGCGCTTCGGCCACGAGACCGTGCTGCTGCCGCTGGTCTGTCTGATTGGTATCAACGGCTACGACCTGGCTACTGACAACCTCGACGACCTCGAAGCCAAAGGGTGGTGGTGCTCCAGCGTCTTCCCCATGGGGGCCAACCTGCAGTTCATCTTCTACCGTAGCAGTCCGAAAGACAAGGATGTGCTTGTGAAGGTGCTCCTGAACGAACAGGAGGCTACGCTGCCCATCGCCACCGACTGCGCCCCCTATTACCACTGGAGCGACTTCCGTAATTATTGTCAAGAAAAATTGAAGTAGGTATTCCCGTTGCCGTATAGGCGCTGTTTTGCGCTATGCCTATGAAAAAAGTGTTCGTAGGCTATGAAAAATTTGTTGCATAGTTATGCCGCAAATTTTGCCTCGTTATACATATTTCAGAGACACTGTATGTTTTGTAAAACTTTCTGACGGATGGCAGTTCTGACGGATGGCAGATGGCAATTAACTGCCATCCGCCATCTGCCATCCCCAAACAAAAATAAATCTCGTTTTATTTGGAACTTACCGAAAAACTCCGTAAATTTGCAAACGTAAAATATATATGTATGGAAACTGCTGCATTAAATCCAACCCAGATGCACTTGTTGAAACTCTTTGCTTTCAACAACAGTGAGGAGTATGCCCGTGAGGTCCAGATGGTGCTGACCCGCCATTTTCAGGCTCAACTTGATGCCGAGGCCGACCGTCTATGGGATGAGGGCATTCTGAATCAGGAGAAACTTGATGCCATCCGTCAGGAAGACCTCCACGCAAAGTGATCAGACAATGGCCAGATTAGTTCTCGACACGAACAGCCTCCTGCAATGCATATCCCGTCGAAGCCGTTACCATGAATTGTGGCTTTCATTGCTCGATGGGAGGAATACTTTGTGCGTTTCAACAGAGATTCTGGAAGAATATGCCGAGATCTTGGAGCGTAAAACAAGTCCGAAGTTTGCAGAGTTGGCTCTTAGTGTCATTACTAATAATCCGTACACGCAGTTTGTTACTCCCTACTACCATTTTAGATTAATAGCAGCAGATCCGGACGATGATAAGTTTGTTGACTGTGCTGTAGCCGGGAATGCGAAGTATATTGTCACAGAGGATAGTCATTATGATGTTCTCAAAGAACTTGACTTCCCGAAAGTCGATATCATAAAACTGGATGACATCATCCAGAAACTATAGAATTGTCGAACCCTCAAAACCGCAAATGCCTATGGGCTGAGATAAAATATAAAAGGACATAAGATAGAACGTCCACTTTTGATTCTTGTCTCCCTAATATCGCCAAATAATTGAGACAATCAAGAACGAAAAGATGGAAGTTCGCGCCAGATGGCGTGGACTTTTACTCGTTTAGATTGTTAGGCGTTTGGCGACGCTTGGGAGACGTAGACGAAGTAAATTGTCCACGTTTTCTTTTTTTTATGTCTTTTAAACTCGAATAACCGAATTATAAACTCAAAACAATAAAACAATGAAAAAACTTTTTATTACCCTTATCGCAATACTCTTGCCGATGCTTGCGAGCGCAGATGCTGTGAAGATAGACGGCATCTATTACAACCTTATAACAAATGCTAAGCAAGCAGAGGTAACAAGTAATCCTAATAAATACAAGGGAGATGTTGTTATACCTGTATCTGTCAACTATAATGGGATTGATTATAGCGTTACATCCATTGGTAATAGTGCTTTCTATAATTGTAGCGGCCTCACTTCGGTCACCATCCCCAACAGCGTGACCTCCATCGGCAATGATGCTTTCTATTATTGCAGCCGCCTCACTTCGGTCACCATCCCCAACAGCGTGACCTCCATCGGCAATGATGCTTTCCAGAACTGCAGCGGCCTGACTTCCGTGACTATCCCCAACAGCGTGACCTCCATTGGTGGTTACGCTTTCTCTGGGACTGGATGGTATGATAGTCAGAGTGATGGTATCTTATATCTTGACAATTGGCTTTTGGGTCATAAAGGAGAAGTACCAACGGGAGCAATAACAATACCTGATGGTACAAAAGGAATCGCAGGTTATGCTTTCTCTAGATGTCGTGGTCTGACCTCTGTCACCATCCCCAACAGCGTGACCTCCATAGGCCAGAGTGCTTTCTATGGTTGCAGCGGCCTGACTTCGATTACCATCCCTAACAGCGTGACCTCCATTGGTAATAATGCTTTCGCTAATTGTAGCGGCCTCACTTCTGTTACCATCCCTAACAGCGTGACCTCCATCGGCGGTTATGCTTTCTTTGGTTGCAGCGGCCTCACTTCGGTCACCATCCCCAACAGCGTGACCTCCATCTATTACGGTGCTTTCCAGAACTGCAGCGGACTGACCTCCGTGACCTGTTTATCTAGCCCGACTTCATATGGGAGTGGTATTTTTTCAGGTTGCACCAATATAAATGAAGTAACATTCGATTGTGAAAAAGTTCTATCATTATTCTCTGGCTTATCTTCAATAACTAAAGTAACCTTGACAGATAAAGTAACTTCCATCGGCGGTAATGCTTTCTCTGGTTGCAGCGGTCTAACCTCTGTGACCATCCCAAACAGCGTGACATCCATCGGCGAGTCTGCTTTCGTAAGCTGCAGCGGCCTGACCTCTGTGACCATCCCCAACAGCGTTACCTCCATCGGCAGTTCTGCTTTCTCTGGATGCAGCGGCCTGACCTCCGTTATTATTGGCAGTGGCGTTACATCTATAAGTTCTAATGCATTCCCTAATGCAAATCTGAAAAAGACAATTTGGCTAACCAATACACCTCCTTCTGGTTATACTTATGCTAAAGGTGCTGTTAATTATGTATCCAATGACCTATATACGTCATTAAGTAATGTGATAAAATATCAATTCCTTAGTTCATATTTTGATGTTGATGGTATCAGGTATGTACCAGTCAGTCCCTCGGAGAGAACCTGTGATGCGATAGACTGTGAGTATAACGAAAGTACAGAAAATATGAGTATTTCTTCTACAGTTGTATATAAGGGTGTTACGATGACGGTAAAGGATATCCAACCCTATCTGGCCTATAACAACAAATTTATCAAAAAACTGACAGTAAATAACGACGGCGAACTGGCAAATTATGCTTTTACTGACTGCTCAAACATGCAAAGCGTTACATTAGGCACAAAAGTTTCTGCCATCGGAGAGTCTGCCTTCCAAGGATGTTCGTCAATTGAAAAAATAGATATACCCAAAATAGTAACAGTATTGAACAATTCCACTTTTTCTGGTTGTACTTCTCTGAAAGCGATAAAAATCAAGCCCAAAATGACAGAAATTAAAAATAATGTATTTTACAATTGTACGAGTCTTAAAAATGTGGTAATTGCAGACAGTGAAGAGGAATTGGAATTGGGCTCAAACGGTAGTAATCCCATATTCTCTTCCTGCCCTTTGGATTCCGTTTATATTGGAAGAAATATCAATTATAACACAACAAATTCTTACGGTTACTCACCTTTCTATCGCAACACATCATTGAGGGCGGTAAAGATTACAGACAAGGAGACGGAAATTTCTACTAATGAGTTCTATGGCTGTACCAACCTTCAGAGGGTAATTATCGGCGACGGTGTGACCACTATTGGCGATTGGGCCTTTTCAGGTTGCCAGAGCCTGAAATACTTTGCCTTTGGTTCTCAGGTACAGACAATTGGAAAGGAGGCTTTTTCTGACTGTACATCAGTTATAGAAATCATCAGTAAGGCAACTGCGGCTCCAACTTGTGGTTCTCAGGCTCTTGACGATATCAACAAATGGGATTGTATGCTCTATGTACCCGATGGTTGCCTAGCTGCTTATCAGGCAGCGGATCAGTGGAAAGATTTCTTCTTTTCTGAAGAGGGTGAGGGCACACAAGGTTCAGGCGAATCTGGTGATAATCCTGATGGAAAGAAATGTGGGAAGCCTACAATCAGTATCAAAGGCGGAAAGTTAATATTCACTAGTAAGACCAGTGATGTGATATTCCATTATAGCATCACTCACTCTGATGCTAGAAACGACATCTCTAATGGTGAGGTAAATCTTACCAATACCTATATAATCAGTGTATATGCATCAAAGGAAGGTTATGAGGATTCCAAGGTGGCAAGAGGAGAGATTCTGGTGAAAGGCGGTTCAGATGGTGATCTGAATGGTGATGGCATAATTAATGCCGCTGACGTGGTGAAGTTGGTGAATATTATCTCGGGGCAATAGTTCTGTAGAATGAACCCTAAGGTTTCGAGGGCTGAAGGGTTAGGGTTGAAGGCTTGAAGCTTTAGGGTTCAGCCATTCAACCCTTAGGGCTCGTAGTATGCCTCACAGCATTCCTGTGAGGTTAAAATGATAACCCTGCCTTATTGTGCAATAACCCTGCCTTATTTGGAAATAAGGGTGCCTTATTGGATAATAACCGTCCCTTATGGACATTTTTACGAAACCCAGACCTGGAAGCGGAAATGATTCTTGGATAATCCGAGATTACCAAACATTTCGAAAGAAATTTTATAAAAAAAGAGATAAATACTTGGTGGTTTCATAAAAAAGTAGTAATTTTGCACCCGCTTTTCGTGGCACGTGTGCCAGAAGCATGAAGTTTAACATAAAATTAAAAAACAAAAGACAAATGATTATTGTACCCGTAAAAGAAGGTGAGAACATCGAAAAGGCTCTCAAGAAGTTTAAGAGGAAGTTTGAGAAGACAGGCGTGGTGAAGGAACTTCGCCGCCGTCAGCAGTTCGACAAACCTTCTGTACTTAAGCGCCTTAAGATGGAACACGCTGTTTACGTACAGAAGTTGCGCACGAACGAGGAATAATAAAAGTTCCTAAAAAATTTGGTAGTTTCAGATTTTATTCGTAAATTCGTACCCGAAAATCGTTATTAAGTGAGCGCCGCGACGAATGGCTATTCGTAAAAGGCCGAGCGTGAACGATTTATGTAAGACAGGACATAGCGTTCTGTTGTGACGAAAAGGAAAAAGAATGATATACCAGTTTCTGAACTACCTGCGTTATGAGCGGAATGCTTCCGCGCAGACTGTGCAGACATACGAGGAGGCTCTTGAGGAGTTTGAATCGTATCTCGAACTTAAGGATAAAGGGCTCTCGCCGGCGACGGCAGACACCGATCTCATCCGCGACTGGATGGAGAGTCTGATGGATAAAGGAAACACTGCATCAACTATCAATAAGAAATTGAGTGCATTGCGTTCCTTTTATCGCTTTGCCCTCAAGCGGAATCTGGTAGAACGTGATCCGGCCCATTGTGTAACTGGTCCCAAGAAGTCGAAACCGCTGCCGCAGTTCCTCAGGGAAGGGGAGATGGACAGGCTGCTCGACGATCTGGAATGGGATAATACCTATAATAACGTGCGCGCGCGTACCATATTATTATTATTCTATGAGGCCGGGCTCCGACGCTCGGAACTGGTAGGACTCAACGATGAGGATATCGACTTCGGATCCTGTCAACTGAAGGTGACGGGCAAACGGAACAAACAGCGTATCATACCTTTCGGAGAGGAACTGGCTACGGAACTGCGCCACTATATGGCGGTGCGTGACGCTCAGTTCGGGGAGGGACACGGAGCGCTGTTCCTGAACGACAAGGGCCTGCGGATAAAGGGCAGCCAGGTGTACCTGATTGTGAGGAAGTACCTGTCGGCAGTCACCTCGTTGAAGAAAAAGTCGCCCCACGTGCTTCGCCATACCTTCGCCACAGCCATGCTGAACAACGGTGCAGGACTTGAGGGTATCAAGAACCTGCTGGGTCATGAGAGCGTCAGTACGACGGAGATCTATACCCACACCACGTTCGAGCAGTTGAAAAGAGTATATAAAGAGGCTCATCCCAGAGCCTGACCCTAATTAATAACTATCTTAAAACAGGAGGTAACTATGGAAATTAAGATCAAGTCGATTCATTTCGACGCTACCGAGCAGTTACAGGCATTCATCGAAAAGAAGATTGCCAAGTTGGAAAAGTCTTTTGAGGATATACAGAAAGTAGAGGTACAGTTGAAAGTAGAGAAGCCCGCTACTGCCGACAACAAGACCGTGAGTCTGTCGGTAGCAGTACCAGGAAATACGCTGTTTGTGGAGAAGACGAGTGACACTTTTGAGGAAAGTACGGACCTTTGCGTAGATTCCATGCGCGGACAACTGACGAAATTCAAGGAAAAATTGAGGAATAGATAAAAAAATCGAGGAAAAGTTTTGTTAATTCGAAAATAAGTAGTAACTTTGCAGCCGTTTTCCGACAGGTCGTAAATCTGAAACAGAGAGCGGCTGCTTAGAAACGCCTCTTTAGCTCAGTTGGCCAGAGCACGTGATTTGTAATCTCGGGGTCGTTGGTTCGAATCCGACAAGAGGCTCTTCAGTAGGGAAATAAGTTCGTTTACGGACAAAAGGCTTGGGTGTTTTCCAGAGTGGCCAAATGGGGCAGACTGTAAATCTGCTGTCTTTCGACTTCGGTGGTTCGAATCCATCAGCACCCACACAGGAGAGATGCCGTCTTGCGGAAATAGCTCAGTTGATAGAGCACTAGCCTTCCAAGCTGGGGGTCGCGGGTTTGAGCCCCGTTTTCCGCTCAAA
>JAFZUS010000013.1 GCA_017618275.1 Prevotella sp.
ATTTATGATGTTGGCATAATAATCCTGACCTGTATTTGGGTCAGTGTAATGCAAATCGTTAGGGGAGTTGTTTGTTCCGGCAGCGAAATTGAGACACATCGCCGAACTCTCGCTTGCGCTTCTCCAACAATCCGTTCCGTCATATTCTCTGTTGAAGTTCTCAGTATTCTCGTATCCCATGTTGTATACCTTGATGGTAAACGGAATGGATTTGTCCCCTGTTCCCGATCTTGTGTAGTATTGCTGAAGCACGAAAGGATCCCCTGCAACGTTGTAGTCATAGCTGGATGAGATGAACACCTTGACCAGGTTCTTCCAGTCGTTGTTGCTGGTAGGGGTTGTGGTTATTACCTTGAAGGTTGCAATCCGCTCTTTTCCCTTATGTTGCTCGTTGTTTATCAGATTGTAGATATCAACGCGAGATGCCGTGGCTTCCGGAGTTACGAGCAGGAAAACGTTGTCTGCCTCGTTGTTTGCGTCGCCGTAATAGCCACGGATTACAAAAGTGTACTGCCCATTATGTATTCCGGATTTGTCGCAATTGGCTTCGTTGCATTTCCAGGAGACGTTGATTTCCGCAACATAGTCATCCAGTCGTGCCAGGTGAACCATATCCTGAGATGTTATGGGATCCAGGCAGAGCAGCACGTCATAATAGATTCTGGTAGCAAAAATATAGTTTGTTGCATCCATCTGGATTCTCTTGGTCAGATCTGATAGGTCTACATTGTTTTGGTTTGCATTCAGGAATGACGGCATGGCTGGGGTTGTCACGCAGACAACGTTAGTTCCTCTAGTGTTCGGAACTCTGTCGGAACCACCCGCTATCTTTCCATTGTATAGATCGACATAGTAATTGCGATCTTTTCCTCCGTTTGGCCAACTTTGGTATTCCCTGATTCTGGGCTTCAGAGCCACATAGAAATCACGGTATTTTGTCGGGTCCGATTGCGAAACGAACCTGCCAGTTGTGGAAACCGTAAATGTAATGGAATGTGTGCAGCTGGCTACTCCTATGTGTGCTATTCCGTTGGCGCCGGTTCCTGATGTCAGGTATGTTCCGTTTATCAGATCATTGCTCTTGTCGTCCCAGTCTACAGCATAGGTTGGAAGATAGAAAGTCTTGGAAAGATTGATTGTCGTTGCCTGAGTTCCATTGAACGCCCACACCCTCTCGATGAATTCTTTATCAAGAGAGAAGAGCGAACCGGAGATTAGGATAGTCAAAAGAACCAGCAGAAGTATTCTTTTTTTCATGTCAGACTCTCCACCCAGAACAGCACATCTGCATAATAGTCTCCGGATTCCGTAACAGAATCCGAGGAACTAAGTCGGAAATACATGAGAGCATCATGGATCCTAACCGTATCTGATCCCGCCCCATTGAGGTTTATTACAATCTCTCTTCCGCTGGTAGAATATCCTTCAAGGGAACTCAGACAGAATCCCGTTTGGTGATTGCCGTTCAGATCCCAGCTGACAGCAAGTTCCCAGTCCACCGTTACTGTCGAATTGTTTGTGAGAATCAGTGGAGTATGGGTTATGGTCAGCACTCTGTTTGCAGTAGATGAAATCACGGAGAAGGATCCGATCTTGGCCCCGGCAATACTGAGAGCCTGAGAAGATGGCGCTATCTGGTATCTCAGGGCGTTGCTGGCATCCATAACATCAAGGTTTATTCCCCTGCCGGTATATACGGGAGTTGAAGTTTCGATCATGAAAATCGGGCTGTCATCTTCGATGAAACCGTATACCGTCAGGCCTATCGGATTGTTTTCTGTTATATGGCCTGAGCCTACGTGGGACATGAGGGCGGCCAGATGCATCGGGATTATCAGGAGAAGAATCAGAATGAAGAACAAGCAAGCGTATCTTTTCATTAATTCACCGTAACTGTTATGGATATGTTCGCGGCATAGTCGAACTCACCCTCTGTTGTTGTGTCGTGGCTGATGA
>JAFZUS010000076.1 GCA_017618275.1 Prevotella sp.
ATTCTTCGTCTATTCTCTCAACTTTGAATATCACGGGGCGTGTACCGTCAGAGCAACAGCAAATCATTTCGTTTTCATGCTTCATCCAGCCCTTCATGATGGAGCCACCCTGCAAACCTGTGTAGATATAGCGGGAGATGGCATCCCAAGCCTCTGAGCAATGCGGCATCTTCGGGCCACCAGCCACAGTCTTGGGGTCAGCCGTTGTCTTTACCAGCGTATTCAGGCCGCCATGCCAGAAATGGTCGTTCTGCTCGTCACGCTCAAAGATGAACTCATCGCCCACGTTATAACAGGGACACATGCCCGAATTGGGGTCGGCACAATATTGTTGCTGTAACTCAGGGTAGAGTTTCTTGTCGATGACTGTTACCTTTACTTTATGCTTCATAATCGTATTTGTTTTAGTTTATCTCTTCCAACTTTCCATTCTCAGAGTCAATAATAAAGCCTCTCACCACAATATCCTTCGGAACAAGTGGATGGGTCTTGATGGTCTCAACGGTCTTGCGGACGGATTCGGGTGTATCCTTGAATCCCTCTAGCCAATGATCCAAGTTGATGCCGCACTTACGGATGGTGTCAAGAGTCTCATCTGTCACGCCACGGGCTATCATTTCATGGTGGAAGTGATCATAGCTCATATGGCAGGCTCCGCAATGGGAGTGAGCCACCACCATGATTTCCTCTACACCCAGTTCGTAGATGGCGACGATAAGGCTGCGCATGGCCGAGTCAAAGGCGGAAATCACCAAGCCTCCAGCGTTTTTGATAATCTTCGCATCACCATTCTTCAGGCCCAAAGCTGCAGGAAGAAGTTCGGTTAGTCGGGTGTCCATACATGACAGTACCGCCAACTTCTTATCGGGGTACTTGCTGGTGAGATACTTCTCGTAGCCCTTCTGTTCCACGAAGGTCTTATTGAACGCAATAATCTGGTCTATCATAAGCCTATTCTCTTAAACTATGTTGTATTAACAGGGCAAAGTTAGTGAATTTGCAGCATTTTTATTATATTTGCACCATAAAATTAGGAATGTTTATGAAAGTAAAGAAATGAAGAAGGTTATCACTGCAATTATCGTTACTATGCTGCTGGCAATTCCTGCAGTAGCATTGAACAAGAAGGGAAAGGCTGCTAAGGCTAATTACCTTGAAGTATCATTCAACTATCAGCGTCAGCAGGGGCCTGGCTCTAATCAATACGCTGTCTGGATTGAGAATGAAAAAGGCGAGGTTGTGAAAACACTATTCGTCACTTCATTCACAACAAAGGGTAGAGTTCGTGGCAATGAACAGCCGATGCGCGGATATATCAAGCGTCCTGCCTGTGTGCCTACATGGGTAAAAGCTGCAAAGGCCAATGACCTCTCTGACCAACAGTTGGATGCTGTTACGGGAGCAACACCGCAGGCAAGCGGAACACAGACTTTCACATGGGACTTCACAGACCAGCAGGGTAAAATAGTTCAGAAAGGAACTTATAAGGTGTTTGTCGAAGCCACTTTGTTCAATGCCAGCACCATCACATATTCAGGTACGTTCTCAACTCAGGACAAAGCGGGTAATGTCACTCTGACCTCGCAACTGACTGAACCTGACGAAAAGCATAAGAATATGGTGACTGATGTAAAAGCAACCTTGAAATGAAGAAGGGATTACTTTTATCATTTGCTTTGATACTTTCTGTTGCTGTATCAGCACAGGATATTGAGGGATTCGTCAACAGACAGTTGCAGAATTACCCGAAGTCACGGCTGCTTGACATCTACAAGTCGTGCTTCCAGAATTACATGGGTGCCGAACATCTGGTGTCAGACAGACAAATGGTTACGGCATATCTGGATGAAGAGTTGAATACGACCAGCCTTGACGACCTCATGCCCTGGTACTACGAGCCATGCGGCATTGAGGGAAACTATGTGCGCGTGAGCCTGCGAACTGTCAAGGAAGGTATCATTCAAGAGAACTTGCTATTGGATGCTTTCATTCGTAGTGCCAATAATAAAGAGCGTCCTTCTATCGATTCATGGCGGGAACAATGGCACAAGATTATTGGTACGATTGAGCAGATGAATCTCAATTTGCCGAGTTACAGTGAGGACAAACAGTTCATTGACAGCATTCTGTCTGCAGGAAAATATGCTA
>JAFZUS010000077.1 GCA_017618275.1 Prevotella sp.
GGCATTCTGTAGAACAATCATCAGTAACAGATGGAACACATAAGCGCCATAGGACTGGGCGGCACACCATTGCCAGAAACCGGATGTCGTGCTAATGAATTCTCGGAATAGCCATATCAGACCGAAACTGATGAAAATGCACATCAGTGACTCATAAATGCCAAACCATTGCCAGACAAAAGCATTCCATAGTCCGCCATCACGTAGGTAATTGCCTATGGCCAAGCCTATGCCAATGAGCAAAGTCGTAAAGCCCGTGCCGTTATTCATCTTGTCAAGCCATTGGAAGCGATACGCCAGAATACCTAATACGAACATCATCACATACTGGAGATAGTGGGCAGGCTCCATCGGCAGGGGTATGATACCAAACGGCCAAATCCAATGGTCTTGAGGACTGACCTGACGGATAAAATAGCTTCCGACGCCCATCAGTAGGGCTACGATAAGAAGACCTATGATAGTGGGCTTAGAACTACACGTTTTACTAATGGGCGATACCCACTGACGAATCAGAGCATAGACGAGACAAAACACCAACAGGCTCTCGACAAACCACATATGGCCAATCTCTGGTTTTCCGCTTAGGATGCTGATGATGCCACCCATGAAGAGCAAGGGGACTCCCAGTCGGAGCAGTTTCTTATGTACAAACTGCTTGGAACCTTGCTTGTCAAAACTTCTTGGTACGAAATAGCCAGAAATAAAGAAGTAGAGCCCCATGAAAAAGGCGGCATTGGTAGAGAAGAAATGCCAGATCCAGGGCATGAATTCGGCAGGATTGGATGGGGTATAAGCCCATCCGCCACCATTGCCGTAAGCCTGACCGGCATGGTGCATAATCACCAAGACGGTCAGGCAAACCTTCAGATTGTCGAGATAGTAAAGTCGTTTCATATGCTTTCTCTGTTTCAATCATTTGACGCTGCAAAATTACGAAGAGTTGCGAATTATACCAAATTTTCTGGGATATTCTGCACGATTCTGTGACCAGTGGCACAAAAAATCAAGGAAGAATCGACCGCTCCTCCCTGACTTCATAGACATATTTGACGTATCTTACTCCGGCAGCGCAATGAGCTGATATTCCTTTTCCGTGTCGATGTCGTCAGTCGGACGGACGAGCGTACCTGCGAGGGCAAGGAAAAAGTTCGGATTGTGCAGGGAATTGCCCCCTTTCGTCAGGCGGTGATGTTAGTTTTCTTATTCACCATTCTATTTGTCGTTAAAGATTTCTTCGAGTTTCTTCTTCAACTTCTCTGTATCGTTGCTGCCAGTGCCACGGAAGACGACGTTCCCTGACGGGTCGAGGATGAATGTTGTCGGGAAGCTCGAAACTGCGTATTTGCTTGCCATGTTTGTGGAATCGTTTAGTATTTCGCAAGCATGAGTCCAGTTCATCTTATGCTCGCTGATGAGTTTCTTTAGTTTTGGCATTGTCGTCATGTCCCTCTCATTGGCTATACTGATGATTGTCAGGTCGGGATATTGCTGATGAATTTCCACGAGGTGTGGAACAAGCGCGATGCAGGGATTGCACCACGAACCCCAGAAGTCGAGCAACGTATAGCCCTTGCCAAGTTTCACGGCCTTGCCCTTCAAGTCCTTTGCTGCAAAGCTGGGAGCGCGGAATCCTACAAAGGGAAAGGCTGGCTTGGTGGCTTCTGTGAGCGGAGTTATGCTGACATGGCACTGCTGATTGGCATAATTCAGGTCGAGGAATTGAAATATAAGGCTATCGCGTATCACTGGGAACTGGACTTTCGTCAACAATTTTTCGTCTAAAAGGTATCTTGCCAGTAAATCACTGTTAGACGGCATTGAATCGATGATGGCAAACTCATCTCTGTCGTATGCAGAACAGATGTAATAGGTTTTCTCGTTATAGATGAATTTACCTGAGCAGAAATCGTGTACACTCAGCATCGGGCAGAAGCCTTCGAAGGGATGAGGGATCGTGTAGGTTCTGTTTCCCCTTGCAACCCCGTTGATGAATATGTCGGGCGAAACCCAAATGTTGGCGTAACGCTGTGGAGTGAAATTACGGGCATCTTCTACCTGCTGTCGGGTGAAGCTATATCGGTAGTCGTTCGTAAAGTCTTTATCGCCGTTGAGGTCTAAAGATACGAAATAGGTACTCTCTTTATCGGTCTTTCCCAAAGCACAAAGGATGCCGCTCATTTCATAAAGATGGAATGAAGCCGTGTCCGCTGACAATCCTTTCATCGGTGTTGTCTCTTTGTGCATCATAAATACATTCGTGCTTATGATGTTCTGGATTTTCATTTCCATTCCGATGCTTAAAGTGTCTGTAGTCTGCCCATGCCCCGAGAGGGAGACGAGGACGAGCAGTGTGGTTATGATGGTTTCCTTCATGTTCTTTGTTGTCTTTATAAAAGCGGATAGAGCCGAAATGTCTGTCGGTCTATCCGCTCATGTTCGTTGTCGTTTCTCTACATTATTATATCTTACAGCCCCTCGATTTCCTCCGCCGTCAGTCTGATAGTTTCCATTTCTTTACGACCTCTGCTCGCTCGGCCTTCAGTTCTTCCTCGTCGCTATTCATAGCTGCCACGTAACGGGCCTCGTCGTACATATCCATCCAAGCGCAGAGCGTGTCAAGGCTCGACTCGGAAACGATTTGCTGGATGAACTCCATCTTCTTCAGCGATAATGCGTTTTAATAGTCCATAGCAAATTATTTACGGTTTGGGTTCGTCTGAGGCGTGAATTTCTGCTTCTCCCACTCCTCCCAGTCGGTTTCGGAGAGATAGCGCGAAACCTGCTCGCGGAGCGGACGAAGGTTGTTCTGGATGACCAGCCAAACGATGTGGGCATCTACCTGGTAGTAGCCGTGAACCAGATGGTGGCGCATGTCGGCAATCTTCACCCAAGGCGTTTCGGGATGGGTGGTCACGAACTCCTGGCTCAGTTTGTAGGCTGCCTCGCCGATAATCATGGTATGGTAGACGATGCCGCCGTAGAGCATCCTGTCGGCGGTCAGTTCCTCCAGCGACATCCCTGCTGCACGGTCGAGGATGATGTCGATGGCCGAGACGATATGCTCCAGCCTGTTCTTGTCTTTAAGCGGTTCTCTCATAAATCAGCTGTTTGTCGCGTTCCACACTTTCACGGGTATAAGGAGCAAGCCCAGCCTCAGTTACTAAATCCACCTTGCGATTAAGCAGACGCTCCAAATCGCCCCACATTCCGAAAAATCCGAAGCCGTCGAGCTTTGAGTAGTCGAGCTGAACGAGTAGGTCCACGTCGCTCCTTGGCGTTTCCTCGCCACGGGCGAAGGAACCAAAAAGCCATGCCTTTAGGACGGGCTGCGTCTTGAAATACTCGGCGATGACGTTGTTCATTGCTTGGGTGCTCATAAGCGTGTCGTTTAAAAATCCGCTGCAAAGATACGATTTATTTTTCAGATTATCAACATTTCCTCGAAAAATCTGTCTTAATTGCTATATCTTGTCTATTACCTTGAGGCACTTTTGCTTGTCTTTCTCAGATAGTTGTGGATGCATTCATTTTACAGTTGTAGTATATGGTTTGTCAAAATCGCTATATTGATAATAGGTAGCGGTAAGGGCCTTGCTGTCGAATACCACCGACCAGCGGGTCATCTCCTTTGAAGCTACGCGACGGATAGACTCAACCACATCGTTCTGATTCATCGTCGTCAGACTATCTCTCATCTGTTTCATGCTGTCATAACGACGATGCGAATCCTCGCTGTAGATGGAGTAGTCCTTCATGCGGCTAATTTCCACTCATTCGCTGACGCTCTGCCTGTCCGGCACCAGTGCCCTTATACTTGCTCTTCGAGGCGTTGAATGTGTAGCGTAGCGAGATGTTCAGGCGGTGGTTGCTGCGCACAGCGTCCTCCGTGTTCTGATAACCGCCACAGTCCATGTGTATGGTCTGGCTGCTACGCTGTAGCACATCGCTGATGCTGGCGCGCAGACAAAGGGCGTCATTCTTCAGCCAACATTTCTGAACTACGAAGCTAAGATTATATGAGGCTGACTGCATCCGGAAGTTGATGACATCGCCCTTGGTCATGATGTTCATGTTGGCCTCTAATTGCCAACGGTGTGGCAGACGAAAAGTATTGTTCAGGTCGATGAAGAAGATAGGCTTGCTGTAGGTCTCCTTTACCTTGCCTGTCGCAGAGCGCGGATTGTCAAACTCCATCGTGTTCCAGAACTTCTGTCCGCCAATAGTCCAGTTGGGGCTCCAGATGCCGAAAGTGGGATTGGTAGATAGGAAGATGGCGAGGTTGCGCACGGGGTCTTTCAGATTAACGCGCTTCATCATAATCATGCCCTCATTGCCATAAGCGTAAGGCAGTTGTGACAGTGTATTATCGCGGCGCTCATAGGCTGCAAAGAGGTTCAGCCATTTATAGCGTGCATTGAGGCTCACTTCCTGCATCGTGGCATTCTTCAGCGTCGGATCGCCCTGCAACAGCGTGTAGGAGTTGATATAGGTGATGCGGTCGCTCAGGCTGTTATAGTCGGGACGGATGGTCTTGAAACTATAGGCTACCGAAGTCTGCACGGGTCCGAACTGTCTTGCCCACGAAAGACTGGGGAAGAACTCGTCCTGATAGCGCGTCATGTTGTTGGCAGCATCGAGATGATCTGTATAGTCGAACCCCACGTGCTCATAACGTAAACCAGCACTGAAGTTACCCGCCTTCTCCAGGTTGAAATTGTAGGCTACGAAGGCTGCGATATTGTTTTCTTTTACCTTCGAATCAGAAGCAGGCAAGGGATAGTTGGTTATAGAAGAACTGTTGTTGCGAGTCACAAACGAGAGCTCCGTTCCTGCCTCCAATTGTCCTTTCCAGACGGGATAGGTCAGCACGAGTTTCGTAGCCCACAGACGAGTAAATGTGCTATTGTCCTGCTCCATCGCATGGTGGTCAGTATGATTGACGAGTTCATTGATATGATTATCCACAACGGTCTTGTCCGTCAGGAAATCCACGTTCAAGTCAACGCCCATCTTGCCTACCTGACCGTTATAATAGGCATTGCTCTCCCAATTGTAGAAGGTGTGGCGATGTTCTTCCTGCGTGGATGAACTATGCTCCTTCTGCCTCTCCTGGGTATCAAGATAGCGATGCTCTACGTCTGTCTCCAGCATCAGGTCTGTGGTGGCGTTGAAGCGGTCATTGCGTTGGATTCTGACACCAACAGAGTGGTTTTCGGCTATCTGCCAATTGAACCCCAGGTTATAGTCAATTCCATTGTTCTTAAAATGATTCCTCGAATGTGAATTCTGAACGATGTTCAAAACTCCCTTATCAGTCGGCAGGTAGTTTGACTGCTCGTCACTGAAAAGTGTCGTCTGGTCCCATTTCCAGTAGTTCACCATACCAAACAGGTCGAGGTTGTTATGGCGGTAGCGCAGGTTCAACTGAGCATTAGGGTCGCTCTCGCCAAACCTCAAATCCTGATTAATACCTGTACTCAAGTCGAAGCCGAAACCGTCGCCCTCCCTGCGGATAGTCTTGATTCTTACGACTGATGATATCGTAGCATCGTATTGAGCACCGGGATTGGTAATCACTTCCACACTCGCAATCTCCTCTGAACGCAGCCGCTTCAGTTCTTCCTTGTCGTGCATCTTGCGTCCGTTAATATAAAAGATAGGTGTACCCTTGCCCAGCACCTCTAGTTCGTCACCCTTGGCTGTCATACCTGGCACCTTTGCCAGCATTTCCTTTGCCGTTCCTGATTGTGAGAGGATAGTGCCCTGAATGGTGGTTATCATCGAGTTGCCCGTCAGTTTCGTCTTAGGCATCTGGCCTTTTACGATAATCTCACTGAGCATCGGCTGGTCTTCCTCCATCTGTATGGTACCCACGTCCGTACCTTTTACATTCACGTATTGCGTACGATAGCCGATAAACGAAAGTCGCAGGATGCAACATGCATCCGTAGTCTGAATCTGGAAGAAACCATTCTCGTCACTCGTTGCACCTTGGATGTAAGTTGAGTCTGCCGTGAGCAGCGTCACGCTTACAAATGGTAGTGGTTCACCATTCTGGTCAATTACTCGTCCACCCACATCCTGGGTTTTTGCCTCGGCTGTTAAACTCATCATCATTGCGGCCATTAAAGCCATCAATTTTAAACTAAACTTTTTCATATCTCTACTTTTTTGAATAATTTGCCAGTTTGACGAAGCAGAGATATGCTAAAGTTGCGACTTATCCCTCAATTTGTGACGAATGGTACAATTCTGTGACGAATGGTCTATCTACTTCGAATAATATGTCCTTCCTGTATAGCTGCAAAGAGGGCGATGCAGGCAATCACCCATGCAACAGGGATGAAGTATGACTGCCCGATAGTCATCATGCCGATAAATAGCAGGAACCCTGTCAATTTATTGGCTTTGGTGTGTAGAAATTCTATCCTACGCTTTACCACATACGCACTAACGGCATTGACGATTTTCACCAGTGCTATAAGTCCTATCATCATCCACAGCGCAGTAGGCAGTTTCAGCCACGGGAACAACTTATATCCTACTGCTAAAACAAACACAAAATCTGCCAAGCTATCCAATCTGGCTCCGAATTTACTCTCCACTCCCCATCGCCTTGCCAGAAAACCGTCAAGCATGTCCGTCGTACCAGCTATCACGTAGAGCACCCAGAAAGGCACAGTCATTGCATCCACCAATAGAAGAGGTAGGCATAATATAATTCTTGACGCTGACAAGATGTTGGGCGTTTGCTTCATTGTTTTTTAAGGCCAGGATCAAACTACATTCTTGCTTTCTGCTTCTCGCCGGCACCGGAGCCACGATACTTCGAGCGGGCCTCGTTGAACTTCCAAACGAGGTCGATGAGGAAAGTGCGACGGGCGGGGTTGCTGACGGCCAGCTCGCGAATGCCGTAGATGGTGGCGGCAGTCTTGTTGGTGTTGAAGATGTCTACGCAACGCACATCGAGTGTCAACTGTCCGAGACGGCCGAGGTTGAAATCGTGCTGCACGCCGAGCGTGAGGTTGAAACGCTGGGCTGTGATGCGGTTGTTGTTGAAATCACCCTTCGAGGCCCACTGGGCGTTGGCACTCAGGCGGAAGTTGTGAGGCAGTTCGATGTCGTTGTTCCAGATGAGCGAGACGTATGGGTCGTTGAGGGTCTTGACTGAGCCGTTGGCAGTCAGTGTCTTGTAGTTCTGGAAGATGGTGAACGCATACCACATGGGATGCCAGCAACCGATAGTTGGGCGTGCCGAGAGGCTCAGCTCGAACTGGTTGTAGTCGTCGGCACTGTTGATGGGACGTACGAGGCTGATGAGCGGATCCGTACTGCCGGGGAAAGGCTCGGTGGACATGGTCACGCTGTTCTTCATACGACCATACTCGACGGTCAGGTTTGCCCACTGATAGGCTGCATTCAGCACGAGGCTATGGTTGTAGGTCGGCTTTAGATAGGGGTTACCGCTCTGATAGGTGTAGCGGTTGACGTACATCGTTGAACTGGTCAGGTTTGCGTAGGCCGGGCGCTGGATGTCGCGGCGATACGACAGGCTCAGTTGCATCTTTCCGATGGGAGCGGAAATGACGGCGGTGGGGAACCAGTCACCGTAGTTGCGGCACACCTCGTCCTCGCGCTGGCCGAAGTTGAAGTAGTCGTTCGTCAAGTGCTCGTAACGCAGGCCGACTTGGGCGAACACCTTGCCGAACTGTCTGCCGTACTCGACGAAGGCTGCTGCCGACTTCTCGTTGATCTCGGTGTCGGTGGCTTTCACGGGCACATAATCGGAAGCCTGGAATGTGTAGGCATCCGTGCGATGGTTGTAGCTGTACTCGCCGCCTACGGAGAGGTTACCCTTTAATATGGGATAGCTGAAGATAAGTTTCGAGGCCCAGAAATTATTGGCGCTGTTGGTGTTGCTCTTGATGGTGCGGTCAACAGGGGCTGCGCTGACAGCCGCCGTCTGTTCCGTTGTGCGGCCTGGCGTCTTGGTGTCATCGAAGAGTCCGTCAATGTTCAGGTCGATACCTAGTTGTCCCACCTTACCATTGTAATAGGCGTTGAAGATGTGCTTCTTGACACTTTGGTCCTGCCAGATATAGCTCGCGGAACGCTCGGTGAGAATACCGTTCTCGAACATATCCGTCAGGTAGTCGCCCTTCGTCTCGCCACTGGGCGTGCGGTCGTATTTGTAGTAGGCACCAAAGGTGTGATTCTCATTGACCATATAGTTTAACTGCAATTGTGGCGACCATGCGTGCCAAGGGTGTCTGATCTCCTGGGTGGAGTGCCCCGTCACCTGATTTGGCCCAACATAGTAAAGCATGTCGTTGACTTGCAAACCTTTATAGTGATTATAGGTGCCCACCCAGAACGAGCCCGTCACGTCGAGTCCGCCCGTACGGTAGTTGGCAGAGAGGTTATCGTTCAGCGAACCGCCGTACTGGTACATGAACTGTGTACTGTTCTGGAAACTGAAGCCCTCGCCCTGTGCCTTTTTCAGCGTGATGCGAACGACAGCCTTTACTGAGGCTGCATAGCGGGCACCTGGGTTCTGAACCACATCGACATGTTGAATCTGGTCGGAGAGCAGACGAGAGAGTTCCTTCATGTCCTGTACCTTGCGGCCGTTGATATACACTTCGGCATCGCCACGGCCCAGCACCTTCACGCCACCATCGCGCTCAGCCTCGAGCGACGGGATCTTCGAGAGTGCGTCGCTCAGCGTTCCTGCCTTTTCAAGGATCGTTCCAGCAACGGTGGTGCGCATAGCATCGCCCTTCACATGAGTCTTGGGCAACTGACCCTTTACCACGACCTCCTTCAGCAGTTGGGCGTCTTCCTTCATCTGGATGGTCAAGTCCTGACCAGCCTTAATATATAAGGTCTGATAGCCCACGCTGGTCACCTTGAAGAGGCCATCATTGACATCCGTCACAATCTTGAACACGCCGTCCATGTCTGTCATTGCACCCTGCACGAAGACAGAGTCGGGCAGCGACAGCAATACAACATTTACAAAGGGCATAGGCTCGCCCTTCTCATCAACAACTTTTCCGCCCCAGTCTTGTGTCTTAGCTTGGGCTGTCATCGTCATCATCATTAAAGCCAAAATGGCTGTCATCCTAAAAACAATCTTTTTCATATCTTACTTTTTTTACCTTTTCACTTTTTACCTTTATTTGTCGTATTTGACGATGAAAAATTACAGAAAGTTGCAACAAATCACTAATTTTCTATCTACACCGCCCAGGAGTTTCACGCCGCCGAGTTTCGCGGTTTCAGCCGCAAAGTTATGACGTATCATCCAACCCTCCAAATTTCTGGGATATTCTGCATCGTTTAGTGATAAACGGGCATTAATATGGGATGAAATGGCTGAAAAGTGATAAATGGCTTTGTGATTTTGCAGAAATATATTATCTTTGCAGACTATATGAAACAAGGACGAACAGAAACCATCAGCATCCGTATTGTCAGCTGTGCTTTTATCGTGTTGGCACTGGCTATCTTCAAGCCTTTCGGACTTGAAGTGTGGCAATGGCAGGCTTATATTCATTTGCTGGCGATATTTGCATTGGGCTTGTTCAGTTGTTTCCTGACGGAAATCATTTTGAAATATGTTGTCCGCATGCCCCGTTTCTACGATCGTGGTGTCAGCTATATCATCAGCCGCAATCTTCGCTTCCAGTGTATTAACACGCCACTGGTGTCGTTGCTCATCTGCCTCTATCGCCATTTTGCAATGAGCAGTCTGGTAGAAGGTAACAAACTATCTTTGAGCAATTATCTGGAGACGCTGGTGATTATTGCCTTCCTTTCTTTCGCCATCGGACTCTATTGGCGATTCAAGTTCCGTAGCCGTTATCTGGCAGCAGAACTCGAAGAAACCAGACTTCTGAACGAGCAACTGAAGAAATTACAGGATTCCGGTCAGGATTCACAAAAAATAGAGGAGGGTACCAATCTGGATTCACAGGTAACACTCGAGGGAACCACCAACGAGCATGTAACCCTCGAGATTTCAGACCTATTATATATAGAAGCAGTTGGTAATTACGTCAAGGTGACGCAACTGCACGATGGCGAGGTGAAGACAAATATGCTCCGTGCCACGATGAAACAGATGGAAGACGCCCTGCAGGCTTATCCTATGATAGTCCGTTGCCATCGTGCCTTTATGGTTAATCTTGGTCAGGTGGAACAAATCTCCTCCAATTCTCGCGCCATGCAACTCGTGATGCGCCACAGCCACGATTCCATCCCTGTTTCGCGCAGCAATGTTAACAAACTGAAGGAACTTCTGGAACAACGGTAATACCTATCATTTCATTCATTGTATACTACTACCTTTAATCTATAATATAGAATCCTGCT
Organism: Prevotella sp.; assembly: GCA_017618275.1. GTDB lineage: Bacteria > Bacteroidota > Bacteroidia > Bacteroidales > Bacteroidaceae > Prevotella. The sequence continues at coordinate 10,381 of JAFZUS010000077.1, forward strand.
TCTGAAGGATGATCAAGAACCATGCTCTTGGGATTCTCCTTGGTCAGCAGCCACGTCATCCAGATGTCGCCAGAGCCTGAGGCTATGAAGAATATACCCAATGCCAGAAGATGCAGGCTACCAATGAAGAGAGCGATGAAAGTAGGGATACCTTCTCAATATCAATAGCCACCTTGACCATTGGTCGAGCCTGCTCACGCTCGGAAGTCGAAGCGAGTTCCGACTTCTCTTGCTCAATCGCAGTATTGAAGCAGTACCACGATGCCCATTCTTCCATACCCTCTACATAGTGGCCTACAAAATGCGGAGCAGAGTGAGACTTCGGCGAATAAGTGGCCTCGCCCTTCTTCGCATCCCTCCGATAGATCATGTATTTATCCTTGTGCATTGTCTTGCTCTGCCGTCTTTGTTGCCCTGATAATCTCCATTTTCCTACTCTTCTACATCACAATGTATAAATCCCATTTCCTGGGATTAATTATCTTTTTCATATTCCTTTATTAACTATTTCAATGAGATCTTCTATTCTGTCAATGATGAAGGTGGCACCAGCATTTTCAAGTTCTTCTCTTGATCCGTTGCCCCATGTCACGCCACAAGTCTTGGCTACTGCATTGGTTCCCATGAGAATGTCTACTGCCATATCGCCGACTACGAGGGTTTCGCCAGCATTAAAATGCATGTCAGCAAGGGTCTTCAATACTGGCTCTGGCTTCGGCTTGGCTTCTTTCACATCATCGGCACCAAGTATATAGGAGATGTAGTCGGCAATGCCCATGTCATGAGTCAGCTCTTTGAGAGAATTGCGTGAACGGGAAGAGGCAATAGTGAGCGTGTAGCCACGTTCTTTCAGGGCAGACAAGGTTGCTACGACACCCGGGAATGCTTCTGGCTTGATGGTCAGCAGGTTTTCATTGAAGATTCTCCGATAGGTCTCAGCACATCGTGGAATAAACGATTCCTGCAGGTCAGGAAACATCGTCTTGAAACATCCCGCCAGCGGTAGTCCTATCGTTGATGCACATTCATCTTCGCTGCGATAAGGCAGTTGCAGCTCATTGATCGTCATCTGCATCGTGGTTACGATATTCCTTCTGGTATTGCCCAGCGTACCGTCAAAATCGAATATAATCAGCCCTTTACTCATCGCTTATTCATTTTTTCTAAATAATCGAATAAATCAATCGTTCCTGCGTCGTTTCTGACATCAAGAGTTGGGACATACTCTTCCATTCTCGTAGTGCCACTGGCTTTATCGACGTAGAAATTGACGAATGCCCCTGTGTGGCTGTCAATATGATTGAAAAGGCGATATGTTTCATTACAAATATTCGTAATACCTAAATACACTTAAAACTATCGGACAAAAACAGTGCAAACCGAGTGCAGAAAGCTTGCTTTATGCCGAGGTGCAGCCTGTTTTCGCAAATTTATTTGCAAATTTAGCGATAATTACGGAATTATCGCTAAATTTGCACAAAGAATTAGCATTGTTTATCAAGTAACCCAACAAAAACTACAGTTATGAGACAGATTTTGAGCCCCTTGAGAAGGGGCGGCATTAAAGCAGGGATTCTGATAATTGCAATTTTGCTATCCGTGATAGCAGTGGCTCAGAGTTCCAAAAAGGCAGGAAAGGCCAATACTCTTGAAGTGTCATTCAATTATCAGCGTCAGGCCGGTCCTGGCTCCAATCAATATGCCGTGTGGATAGAGAACGAGAAGGGCGAGTTTGTAAAGACCCTCTTCGTCACCTCGTACACGACGAAAGGCCGTGCCCGTGGCGGCGAACAGCCCAAGCGTGGCTATATCGTGCGCCCGGCCTGTGTGCCTGTATGGGTGAAGACTTCAAAGGCAGAAGAGAAAACCGATGTGCAGTTGGATGCCGTTACAGGGGCTACTCCTCAGAGCGGTGGCGTACAGACTTTCACATGGGACTTTACCGATGAGCAAGGCAAGGCCGTACCGCAGGGAACCTACAAGGTAAAGGTCGAAGCCACGCTGATTTTCGACAGTGATATTGTCTATACAGGAACATTCTCTACCAAGGACAAGCCAGGCAACATCACCCTTACTTCAGAGCTGACCAAGCCTAACGAGCAACATAAGGATATGGTGACGGATGTGAAAGCTGTACTGAGATGATTAGACTTAGCAATGACATTGAAATTCCACAGATAGGCGTCGGCACTTGGACGCTACGTGGAGAGACTGCCCGACAGATTGTGCTCCGCTGGATTGTGCAGCGAGGTCTGATTACGATTCCAAGAGCCAAGCCCAATCACTTTGCCGAGAATCTGGAAATCATGACGTTCTCACTCTCCGACGACGACATGCAGGCCATCAGTACCCTGAATCAGAATCTGCGCTCGAACGTTCTTAACGATCCCGAAACTTTCCCTTGGTAAGCATACATTTAATAGATAGAAAAAGTTGAAGATTATGAAGAAAACAAATCTCGTCATTGCCGTTTCAGCCATATTAATGCTTATGGTAAGTATTCCTGCATTTGCTCAGGAAGAAAGTGGTGAGGACCAGCTTTCGAACGGATTTAAGAAGTTCAACGTAAGGGAGGACTTCACGGAGAACGGTTTCCAATGGTTTCACGATGCTGAATTGCTTGCGGCTGGCGACAAGGAGAAAAGCAATGCCATGACCATCGGCTGGGGTGGCATCGGCACGCTTTGGGGACGCACAGCCCTGACTGTTTATGTCGCAGAGAAGCGGTATACCAAGGAGTTCATGGATAAAGCAGAATACTTTACCGTGATGGCCTTTGACGTAAAGGACAGTAAGATTCTGAACTATATGGGAACGAAGAGCGGACGCGATGGTGACAAGGCTCAGGCTTTGGGACTTCACACGGCATATACTGCCAATGGTACGCCATATTATACTGAGGCAACGATGGTGATAGAGTGCAAGATTATGTATGCCGCACCCTTTGACCCTCAGTATTTCAAGAGCGATGCGCCTAAGAATATGTATGCCAACTTCCCAGCTGGTATTCACTCCATGTATATAGGTGAGGTTGTTAATGCTTGGAAAAAATGATTCAGCAAGTTGAGATAATGCTAAAGCCCAAGTCTCGCGGCTTCCATTTGGTGACCAGCGAGATACTAAGCCAGCTGCCCAAGTTGCCTAAGACTGGTGTCATCAATTTGTTCTGTAAGCATACGAGTTGCGGATTGAGTATCAATGAGAATGCAGATCCTGATGTACGAGTGGATATGGAAACCATATTCAACCGTCTTGTTCCTGAGAACAGACCAGAATATGAACATACGTTGGAAGGTGCTGATGACATGCCTGCTCATGCCAAGTCAACGTTGAGTGGCGTTAGTCTGACTATCCCCATTACTGATGGCCGTCTGAACATGGGCACCTGGCAGGGCATCTATTTCTGCGAGTATAGGAATTTCGGTGGGGCTAGAAGGTTAGTAGTAACGATTATAGGAGAGTGAGATATGGCATACACAGGACGTTTCGGACAATCAGACGATTTTCGTCGTGAAGAACGAAGACGAAGTCAACGAATGAAACTGAAGAAACGAAAAATCAAGTATTCTGCTATATTCTGTCTCTGCTGGTTTGTCTTCTTAGTCATTCTGGTTGACGGAGTTCTGAAATTCCAGACACTGGTTGACTACTTCGGGTCTTACGCATTAGTGGAGATTACGCTGTTGCTATTGGTCATTCTGCCCACAGTGGCAGTTTACAGATTAACAAAGGAAACATAAAACATGAAAAAAAGTGTATCAATCATCTGTATGCTCCTTTTTTCCATCGGAGCATTAGCACAGGGATATAAAAACCCAGTACTCCCGGGTTTTCATGCCGA
>JAFZUS010000078.1 GCA_017618275.1 Prevotella sp.
CAAACTGGAATCTACTGAGTCAGCTTATCTATTGCCTTTTCCTCTGACTCTACGAAAAACACGTCCTTGCCTTTGTTGCTTTCATATATGAAGTCATGGAGTGGCTTGCTCGTGTAATGGGTGTAATCACCGTAGATAGCGATACGTCCACCGTAATTGATGTACTTCTGCAATATTTCTCCAGCCAGACCACTGCTGAGGATAAAGAAATCCTCGACAATCAGCTTCTTGCTGATTACGATGCTCTTTGTTCCGGCATCATACTTCGCTGTCATCAACACATCCAAAGCAGACTGAGCGTCAGTTATTACAAGCTCGTCGCTATTTACAATGGCACATATAATGCCGTTCTTTTCAATTTTGGTAATGTTCATCTTGAATCCTCCATCAAATCCCGATTTGCCTTACAGCCACTCAGCCACTTTCTGCTTTGATTTCTTTGCCTGTGAGCCTTTGATGGCAAGACCGTTCATGTCCACGTTGGCACCCTTGCACATCTTCTTCACATCGGACGGCATGCTGGCCAGACCGGAACCTTCGTGAGTGCTGATGACCCGGACGGTTTTTCCGCTGAAGTCCAGCCCGGTGAGCGCCGTCTCGACCTCCGGTGCATAGGTTCCCCAGTAGATTGGACTCATGATGAAGACCGTATCATAAGCGGAAATGTCGGTCAGCTTCTCCTTGATCGGAGCATTGCCGATGCGTTTCTTTGCCTCCTCGATGCAGGTCTTGTAGTCCGCCGCATAAGGAACGGCAGGCTCGACCTTGAACATATCAGCCCCGGTCAATTCCTGTACGAACTCCGCGACATACTCCGTGTTACCTTTGTCGATGTAGCCAACAGCATAGTTCTCGTCAGCCCTTGAAAAGTAGATGATCAGACTCTTGCTCATTTCCGTATAAACCTCCTGTCTGCATCGTTTTCTTCAATGCTCATAAAACGTTCTACGGTCATATGCAGATCGTACTTCTCCCGAAGTGCTGCGATTGTCGCCATCATCGGGGATGTGTGATGCGCATCAATGGCAGCCTGGTCAGCCCAACTGTCGATGAGCAGCACTGTCTCAGGGTCATCCAGAGAAACATAATACTCATACCGCAGATTGCCCTCCTCGGCACGTATCTTCTCTACTGTCCCGGAGGATGTCATTTCTTCCGCAAAAGCACGGGCGCTTCCGCCTGTGCCGGTATAACGCAGATTCACTGTTATTGCCATTTCAAAATCTCCTATGGTTCGATGTTGTCACACACTTGATTTCAGAAAATCAATCAATTCTTTCTTCTGACCTTTTATTCGAACCCCCGGCTTTTCTTTGTAGTAATACCCGGAGCAGATAAGCCAGAAAACCTTATCGACCTTATATGGTGTAACCGTTGCATCCACAGCCTTGCAGTCATCAGCCATCCTCTCAATCGCTTCATATTGATGGACGAGACGGGGTATTTGACACAAAATTGATAGTCAGATACCCCATCACGACATCAACAATTCCTTGGTTTTCATCCGGTCATAACAAAGAATTAAACTGATCCTCTCCGGCCAGCCATCTGGCTATGTCATATATCCTGATTCCTTCGTTGTCATATACTTGATGTCCGGTTCTTGCGATAAGTATCTTTGGGTATGAGTCCTTTATGCTTCTCAGCGGGTCAAGCTCACGATTCAAAGTTTCCGGACTAGAGATGCTATCTGAGACCTGGATATAGATTTTCTCATTTTGTTTCTTGACTACAAAGTCGATTTCCTTCTCATAGAGTTTTCCGACGTAAATCTCGTATCCTCTCCTGATCAGTTCCATAGCCACCATGTTCTCATATAACTTTCCATAATCCATGTTCACCGTTCCAAGATGGGAATAACGGAACGACTGATCCACCAGATAATACTTGTCTACGGTTTCCAGATATTTCTTTCCCCTGATATCATATCGTTTGACATCATAGAACAGGAATGCATCTCCAAGGTACTTGATATAGTTGCCTATTGTCACATGATTAGTGTCATTTTTCTCTGCTTTAAGTTTATTTGTGATATTGTTTGTTGATGTAAGCTCACTTATATTTCCCATCAGATAGTCTGTCAGGTTTTCCAATAGCGGAAGATTTGTCAACCTGTATCGTTGGACTATATCTCTGGTCAAGATGGTTTTGAATACTGAGTTGATGTAGTTTGCCTTGTCCTCCGGTGTGTTGTATTCATATGAACCTGAGAGACCACCTTCGGTCGAGTACCTTTCGAATAGGGTGTTGAGATCTTTCTCCTGGTCATAATATATGCAGAACTCCCTGAAGCTGAACGGGAGGACATGCACATCAATCTGACGACCTGTAAAAAAAGTTGCCAGGTCCGAGCTTAGCATAAAGGCATTGGATCCAGTCAGGTATATGTCGTATCTTTTTTCCGCATAGACCCAGTTGACTGTTTCCTCAAATTGCTTGCAGAGCTGCACCTCATCTATGAGCAGGTAGTTCTTCTTACCTTTGACATATGAGTCATTGATCCTTCTGTACAAGGACTCTTTATCCCTTAGTCCCTCATTGTCATGAAGAAGCAAATCAATATAGATGATGTTAGCCTCGGGCTCTTCCTTCTGTACCAGACTGATGAACGACTTCATCAGCTCAGATTTACCGGATCTTCTGACACCTGTGATAACTTTGATGTCTGGCGTTCCCTTCAGTCTTCTCATTCGATTAAGGTATTCTGTCCTTTCTATGGTCTTCATTTCCCAGCTCCACTTTCAAAACTTCAATAAAATGTTTTTTTTGAAACCAATATCAGTATAGAATTGCCACTTTCGAAAGTCAAACACTATTAAAGTTTCGAAATCATTCTGGCTTCATGTGTGGTGCGTGCTTGAAGTCCAATCTCTGAACATGTAAGCCAATTTGTTCAATACCAGTTGTAGGTCGTACACTCCTCGAAAAAAACGTACTCCCCTCTCTAACAGGTGTACGCTCCTGCGGTCGTAGCGAAAACCTGCAGACGAGCCAAAAACAGCCACTGGGGCGTGCCCTGGTGGCTGATTTTGTATGTGGGAATAGGGAGTCGAAACGGAGCGTCAGGCAAAAGCCGAGCTGGCGCAGGGTTTTGCAGCGAAGGCGGCTTTTGGCGGACCTACCGGTAGCCAAAAGCGACTCCCCCCACCTCCAAAAAGACAATCCCCTGGAGCAAGCTCTGGGGGATTGCTTTGCCTTTACAGCTTCAGGACCAGAACTATCTCATCCCCGTCTTTTTCACCGTTCGGCTCAAAGCCCAAGTCACGATACATCTTCGCAGCAATATCATTTCCTTCCACGTAGGAAGTGCTCCAGAGATCTTCCTTGCCGTCCGGGAAAGTAATGATGTAATCATAAAGGAGCTTCATGGCATCCCGGCCGTAGCCGCGCTTCTGATAACGGTAATCGATCATGAAGCGCCAAAGAGAATAACTGTGCTTGTCGACCTCCGGCATTCCTTCGTACTCATAGGAATGGTGGCCTATCATAGCGAATCCGACAGGAGTTTCACCGTCAAAAATGCCGAACGGCTGGACGAATTTGCCATCAGCACGAGTGTCGTAGGCCTGTGCCAGACTGACTGAATTCGCTGCCACGAAGTTCTCCTGCTCCTTTGTGACTCTCAGATCCATCAGTGGCCAGAAGTTCTCTTTAGTTGCCTTCACCAGATGAAGGCCCTTGTTCTTTATCTCATAGTTGTGGATATCCATTTCGCTCTCCTCGTCTTCTTACAACTTCTTGTAGACCTCATCAAAGCAGGTCAGCTGGCCCTCACTGAAGCTGATGGTGAAGTCAAACTTCTTGATGCCGAATTCATTTTCTCCCAGCGGGTAGAGCTTCCAGTTGAACCCATCACCAGGGGTGCGCATCCATTTGACGTATAGTTCCCCATCCCGCAGATAAACCTCCTCAGGATAGAATGTGTTCCCCTCTTCATGGGCATACTTTCCGCAGAAACTCTCCCATGCGGATTTGTCCGGATTCTTTTCCATGCGCTCCTCAAGAGTCCGGATGGGCTGAGGCTCCTTGTCCCTTGCAATGGCACGCATGCCCTCAAAAAAGGCATAGCTTGCATAGGAATCCTCAGGGTCGCGACAGTACAGAAGAACAAGCAATCTATCAGCATCGACTAGGCGTTCATACTGGGCATAGGAACCCTTGTGCCAACCGCTATGCTCCACGACGAGCCCGAGCTCGGAATCATTCTCGATGTCCCAGCCGAAGCCGTAACCCGTACCAAACTCTTCATCAGCATAAACCTCGCCGTTATTGAGTTTCACAGGCGTGTACATGAGTTTCTGCTCTTCACGGGTAAGCACTTTCTCCTCCCTCAGCGCCCTGTCCCAAGCCAGAAGGTCGAAGATATTTGAATACACGAAGCCATCACCGTTGGTGCCGTCCTCCGCAACAACAGTGTCATCATTCTTGGATTCTTCAGGGATGATGTACCGTCCGTCTTCCAGCACCATGGAACGCACGAAGTTGTCGGAGGGATAGCCGTTCCTGCGGACATGGCAGACCGCAGTGGAATTCATACCGGCAGGCTCGAAAACGTTCTTTCTCAAATAGTCCTCAAAGGGAATCCCCGAGACCTGCTCCACAATCAGCGCCAGCAGGCAATAGCCGGAGTTGGAATACTCAAAACCATCCCCCGGTGCAAAGTAAGCCTTCACGTTGCTTTCGCAGAGGAAGCGAATGACATCATGGTTGTCAGGGATTCTGTGTTGTTCCTCCCAGATCCGGACAAAGAAACTGATGTCCTCGAATAAATCGGGTACGCCTCCTGTGTGGGTAAGCAGTTGCCTGACCGTCACTCCGGAATAAGGAAGCTCGGGGAAGTACTTTGTGATCTCGTCATCCAGTCCCACGAGGCCTTTGCGAACCAGCAGCATGATTGCTGTGGAAGTAAACTGCTTGGTGACCGATGCAATGTCGAAGATGCTGTCCTCCTGCATGGGGAGTTTGTCATCCACATCCCGGAAACCGACAGCACCTTTGGATACAATCTTGCCGTTCTCTGCATAGAGCCAGGTTCCGTTGAAGAGACCTCTTTTATGAGCCTCATGGACATAATTATCCATAATTGACTTTTTATCTGTCATGTTTTCCTCTTTCTGTCTTACAGCGTAAGGATTGCGGGCATCTCTTCGCCCTCTTCGTAATGCTCGGGATGTTCCTCGAAACCGAATGACGCATACAGTTTCCTTGCAACCTCATTCGTCGGCTCATAAGACAGCCAGCAATACCTGGCCTCACCGGCGGGGAACGTGCGGATGAAATCCAAAGCCAGCTCC
>JAFZUS010000079.1 GCA_017618275.1 Prevotella sp.
CGCAGGTATGGGTGAGCTTCACCTCGATATCATCGTTGACCGTCTGTTCCGTGAGTTCAAGGTTGAGGCTAACGTAGGTGCACCTCAGGTATCCTACAAAGAGACAATCAGAAGAACTGTTGAAGCTCAGGGTAAGTTCGTTCGTCAGTCCGGTGGTCACGGTCAGTACGGTGACTGCTGGCTCAGACTTGAGCCCCAGGAGCCCGGTAAGGGTTACGAGTTCGTTGACGAGACAGTCGGCGGATGCATCCCGAAGCAGTTCATTGCTCCTATCGATGCAGGTATTCAGGAAGCTATGCAGGCTGGTATCTTGGGCGGCTATCCTGTAGTTGACGTTAAGGTTACTGTTTTCGACGGTTCTTACCACGATGTCGACTCTTCAGAAATGGCCTTCAAGATCGCAGGATCCATGGGATTCAAGGCAGGCATGCAGAAGGGCGATCCTTGCCTCCTCGAGCCTATCATGAAGGTAGACGTTGAGGTTCCTGATGAGTACTTGGGCGACGTTATCGGCGGTCTCAATGCACGCCGTGGCGCTATCAAGGAAATTGAGCCTATGAACGGTTCACAGCAGGTACATGCTGAGGTTCCGCTCGCAAACATGTTCGGTTACGCAACAGACCTCCGTTCTTCTACACAGGGACGTGGTACGTTCGTAATGCAGATAAGCCACTTCGCGGAGACGCCGAAGAGCATCATGGAGTCCATCTTAAAGAAATAAGACTCCAAACCGCCTGATACAGGGCGCAAACATCAATAAATAATGCTTTATTACTTGAAATAAGGCGCGAAAGTTTATAAAATGATGTTTGCCGCTCTCGTTAAATCAAGGCGAGTAAATTAATAAAGTTTAATAATAATTTCTTAGGAGGAAATTACAAATGGCAAGAGAAAAGTTCGTACGTAGCAAGCCGCACGTAAACATCGGTACCATTGGCCACGTTGACCACGGTAAGACAACTCTTACAGCTGCTATCACAAAGGTACTCGCTATGAAGGGTGGAGCTGAGTTCAAGGATTACAGCAACATCGACTCCGCACCCGAAGAGAGAGCTCGTGGTATCACGATCAACACAGCACACGTTGAGTATGAGACAGAGACACGTCACTATGCACACGTTGACTGCCCTGGCCACGCTGACTACATCAAGAACATGATCACTGGTGCAGCTCAGATGGACGGTGCTATCCTCGTAGTTTCCGCAGCTGACGGCCCGATGCCCCAGACACGTGAGCACATCCTGCTCGCTCGTCAGGTAGGCGTTCCTTACATCGTTGTATACATGAACAAGTGCGATCAGGTTGACGACGAAGAGCTTCTTGAGCTCGTAGACATGGACATCCGTGATCTCCTCAACCAGTATGATTTCCCTGGTGACGATACTCCGATCATCCGTGGTTCTGCTCTTGCAGCACTCGAGTCTACATCTACAGATCCTAACGCTCCTGAGTATGCTTCCATCATCGAGCTTATGAACGCTGTTGATGAGTACATCGCTACACCTGAGCGTCCTGTTGACAAGCCGTTCCTTATGCCTGTTGAGGACGTATTCACAATCTCCGGCCGTGGTACAGTTGCTACAGGCCGTCTTGAGAGAGGTACAGTTAAGGTTGGTGATCCTGCAGAGATCGTTGGTCTCCAGGACGAGCCTAAGTCTACAACAATCACTGGTGTAGAAATGTTCCGTAAGTCAATGGATCAGGCTGAGGCTGGTGACAACATCGGCTGCCTCCTCCGTGGTATCGACCGTAAGGAAGTTGAAAGAGGTCAGGTTATCGCTAAGCCCGGCACAACAACTCCTCACACAAAGTTCACAGGCCAAGTTTACGTTCTTACAAAGGAAGAGGGTGGCCGTCATAAGCCCTTCGTAACTGGTTATCGTCCTCAGTTCTACTTCAGAACAACAGACGTTACAGGCGTTATCAAGCTTCCTGA
>JAFZUS010000014.1 GCA_017618275.1 Prevotella sp.
AGGGAGTTGTCAGGGACATCCTTTGTGACGACGGCACCTGCGGCTATAACGACGTTGTTTCCAATCGTTATACCTGGCAGGATGGTTACGTTGCCGCCAATCCACACGTCGTTGCCAATTCTGACAGGCTCCGCATGTGCCATGTAACCACGTCTGGCCTTCGGAGAAAGCGGATGACCAACTGTTGTAATCAGCGTATTCGGCCCGATCATCACATGATTGCCGATATAAACCTCACGGATATCAAGGATGGTCAGGTTGAAATTGCCTGTGAAGTCATTGCCAATATGGATGTTCTTGCCGCAGTCGCAGCAAAACGTCTTGGCAATCCACACTCTCTCGCCAACACTGCCAAGCATCTTTTTCAGATAGGCGTACTGGGCTTCAAAATCCCTGCCGTCTATGGCATTGTATTCCTCACACCAGAGGATGGCCTGAGTCTTTCGGGCTTCCAGTTCTGCATCGGCATAGCTGTATTCCAAACCAGCCTTCATTTTCTCCATTTCAGTCATATTCCTGTCTCGATTTTCTAAACTATCATAAATCTAAGGTGCAAATTTACGAAATCTGCCGCAAATTCACTAACTTTGCCCTGTTAATACAACATAGTTTAAGGAATCACGCTAAACAAATACTTTATGAAGAAGATTATGATTATCGACGGCGGACCTCGCAAAGGGATGAACACCGCACAGATGATAGAAGCCTTCATCGAAGGGGCGAAGTCCGCAAGTGATGACATCGAGGTGATGCACGTGCGCCTTTATGACCTCGAACCCTATCGCGGATGTATGTCGTGTATGGCCTGCAAGGTGAAGGGCAAGACGTCGCGCGTCTGCAAGTTCCGTGACCCGCTTCTGCCGGTGCTGCAAGAGGCCAGCGAGGCCGATGGTCTGGTACTGGCATCGCCCATCTATATGGCAGACCGTACAGCGATGCTACAGGCTTTCGTGGAGCGTATCGTGTTCCCCTGGCTCCGCTATGCCGACGGCAGCGTGACAGCCATCAAGAAGATGCCGGTAGCCTTTATCTATACGATGAATGCAACTGAAGAACAGGCTCCTATTATTCACAAGCAACTCGACATCGCCGAACAGATGTTTGGCATTGCTCTTGGCGAATGTGAACGCATTGAGGCCTTCAACACCTATCAGATGAAGAACTACGAGCGTTTCGACTTTGCCGACAGTACCCCTGCCGAGAAACAAGCCTATAAGGATGCTCATTGGGAGAAGGACTTGCAGAAAGCCCGTGAAGCAGGTAAGAGAATGGCAGAGAAAATATAAAACCGAAGGAGATATGACACAGATAACCTATCACAAAATCCAAGTTGAAGACTGCAATGTCTTCTACCGTGAAGCAGGGAACCCTGACAAGCCCGCTATCCTGTTGTTGCACGGATTCCCAAGTAGCAGCCACATGTTCCGCGAACTGATGCCGGAGTTGGCTGATGAGTTCCATATGATTGCGCCCGACTTTCCCGGCTTTGGTCAGACGGAATCACCTTCAAGAGATGAGTTTGAATACTCTTTTGATCATCTGGCAAAGATTGTCGATAAGTTCACCGAGGCCGTTGGGCTGACAAAGTTTGCTATGTACGTCTTCGACTATGGCGCACCCATCGGCTACCGCCTGGCGATGTGGCACCCTGATCGCATCACCGCCATCATTTCTCAGAACGGCAATATGTACGAGGAAGGACTAGGCAAGAAATGGGAGGCTCGTAAGGCATACTGGGCGAATCCTACGCCAGAGCTCCGCCAGCAGTTCTCGTCGGCATTTGCCCTTGAAACCATCATCGGACAATACACCTTTGGCACACCCGAAGGCAGCGTTGGTCCTGATGGCTACTCGCTCGATTACTATTATGTGAATCTGCCAGGACGTGCTGAGATGCAGAACGACCTCATTCTTGACTACCGTTCAAACGTGGCCCTCTATCCTGAGTTCCAGAAGTACCTGCGCGACAACCAGCCGCCGCTCATGGCCGTCTGGGGTGAGAACGACCCGTCGTTCATCCCTGCTGGAGCCAATGCTTTCAAGCGTGATGTACCCAATGCCGAAATCTACTTTGTACCCAGCGGCCATTTCGCATTAGAGAGTCATCACACGGAGATAGCCCGACTGATGAAAGAGTTTCTTGGGAAAGTCCTGAAATAAACGATG
>JAFZUS010000080.1 GCA_017618275.1 Prevotella sp.
AAAAATCAAGGCCTTCAGAACACAATTCAGAGGAGTTGGAGATATCAAGTTCTTTATGTATAGGCTAGCCACACTTTATTCTTGATTAGCTCAAGCTTTACCAACCGGGTAAATCCGCTGAGCCGAAATCATAAGGCAGAATACAAAAAGAAAACTCATCGGAAATGTCCGATGAGTCTCTGCGGTGCGTACGAGATTCGAACTCGTGACCTCCTGCGTGACAGGCAGGCATTCTAACCTACTGAACTAACGCACCAGTGTTGGTCTTTTTCGTTTGCGGGTGCAAAGGTAGAAAGAAAATTTGAACCCACAAAACTTTTTAAGGTTTTTTTTCAGAAAACAGCAAAAAAAGTTCAGAAAAGCCTTTGCATCACGATCGCATCGTGGTAAATCTTGCCATCAAAGAGCCATTCTTTCAGTCTTGCAGACTCTATATAACCCAACTTCCGGAAAAGTTGCAGACATGCTTCGTTGGTCACGTCGATGGTGGCGAAGAGTTGGTGCAGGTGCAAGATATTGACAGCATAGTCCGTCATCTGCTCCATCGTACTCTGTGCATAACCTGCATGACGGAACGGTTCTTCAATGATCAGTCCCAGTTCTGCCCTGCAGTTGGACGGGTCGAAGTTGACAAGGTCAACAATCCCCACGACAATCCCCTCCTCGTTTTCTATCATCAGCCTGACCTGACGGTCTGTGTAGATATCACCACTGGATGTGGCAATGTAATTGTGAAGGGTGTATCGGCTATAAGGCACATTGCTGCTGCCGACATTCCACAGTTTGACATCATTCTCTATACGGTAGAGCAAGTCAAGGTCTTCCGGTTCCAAGGCACGGAGACGCACTTTAGGATTCTGAGTCATAATAGTCTCTGTTTTTATTCGGATTCAAGAAGGCACGCAGTCTGTCGCCAAGCATATAGACCAAAGCCATAAAGGCCCGGAAATAGATGGCCATCTGGATAGGCAGCGAGAGCAAGATCGAGAGGTGTCCATAGTGCTTGCGAAAGAAAATCAGCATAGCCTGATAGAACACATGGACGTAGCGGAACGAGGACTTCTGTGTGGATTCCCCTTTATAGTGAATGATGTCGAGCGGCAGATACCAGTTCTGCCAACCACCTTTCAGCAGACGGTACGACAGGTCGATGTCCTCGCCATACATAAAGAAATCCTCATCCAACAGCCCGATCTGGTCAAGAGCCTTGTGTCTGAGCATACAATAGGCACCGCTGATGACCTCTATCCGTCCTGGTTGGTCCCAAGGCAGGTCACTCATATAATACTTCTTTGACATACCTATCATTTTCAGGAAGGCAATCCAGGGTGTCGGCACAGCCCGTCGAGACTCCGGGGCAGGCTCTCCCTCACGGGTGAGCATCCGCACACCTACTCCACCCGCTTCCGGATGACTGTCCATGAATGCTACGGATTCCCGAAGCGTATTTTCATAGACCACCGTGTCAGGATTCAACAACAGCACATAGTCGGCCTGTGACTGACGGATGGCCAGGTTGTTGGCACGGGCAAAACCCATATTCTCCTTGTTGGCGATGAAATGCACGTTCGGAAACCGTGGTTCCAGATACGCCACACTATCATCGGAGGAGTGATTGTCGACGACGAATATCTCTCCTTCGATACCCGTCATTGCCTTCTCAACACTCTTCAGACACGCTTCCAAGAGAAGACGGACATTATAGTTGACAATAACAACAGACAGTTTCATTCTTCAGTTGTTTCTGAGACACAACGGTTATAACTCGGGAACACAAACGGCAGGCACAGCAGAAGGATGATGGCCAGATAACCAAAAGTGGCATTCATATACATATAATATAAATAGGTGTTGACGACCATCGGCACCTCGAGTATCAGCAGTCGGAGAATGCCCCACTGCCTCATAGCCGGTTCCTTACGATTCACCAGATCCTGATGGATCTTCTTGAACTTAAAGAGTCGCAGTCCCAAGAATGCCGCAGCAAGCGAGGCCAGTTCCATCACTGTCATTGCCACAAATTCCGTCTGCTTGGAGTCGGCCAATGCCCCTGACTCCACAACGCCACACTCATTAAGCAGGACAATAGTCAGGGCGATGGCTATCATCAACACAAAGAGAAACGTCAGTTGTTTGCTTACTTCCTTCATATCTTCTATTTTCTTTTATTTTCCTTCGAATAATGTTCTGTTCAGGATAGAGCGCCCAAGGGTGATCTCATCCGTATACTCCAACTCGTTGCCCACAGAGACACCTCGGGCTATGATGGAAATCTTCACATCGCCATAGGGAGCCAGTTTTCGGTAGATGTAGAAATTGGTGGTGTCGCCCTCCATCGTCGGACTGAGGGCAAGGATGACCTCCTTTACGTTTCCTTCTGCCACACGACTCACCAACGAGTCAATCTCGATATCACTTGGTCCCATACCGTCCATCGGTGAGATGACACCTCCAAGCACGTGGTAAAGACCCTTATACTGCATCGTATTCTCTATCGCCATCACATCCTGGATATTCTCCACCACACAGATGGTCTGGGCATCACGACGCGGGTCGCCACAGATAGGGCAAGTGTCAGTGTCGCTGATGTTATGACAAATATGGCAGTACTTGATCTCCTGTTTCATGCGATGGATGGTCTCAGCAAACTGCTCCACCTCTGTCTCTTCCTGACGAAGCATCCAGAGCACAAGGCGCAAGGCTGTCTTCCGTCCGATACCAGGAAACTTCGAGAACTCGGAAACGGCCTTTTCCAACAGTTGTGATGAGAATGGTTGTTGTATCATTGATACTCTTTTACCTTTTTACTTTTTACCTTTTTACCCTTCGATTTCTGAGAGTTCCAGCCAGCGCATGGTCTTCTCGTCGAGTTCATCCTTCAGTTGTGGCAGACGCTTGCTCTTTTCCGTGAGTTCGTCGATAGAGAGGTTTCCACTGCAAAGGGCGTCCTCCAACTGGTGCTGTTCGTCCTCGAGAGCAGCAATCTCCTTTTCCAGGCGTTCAAACTCCGTCTTCTCCTTGTAGGTCATCTTCCTTCTAGACACGCTAGGATTCCGAGAATCCCTGGATTCTTTAGGATTCTTAGGTTCTTTAGGATTATCCTTAACATCTCTAGGCTGAAGGTCCTGCCACTCTCTGTACTGCGTATAGTTGCCGGGGAAGTCCTTGATCTCGCCGTTGCCCTTGAACACCAACAGATGATCCACCACCTTATCCATGAAATAACGGTCGTGCGAGACCACAATCACACACCCCGGGAAATCCTGCAGGTATTCCTCGAGTATCTGCAAGGTCACGATGTCGAGATCGTTTGTCGGCTCGTCAAGTACCAGGAAGTTGGGGTTCTTCATCAGCACCGTACAGAGATAGAGTTTCCTCCGTTCACCACCGGAGAGTTTGTAGACATAGTTATGCTGCTGTTCGGGGGTAAAGAGGAAATACTGCAGGAACTGCGAAGCCGTAAAGTGCTTACCGCCCCCCATATCGATATACTCAGCGATATTGCGCACCACATCAATCACCTTCTGTTGTTCATCGAACTGAAAACCCTCTTGTGAGAAATAGCCGAAGCGCACAGTGTCGCCGATGTCGAAGCGGCCTCCGTCGGGCTGTACCAGTCCCAGCAGCATCTTCAGGAACGTGGACTTACCCGTACCGTTGCTGCCTACAATACCCATCTTCTCGAATCGGGAGAAGTTATAGTAGAAGTCCTTCATGATGACCACATCGTCATACTGCTTCGAGATATACTGACACTCGAAGATCTTACTGCCGATATAGACATTGCTCGACTTCAGACGTATCTGTCGTTCCTCAATACGTTGCTTGGCGATGCGCTCCAGATCGTAAAAGGCCTCCTCACGATAACGGGCCTTATGTCCCCTGGCCTGAGGCATACGGTGCATCCACTCCAGTTCTGTACGATAGAGGTTGTTGGCTCGGGCTATCTCTGCCCGTTTGTTATCGATGCGCTCCTGTCGCTTCTCCAGATAGTAACTGTAGTTGCCCCGATAGGTATAGATGGTCTGGTCGTCTAGTTCCAGGATGACGGAGCACACACGATCTAAGAAAAAGCGGTCGTGGGTCACCATCAGCAGCGTCTTGTTTCCCCGTCCCAGATAACCCTCCAACCACTCTATCATCTCCAGGTCGAGATGGTTCGTCGGCTCGTCGAGGATCAACAGGTCTGGTTCTGTCAGCAACACATTGGCCAACGCCACACGTTTCTGTTGTCCACCTGACAGTTGCCCCATGGGTTGGTTGAGGTCGCGTATCTTCAACTGCGTCAGCACCTGTTTGGCCTTCAGTACCTTCTCGTCCTCACCCTGATGGTTGAAACACGCATCCAGCACACTCTCTTCGGGATCAAAGACAGGTGACTGTTCCAGCATACCCACCTTCAAGTCCCTGCGGAAAATGATCTCTCCCGAATCATAGCCTTCCTTACCTGAGAGTACGGAGAGCAGGGTCGACTTACCCGTGCCGTTCTTGGCTATCAGACCCACCTTCTGTCCTTCGGCAATCGAAAAACAGATGTCCTTGAACAAGACCAGCGCACCAAACGATTTCGTCAGGTTCTGTACGTCCAGGTATGGGGTGTCTTTAGCCATTAGCCAGATTCTTGTTGATTTGTTCGATATAGTCGAGCACCTCGTCCCTACCCTGTTTCTTCTCGGATGAAGTGACAAACATCGGGGGCAGTTCCTCCCATGTCTCAGAGAGCACTTTCTTATAGGCTTCCACACTGGCATTCACCTTATTGGCGGTGAGTTTGTCGGCCTTTGTGAACACAATGGCAAAGGGAATACTCGACTCCCCCAGCCACTGAATAAACTCCAAGTCTATCTTCTGTGCTTCCAGCCGCACGTCAACGAGTACGAATACATTCACCAGTTGCTCACGCTGGAGAATATAACCCTGTATCATCTGCTCCAACCTGGTGATCTCCTTCTTCGAGCGCTTGGCATAGCCGTAGCCGGGCAGGTCGACCAGATACCACTCATTATTGATGATGAAATGGTTGATCAGCAGCGTCTTACCGGGTGTGGCTGAGGTCTTGGCCAATTTCTTGTTGTTGGTCAACATATTGATGAGACTTGACTTACCCACATTCGAACGCCCAATAAAGGCGTACTCCGGCTTTGTATCTTTCGGACACATCGACACCATCGGTGCACTCAACGTGAATTCTGCTTTCTTTATTTCCATCTTTTTTATTTTTGGGTGCAAAGATAGTTATTTTTTTCGAAAAAGTTTGGAAGTTCGCAAAATAATGCTTACCTTTGCAGCGTTTTTCGAAACAACGTTTCCGTTCGTGAAGCGTTTCTACCTCAAATTTATCATTTCAAGAACATTTTGGTTATCATTTTATGTATACAAAAGAAGAATTAGAAGCAATGGATATACCCCAATTGATGGGTATAGCCGACGAATTAGGCGTAAAAGTCAAGCAGAGCGACGACCTTGAGACGGTGGTCTATGCCATCCTTGACAAAGCCGCAGAAGAGAGCGCTTCACCCAAACGTAAGCGCACCCGCATTCTGAAGAAAGACACCAACCGTGTATATACCGTGAAAGGAAAAGAAGGTGAGAACTTCGACGTGCTGAACAACCGTAAGCAGGCAAAGGTAGAAACACCTTCCCTTTTCAGTGATGCGCCGATAGAAGCGCCTGTAGTCGCAGAAGAGGCTCCCGCAGAAGAGCCTGCTCCTGCTCCAAAGAAGCGCACCCGTAAGACGAAGGCTGAAAAAGAAGCCGAGGCTGCTGCAAAGGCTGCAGAAGAAGCAAAAGCCGCAGAAGAGGCAAAGGCTGCAGAAGAAGCGAAGGCTGCTGAAGAAGCCGCTGCTGAAGAAGTGCCGGAGGAGACGATACCCGAAGCAGCGATAGATGTCCCCGAGGCTGAGTTTGCCACAGGTGCGGCAGACGGAAGCGAGGCCGAAGAGCAGAAGAACCTGTTGATGCAGTTGCAGGAGAAGATGGCCCAGCGCTCCCGTGAAGAAAACAAGGAGATACCCTCGGAAGAACCAGCCGAGTTGGCCGACGCAGTTTGGGAAGACGATCCGGGCGACGGCACCGACTTCATCACGGTAGTCGATATTCCCATCGAGGATCAGGCTGCTATTCCCTCACTCGACATCTTCGACCGCCCTGTCATCAACAATTCACAGGAAGCACCCGTCAACAGCAACCGTTCCAACGAAGAGAGATACGACTTCAACGACTTGATTCCTGGCAATGGCGTCCTCGAGGTATTACAGGACGGCTACGGATTCCTCCGTTCCAGCGACTACAACTACCTCTCGTCGCCCGACGATATCTATGTGGCTCCCGGCCAGATCAAGCAATACGGTCTGAAGACGGGCGACGTGGTGGATTGCACCGTGCGTCCACCGTACGACAATGAGAAGTATTTCGCTCTCTCTACTGTCAAAGCCATCAATGGCCGTAACCCGTCGGAAGTGCGCGACCGTGTAGCCTTCGAGCACCTCACCCCACTCTTCCCAGAAGAGAAGTATACACTCTGCGGCGACAAGGCAACCACCAATCCCAGTGTGCGCATCGTCGACCTCTTCTCTCCGATTGGTAAAGGTCAGCGTGCCCTCATCGTGGCACAGCCCAAGACCGGTAAGACCATCCTGATGAAGGATATTGCCAACGCCATCGCCGCCAACCATCCCGAGGCCTACATCATGATGCTGCTCATCGACGAGCGTCCTGAGGAGGTGACGGATATGGCCCGTACGGTAGATGCTGAGGTTATCGCCTCTACCTTCGACGAGCCCGCCGACCGTCACGTGAAGATTGCAGGTATCGTACTGGAGAAGGCCAAGCGTATGGTTGAGTGCGGACATGATGTCGTCATCTTCCTCGACTCCATCACCCGTCTGGCACGTGCCTACAACACGGTGGCTCCCGCCTCTGGTAAGGTGCTCACCGGTGGTGTCGATGCCAATGCCCTCCAGAAGCCGAAGCGCTTCTTCGGTGCAGCCCGTAACATCGAGGGCGGCGGTTCACTGACCATCATAGCAACGGCTCTTGTGGATACGGGTTCCAAGATGGACGAGGTGATCTTCGAGGAGTTCAAGGGTACTGGTAACTCCGAGATCCAACTCAACCGTTCGCTCTCCAACAAACGTATCTTCCCGGCCATCGACCTGGTGCTGTCTTCTACCCGTCGCGACGATCTGCTGCATGATCAGACCACGCTCAACCGCATGTGGATCATCCGTAAGTTCATCGCCGAGATGAACCCCGTAGAGGCCATGAACACCATCCGCGACCGTCTGGTCAACACCCACGACAACGAGGAGTTCCTCATGTCGATGAACGGATAATAACGATTCCTTTTTTTTTCGTTGAATTCTAAAAAGGGACGGCACCCATTGCGGATGTCGTCCCTTAATTTCGTTTAGCGGATGGTGATCCAGACGGCCTCGCCTCGGTCTTTGGCCTCGACGATTTTCTGTTTCAGGCGATGAACCCAGATGCGGGAGTCGAGGACTTTGCCGACTTCACGGTTCTTGCCAACGAGGATGCAGCCTTCGGTGTCTTCCGAGCAGTTGCCCGCATGGATGCGGATGCCTTGCCATTTACGGTTGAACTCTGGGCCGCCAAGCAGGATGGGGAGCCACTGCTTGAATTTCGGTGAGTACGAAATGACTACTGCATAGCGGCCTTCGGGAATGGCTGAGCGACCTTTTACCTTGTAGGCACCGTTGGCATAGTCGCGCCAAGTGGGTTCCAGCGTGTCGCAGAAATACTGGTCTTCAATGCCGGGCAGGTATTCATCTATAACTTGGCGGCGAATGTAGAGCCTACCTATTGTGTAAGTCTTGCGTTTTGCTATACGTTCTAATATCAGTTCCATAATCTTGAATGTGCTTAATGTTACATTGTTACAAAGTTACTTTGTGACGTTTTCGGCTGCGGAGCTTACTTGTCGTTTACTCCAGTGGTGGCGGTCGGTCTTGCTTATCCAGCCGTCGCGCATCCATCGTGAGATGATCATGCGCATGGCAGTTTCTGAGCAATAGCCGCGCTTCAGGGCTCTGAGGTCATCGATGGTGAAGGTTGGTGCAAGTTGGTCGAACACAGAGTGATTGGCTCCATAGCGCTGGCACTCTTCACTGGCATCCACATACTGACTTTGCAGAGCCTCACCAAAGGTTTTGATCTGTTCCATCAAACAGTAGTCGGCCATCATCAGAGCAAAGTCCAAACATTGTTTCGACTCTTTATCCTTCTTGCGTCCCTTCGGTAGCAAGCGACCTTCGGTCGAGCGGCCCTCCAGCAGGTGGAAGATGACCCCACAACGGAAACCAATCACGGCAGCACGCTTACGATAGGTGTCCTTCACATGGTCGATATCCTTGGCTGCCTCTACTCGTTTCTGCTCTACCCATTCCTCGATGGCTTTGCGCAAACGAGGGGTGTCAACGAGGCCGCTAAAGCTACGGAGTCTTGTTACTGCCTCCTGAATCTTGGCTTCATCCTCTGCCGAACGACGGCCAAACTTGGGCATCTTTGAGAAGCTTGAGTCAGGCATTTCAGCCACGAGGATTCGGCTTGAAAGACCGTTTTCGATATTGTCCGACTTGAAGCACTTCCTCATGGCTCCGTTGGTGCCGAGCATCGTCCAGTTATAGGCCACCTTCACGACTCCCGACTCTGCGGCATCAGAATTGTAGTCCTGGCCCCACTCACCCTTATCGAACGAGAGACGGTAGATGTCGTACTTCGAACTCCACGAACCAGCACCGTTGGTTTTCCGGAGTGTATCAAGTTCTTCTCCGAACGAGTAGATAGTATGCCCCTGGGCATTCTTGAAACGCTTCAGGAGCGTTGAACATGAAACCGTGACTGGCACCATTCGAATCAGAACCTTTGGGTCTTCGGGAGCCTTTTCGTTGGCCTTGCGGCCCTTCTTGCGCTCCTTCCATTCCTCTTCACGCTTGCGGGCAAGGGCATCTTCTTCGTCAAACTGACGCTTCCAGACATCAACGGCATTCTTGACCACACTCTTGTTCGAAGCCTGCTCACCCCGGATAATCGACATGAGGCCAAGGTGCTGCAAATTGCCGTCACAATACTCAATCTGAACTTGGTCAGCGTAAGCTGCAGCTATAGGCAGCACACCACAGAGCACAGGCATGTGCATCGAGACAGGCACACCAGCAAGTGACTCTTTGAGTCCTATAGGCAAGGCTTTGACGTTGACTTTTACACCGGTCTCAGCAGCCACAGCCTCGGCATCCTCAATCTCATCCGAAGAGATTCCCATTTCGAGCGCACTCACAATCTGGTCTATCAAACGAGAACCCTTGGTAGGCTCCTTGCAGGCCGAATGAATGATGCTCTTCATTTCCTGAACGGACAGTTTGAAATTAGGCATCACTTCTAATAGCCATTCCTCAGAGTTGTCGCAGATGGCACGAAGATTAGCCGCCAACTGATGAAGTCGCTTATTACGCTCACCCTCCGAAGGTTCACCTCCAGTTCTGCGCCAGTACTCACATATAATAGAGGTATAAGGCACGCCTTTGAATTCTTGCGGAAACTTGGTGGGGCTGTCATCTCGACCTTGTGGAGAGATCTCATGAGATTCCTCGACTACGCTCGGAATGACAGAGGGCGCGCTCGGGATAACAATGTCACCATCATCACCTGGATCAAAGAAAGAACCATCCTCTGTGCGTCCATCAATGCTCAGACCTCTGTCAGTATAGGCCTTTCTCCTCGCAGCCACCTCCTCCTCTGAAAGCTGAGCGTACCAACCATCGGTACGATAGATTTCAAAATCGGCTGGCGAAATATAGATAAACCTCTCAGGGGTAAAGCACGATGTATCGCAAGCAACGCCAAGAGCCTTACAATACTCACGCTGAGCTTCGGGCACCGTCATTCCTATCGGCAGACGAATATCGATGTGCAGTTTGCGACGGATAGAATAATCCTTGTGCAGCATCAAGCCCTGCCACTTTCCACCAACCTCTATATCGAGCCGTTCAGACATCTCGTTGGCTTTTTCCACCAACTCAGGGTCATCAATATCAATACACGTCTGCCAAGTGAAACTCTCAGCCACGATATGCTCACGATCGCGATAATCATCACGGAACTGGGTATAGTGAGGACAACGGAACGGCAACCACGATTTCAACTTTCTCTGTTGCTCATCATCGGCAGTCGAATTGATGCGCTCTGCCATCTGTTTCAGTCTCGGTGAACGAGTAAGTGCATCGTACTCTTGGAGCGGGCATTCTTTTACGAATGCCCTTGTTTGCTCCTTAGTCTGACGTGCGTTGAGTGCTATCAACTGCTTCAATTCTACTTCCATATTGTTTCCTCCTTGCGTGTTTTAAAGTAAGACATAATCTCGTCGGCCTCCTCCTGATAGAGGGCCTTGGTCAGAGCCAGCCCGTATTTCTTCGGGAACTTGAACGTGACGTACACGAATTCCTCATCCATACGGCGACGGCCATTGTAGGGTCTAATCTGTGGACGGGTCATCTGAACCTTGGCGTGAGCCGTTTCATAGAGAGTCTCATACTTCGGGCCATTCTTACCGTCATTGTAGCGCTTCACTCGGGTGCGACCGTCGGCATCCACTTCGATGCCTGCACGATAACGTACACGTTCACCGTCGGTCACCTCCTTGTCTGATTCCCACGGGCACGGCACTATCAGCATGTTGCCGTTCAACTGGAAGTTAACACTTGCGTCCATCTGGACTGCGTTATTCAAAATCTGTTCTGTAAATTTTTCTGGATTCATTGTTGTTCTGGGTTTTGGTTGAGCGAAGCTTCAGAAGGGTGGCCACCTTTCGATTTGTGATTGAAATCTCGCGAGACTCCGTTCACCTCAACTCAGAGTTAAACTTGAAATTTGTTAGCGATTAAGAAACTGTACGTAGAAGGGTTGGTTCGCCGTTCCTCTAACTCCCGTTTTGCGCATCCGACACTTGTTCATCAGAGCCAGTTGCTGGCGAGCATGATTCTTCAACTTGTCGTAAATTCGCTTACCTTGCATTAAATCTCGTGCCATATTTTTCTCGATAACCGCTTCCTTTGAGCGGGGTCTTAATTAGTACTGCGGAAGTGCTCTTTTCGAGGCAACCTCCATAATCCCCGACCAAGCCCCTGTTTCTTCGGGAAAACGTTCGGGTAAACTTTCGGGAAACGCCCAAAAGCCACCTCAGAGTAAAGACAAAAAGAAACGGAACCCCTTGTATTTCAAAGAGATTCCGTTATATGCGAAAAAATTTCAAAAAAAGTTTCAGATTCCCGAAAGATTTCCCGAGACCCGAAAAATAAGTCTATTATCGCTTATGCCAATGCATGTCCTGCTGGTCGTATTCGTCGTATTTCGATTGGAAATCCTCGTCATCATCATCACCATTAAGCCGACGCTGATAGTCGATTTTCAGTAGTTTGACGCACTCCTGAATCACAGGCTGGGCCTTGTCATTGGCTGAGTCGCCTTTGTCAAGTCCCGTCAGCCATTCACCCGATTTATCCTTGAAATGGCCCTCAAGGATAGCAGGCAAGGTGTATCCATCAGGCACAATAACCAGCCCTTCAGCCGCCAATTTCTTAAAGAGTCCAACAAGCGTTCCCTTGCCAAACTTGCCCGTCCAAGTGAGTTCGCAGTCCTCGTCTCTCTGTCCAGAGAACAATGCCTTGAAATCGGCCTCAACGCCTTCAATCCATCCCTCATCGGTCAGCTTCTGATACAGCAAGGTCAAGTGACCGTCAATGATGCCACTCTTCCGTTTTAGCGTCATTATCTCACGCTGTTTCTGTGACTTTTTACTTATGGCTTTCTTTTGCTTCTTCGTTTCTTTTACTATCTCAGTTTTCTTTGCATGCTGTTCCAGCCACTCTATCGACAACATGCCGATGGCCTGAATCTTCAGCTTGGGCAACGTCAATTCACGTATTTCCCAAACCTCCATGACCGCTGGCTCCACCTGATGCTGGTAACTATCCCAGAACTCAAACGTTTCGCCCTGACCAATCTTCCGCATGGCAGCAGCCCGAAGAGCACCTGCATCAGCCGCCGGATCTTGAAGTTGTTGCAGCTGGGAGAGCCACAACCCATCCTTCCGCAGAGCCGACAACCACTCCGAGGCCGAGGCATAATCGCCTCGATTGTTGCTCATCATAGGGCATCGTCCTCCTCGCGCCATTTGCCATATCCGCACCTCTCGGCATGGGCCATCAGATACATAAAGGCCAGGGAATCGTCGGTAAGCCATCCTGCGGCCAGATACTTGGAGCGCACCTCGCGGACTTTCGCTACAAAGCCATTCATTACATTACTCTGAGCGCGTTGCACCGATTCTGGCTGTTCGTCCCACGGGAGGTCATCATCGTAGCCATCCACCACCAGCCGCCCACAGAGTTCTGAGTCCATGTAGTCATAAAGCTCCTGAGCGGCTTGAAGCACACCTTTATCAAACTGACGGGGCACCACGCCATAAATCTCGTCGTGCAGCATGATTAAGTCTGGCTTCAGTTTCAGCCTCATTCCCCGCTGCCAGTGCCTATCTATCTGGAGCATCGCATCGAGTATAGTCTTCACATAACCGCGAGGCGGCATATTTGTATTGTACGGCTGTCGAACCAGTTCATTATACTCCAAAGAAAATAGTTCGGCCAATTCGTCCTGTGCAGGCTGGTAATGCTTATTTGTATATTCACCGATGGCAAACTTCTTCATGATGTAAGCCGTGTGCATGGCTATCTGCTCATACTCCGTCGTACCCAGCCACTCCACCAGTTGTTTGTTCGACACCCTGAAATCAGTCTTCCTGATGCCGAAGGCCTCCTTCAGGTCGAACGTAAAGTGCAGAGCCAAGTCGTGACACAGACCGGCTATTTCTAATATCAGTCGCAGCCGGAGCATCTCCCTGTCTGTTAGCGTCTGCTGCTCAACGAGCGACAACAGCGGACTGGGATTCTTATCATACTGAACCCTGCCTACGTCAGCCGTCCAAAACATATCAGACAGATACATCGCCAACGGCGCCGAACCATACTTCTCTGTCAGCAGTCGTTCTACCTGCGCAAGCTTGTATGCCCTGCGTTCTTCACCCATCAACCGGCTTGCCTTGTCAAGGCCAGCCCCCTTGAAAAGTCTTCTCTCGATATATGCCAGTTCCTGCCTAGCTGTTCTTTTCTGTTCCATAGTTATAATGTTGCCATCTCGATAAACTGCGCTGGAGTAATCACACGAGGCGAGGTGGGATAATGTTTTAAGTTGCCCGTCACAAGAAAAGAATCCTCTTCACTCAAAGAAACTTCATAGAACACACGATCATCCTCGTCTGGCATCGGCTCTGCAAAATCAATCCTTGATGCCTCTATACCATTCTCGATAATAAAAGATATAAGTGCATCGGCCACTTCTGGCAGAATGGGGAACTTCGAACGATGTAACACATCCTCGTATTCCGCGATTATGTCAGCATCATACAGGGGTACGAATCCATTATCCAATAGGAGCCGCACGACTTTAGCAGTTGCCGCCTCAGGATTTTTCGTTATCAAAGCCGACACCAGCGCGTTAATATCTATCACAGCGTATATCATATTGCTCGCTGCTTTTTACGACGTTCTTCCCTTGCGGCGCGAATCTCAGCATTGATTTCGTCAAGTGTCATCTCTGGTTCCTGACTGGCCTCTGCCGCCTTACGTTGCTGCATAAACAAATCAAGGGCACTTGGTTGCTCTAACCTGCTGCCTCTGATAGTAAATGGAATGCTACGACTTCTGATTACTGCCTTCACGAAAATGTTGAAAGCCGTGTTAGCACTCATGCCAAACTGCTCACAGAGTTCGTCAAACTGCGACTTCATCTCTGAGTCTATTCTTACTGTTACTGCTGACTGTGCCATAATATATAACCTTTTATAGAATGATGGCATAATGCCACCATTTCGATGGCAAAAATACAACAATTATCTGATATTGCCAAATATTTATGATTTTTTTTCATATTGATTAATTAAGATTACGGGTCTTTGATTCTTTTGGGTTGAAAAGATCAATCATTAGTCCTTTTGATCGTGCTATTGTTATAACAAAAACTCCGTCCCTTTTATTATATGACACACAGGTTCCTGCCCCTGGTGCGACAAGAGTTCTCCGAACGGAACGCGTAACCTTATATTTGATGCGACTTCTCTTTTATCATTTTCATATAATTACAGGTTATCTATTTTTTACTTTGACATCTCAGGACGTAGAATCCTTCAGGTGCTCCAAGAACGACTTACTTAACTTCCCTTCCAGATCCCAAAGCTTTGTCAATGACTAAGAAAAATGAAAAAGGGTCGTCTTTTAACTTGTTCTTATGGATGGTTTTGACATAGTTCTTGATGGTGGGATAGTCCTCGAACTCATCACAAAGCGTCGCTCTGCGTTTGTCTGTTAGTTTTTTCCCCTCCCTGAAAAGTGCTTTAGCATGCTCCATACCCAATGTCTTATATAAGTAGAAATCACCGAACCACAAGTCCCAGGCTTGATAGATAGTGACATTCTTACCTCGATAAAACACATAGCACATACTTGGATAACCATACTCTATAGGAGTCTCATTGCCATATGAATAACGGACAGGAACAGAGTGACTGACCAATATCTCATCTGGCTCCGTATCAAACCATATATACATACTGTCGATGTCCTTAGTGGCGTGTCTTCTGTTTTTACTGAAGAGATTATCCTGGCTATTCAACACAACAGTTTCATCGTAGACGCATACGCTATAGTGACCATTCATAATGTATCCACTGTCGGTAGTCCCGTCTTTCAGCCACACCTTGGCGTGAAAAAATTTTTTAATGACTTTCTCCTTTTGTGCAGATGTTCCAATAGGCATCACGATAGCGAGAGCGAAGATTATCAATTTTATCTGTCTGAAATGAGTAATCTTGTAGATACCTTCAAATACCTTTCTTTGTTTCATCTCTGATTCTAATTATAATCTACAACTATACAACGGGGTCTGAACGATGTGTATGGCCGATCATACCGCTATTAATTCCTGACCTATCTCACGAACGGTATCCAGAATCAATGTCACCCTTGCATCGCTGGCATTCTTCTTACCACTGATATACTGCGCCATCAGACTCTGGGAGATACCCAGACGGCGGGCAATAGCAGATACATTCAACTCTGGATGCGCCATGAACACTTTATAGAGTCGTGTTGTTTCAGGCTTGTCAAAGAAGCCCTCAAAACTCAGATCCTCATCGATATCTTCCCAATGTATCCCGTACTCATCTGCCTCATAGTTGGCTCGCTGTTCTTTGGTAGCATATCTCAAACGAGGATAGTCATTAAACTTTTCGCATGCCTCACGTCCGTCTTCAGTCCTAATCCAAACGGCATCGTCAGTCAGCCAAATTTTCTCAATCTTCTCCATAATTACCTCCTTTTTATTTTGCGTTATTAAAAAACGTATTCCAATGTTGGGCTATAATCTCTTCGTTGTCCTCCAAGATTGCCTCAATCATTTTCAGTTCAGATGGTTTGAATCCGTGATTATAAACCAATGAAATAGGCAGGATGTTATATTTCGCTACCGCTCCACCCTTTTTCACATGAATGTGAATAGGCGTATGGTCGTTTCCATAGAACCAAAATCTGAAACCTAATAGTGTAAATACTGTTGGCATATCACTCAATCGATCATTTCTGCTGCAAAGATAGGTAATTATTTTATTACCTCCAAATTTTGGAGCAACTTTTTTATCCATTACCTTTTGTAGGTAAGCGGTATGATGGACAGTTTTCTTCTTTTATCTCCACACCTTCTAATTATTATTTTTGTCACATTGTCACTTTGTAACAATGTAACAATAAGGATTTTCGATTTATGCCATTTTTACTTTAGAATAATAATAATTATAATTATTATTATTCTAATAGTTATCGTCTGCACTTCGGCACGGGCTTAATGTTACAAAGTTACATTGTTACAATGTGACATTCTAAACGTTGTTGCCGTTCCGCTGTCAACGAAAAGTAATACACGAGGCTCGAAAATTACGGATTCGAGGGTTCGAAATTACGGTTCGTTCAAAGGCTGCGATTAAGCGAGTGCAGAGCCATGCTCGCATGAGTTATGCCGAGCGTGAGCAGGCTCGATGTTAAAAACATCAATTTGATGATTTCGTGCTGAAAATCGCCCCAAATCGAAGGTCAAAATTTGGAAGCGCACGAAAAATGTTGTACCTTTGCAGAGTGAAAATGAGGGAATGACAAGGCGCCTGTTCAGACCCCTAATCCCCTAACTTAGGGGACTTGCACAAGCGGGAGTCGGCCACCCGATGCAGTTGGTCGAAGTTAAGTCTAATACTATCAAAAACACATTTAAACACTATGGCAAAGATTTTGTATGAAGTAAAACAGAACAAGAACAGTCACAGCACCGCATTCGGCAAGTGGTTCGCAAAAGTGAAATCGCTGGAAACGCTGAATACGCGCAGGTTAGCACAGCACATCTCGGAGCACGGAAGTATCTACACCCCCGATGTCGTCTATGGCGTATTGGAGAAGTTCCGCAGTTGTCTGCTGGAGATGTTGCTCAACTCGAAGAAGGTGAAGATTGAGGGCCTCGGCACGTTCTACTGCACCCTTGAAAACCAGAAGCACGGTGCCAAGAAGAAGGAGGAATATAGTGTACGCGAGCACATCAAAGGTCTGCACGTCAGATTCCTGCCCGAGCAGACCACCGAGGAGAACATCTCCAGTCGCGAGTTCCTCAAGAAGGCCGAGTTTATTCTCATCGACTCCCTCCTGCCAAAAGATGAAGAGTCGGAGAATGGCAACAGTACCGGCGAGAACGGTGGAGGCACTGAGAACGGTGGTGGTGAGAACGGTGGTGGCACCAACCAGGGCGGCGGAACCGGAAACATCAACACCGGAGGCGGTGACGACAACGGTGGAGGCACTGGATTCGACGAAGGCTAAAAATTAATTAGTAATTAGTAATGAGTAATTAGTAATTATGAAGAAGAAGAGTTTCATTGAGATTGCGGTGAAGGTGATAGTAGCCGCGCTCACAGCCTTCCTGACGGCCATCACCACCACCAGTTGCATGGGACACGGGCCTATCTACTAAAGAAAAACTTCCCCCATCGGGAAGTTTTTTTGCATTTTACATTTATCCGCACCGGTATTATTGCATAATTTGGTATAACAATTCAACTATCTGAATACAAAATACCAGAAACGATGTGTAATGCAAATAGAGGTAATTAGTATCTTTTAACAAGATAGATTTGGCACTTTGCATTATTTTGTCTATTTTTGCCAAAATTAATCACACGTACTATGCAGATGGAAATTAATCAAATAATAAAGTATATGAAGAAAAAATCATTCATCTTAATTGTTGTGCTCCTTGCGATAGTTTTGGGGGCACAGGCACAGCCAAAGAATATCCATAATGGTCACGAATATGTGGATCTCGGTTTGCCCAGCGGCACGCTTTGGGCTACGATGAACATCGGGGCTGACACTCCCTTGGGGAGTGGCGATTTCTTCGCATGGGGAGAGACAGATCCAAAGTCGAATTATTCTCTTAGCAACTACAAATGGGGAAATGATGCTACAAACTTTACGAAATACAACGACACCGACGGCAAGACTCAACTTGACTTGGAAGACGATGCCGCACATGTGAATTGGGGTGGCGATTGGCATGTACCCACTTATGATCAGATTATGGAACTTCATGATAATTGTGAATTTGTAGTGAATAATGAGGAAAAGTGGATGAAAATAACCGGGCCAAATGGTAATACTTTATATTTCTCGAGGAATCTAGGTTTCTATAATGGTACTGTGTATCGTGAAAGCAGAGAGGGTTTGGCTTCTCCGATATGGGCATCAACAACTGGTACATATAATGGTGAACTATGGGCATATATCGTAAATACTACAGGATATAGGATCAGTACCACTCAATTTCCCCGCTATATGGGTGTTTGCATACGCCCTGTAATTGACGGAAGTAACATCTCTGAGATACCTGATGGCTGGAAGGTGAACGGAAAAACACCCATCAACGGAAAACTGGCTGTGGAGCGAGGCAGGAAAATAACAGTAACTCCCAAGGTGCCCGCAGGTAAGATAATCAAGAGTATCAAACTCATACCAATCGAATAAAGGCAGGACTGTATGAGATATAAAAGAATAATATGGTTGTTAGTGCTGCTGGTACAACTCGCAACTTTGACGATCCAAGCACAAACCTCCATCAGCCTCACCGACAACGACGACGGCACATGGGGGCTGGCTCAGATGCCTGCCTACAACGTGAGGATGGAGGTGGAGTACGAGTCTTCGCAGACTATCGCACTCACCGACAACGGCGACGGCACATGGGGAACGGCTCTGATGCCTGCCTACAACGTGAGGATGGAGGTGGAGTACGAGACTCCGCAAACTATCGACCTCACCGAAGACCTCTACTACGGCACGTGGGAAACGGCTCAGATGCCTGCCTACAACGTGAGGATGGTGGTGGAATATGAGGATCTGATCCCAAAGCCCGGCGATGTCAATTGCGACGGCAGGGTGAACATCGCCGATGTGGTGGCGATCGTGAACTACATTAAGGGAGAGACACCGCCGGTGTTCAACGAGGAAAAAGCAGATGTCAGCGGCAATGGCAGGGTCACAGTTGACGATCTCATGATTATTGTAAATGTAATCATGCTTAACAAATAGTGTTTTTTCGGCAAAGGCAAAAAAACATCAAGAACTGCGAGATTATTTCTTGTATCGCTCGCCCCAGTAGTTGATCATACGCTCCAGGAGTTTCTCTTCTGCCGGAGAGTGCTGGCCGTGCCAGAGACGCTCATTCAGCAGGGCATCGGGCAGATACTGCTGGGGGGTGAAATGACCGGGGAAATCGTGGGGATACTTATAACCGTCGTGATAACCCAGTTGCTTCATCAACTCCGTAGGGGCATTGCGGATGGGCAGCGGCACGGGTTGGTTGCCGGTTCGGCGCACCAGGTCGAGGGCGGCATCAATACCCAGATAGGCGGAGTTGCTCTTCGGCGAGGTGGCGAGATAGACGGTGGCCTCTGCCAAGGGGATGCGACCCTCGGGCCAACCAATCTTGTTGACAGCATCAAAGGCGGCATTGGCCAGCAGCAGGGCATTGGGATTAGCCAGGCCGATATCTTCTGAGGCGGAGATGACCAGTCGGCGGGCAATGAACTTGGGGTCTTCCCCACCCTCTATCATCCTTGCCAACCAGTAGAGGGCGGCATCAGGATCGCTGCCCCGGATGCTCTTGATAAAGGCGGAGATGATGTCGTAGTGCATCTCACCGTCCTTGTCGTAAGCCAATGGGTTCTGCTGGAGACGGAGGTTCACCAGTTCGTCGGTGATGACAATCTTTTCGCCATTCTCTGCCTCGACTACAAGTTCCAGAATATTAAGTAGTTTGCGCGCATCGCCTCCACTAAACCTTAACAGGGCGCCCGTCTCCTTCAGTTCGATGTTTTTCTCCTTGAGGATGGCATCCTGCGTCAGGGCACGATCCAGCAGTTTCAGCAGATCGTCTTTCTCCAACGACTTCAGGACATAGAGTTGGCAACGGCTCAGCAAGGGACGGATGACCTCAAACGACGGGTTCTCGGTGGTGGCACCAATCAGCGTAACAATGCCCTTCTCCACAGCCCCTAACAAGGAATCCTGCTGCGACTTCGAGAAACGGTGAATCTCGTCAATAAATAAAATAGGTGAAGCCTCGTTGAAGAAACGACCCTTCTGGGCCTTCTCTATCACATCGCGCACATCCTTCACACCGCTCGTCACAGCGGAGAGCGTATAGAAGGGCGTTTCCAGTTTGTGGGCGATGATCTGTGCCAGCGTGGTTTTGCCGACACCCGGCGGTCCCCAGAGGATAAACGAGGAGATGCGTCCTGCGTCGATCATCTTCCGCAGCACGGCTCCCTCACCTACCAAATGTTCCTGTCCGATATAGTCGTCAAGGGTGCGGGGACGTAGTCTTTCTGCCAATGGTTGTACCATAATCCAGTGCAAAGATACAAATTAGTTAAGAATTAAGAGTTAAGAATTAAGAAAAAATGCGGACGGCAAAAATTTTTTCACTTTTCACTTTTCTCTTTTCACTTTTTTTATTATCTTTGCACACGAATATCTAATTTTTATATGGCAAGACAAAAACAACAAGCAGAGGACAGCAACGCTCTGTCACTGAAATCACTTACAAAGAGTTCCGTATGGGACGTACAGGAAAACGACATCTTCCGCATGCTTGAGGCAGGACTGAAAGATGCTGATGTCAAGGAGAATTTCCGCCACTATGTAGACATCATCCGCTGTGCGTTTGAGATCGTGGAGATTCCGGAAGCCACACCCGTCATCAAGAAAGCCTATACCAAACAGGGCTATAAGGTGGGTGAACTGAAAATGGACGAAGAGAACAAGTTGACGTGGGCCCTGCGCAAGAAACCCATCATGCGCGTCACAGACCTGACATACGAAAACATCCGTCACATCTCAGCCGCCAAACTCATCGAGGTGTTAGACCGCAACTTCGGCGGCGGATGGGACTCCCTGTCGCAGTCCATCCAGGATATCATCCTCAGCGGCTTCGACATCTCCACCACCACCCTGCCGAAAGACCGTCTGCACAAGAAAGGCGGCATGTACGAGAAGAAGGTGGAAGACGGCTATGAGGTGCTCGAGGTGGCCAAGGGTAACTGGGTGGAGGCTATATTCGCCAAACTCAAGCCCCAGCAGGAGAAACTCCGGATGAAGTTCAACGACGAGGACGAACGCGAAAATGAGGAAGAGGATGAAGACGCCGACGTAGAGGTGAAGGACGACTACAAGAATCACGACGAGGACGATTCTATGGTCGAAGACCCCAACGACGACGATATCACGGAGGAGAACTACTCGACGATGATGGACCTCGGCAGCGAGGATCCTGACGACGAGGCCGCCCAGTTGATTGAATTCGTTGACGAGTAAAAGACAAATCAAATAAATCCAACAAACTTAAAAAAACCATTATGAACATCCCCTCAGTATTCTGGCTCGTGCCCATCGCATCGATCGTGGCACTGAGCATGGCGTACTATTTCTTCCGCAGCATGATGAAGGCTGACGAAGGTACGCCCCGTATGAAAGAAATTGCGCTCTACGTGCGCAAAGGTGCCATGGCCTACCTCTGGCAACAGTACAAGGTTGTGCTCATCGTATTCGTCGTGCTCTGCGTGCTCTTTACCTTCATGGCCTTCGGCCTGAACGTACAGAACCGTTGGGTGCCGTTTGCCTTCCTCACCGGTGGTTTCTTCTCCGGACTGGCAGGCTTCTTCGGCATGAAGACCGCCACCTATGCCTCTGCCCGTACTGCAAACGCAGCCCGCGAGAGCCTGGATGCCGGTCTGAAGATTGCCTTCCGCTCTGGTGCCGTGATGGGACTCACCGTCGTCGGTCTCGGTCTGCTCGACATCGCCGTCTGGTTTGTGGTGCTGAACCGCTTTGACCACGATGGACTCATCTCCATCACCACGACGATGCTGACCTTCGGTATGGGTGCTTCGACACAGGCTCTGTTCGCCCGTGTCGGTGGAGGTATCTACACGAAGGCTGCCGACGTGGGTGCCGACATCGTGGGTAAGGTGGAAGCCGACATCCCTGAGGATGACCCGCGCAACCCCGCTACCATTGCCGACAACGTGGGTGACAACGTGGGTGACGTGGCCGGTATGGGTGCCGACCTCTATGAGAGTTACTGCGGTTCGGTGCTGTCGACAGCCGCCCTGGGTGCTGCTGCCTTCGCCGTTGCTGGTCTCGACATCCAACTCAAAGCCGTCATCGCCCCGATGCTGATTGCTGCTGTGGGTGTGTTCCTCTCACTTCTTGGAATCTTCCTCGTCCGCACAAAGGAAGGTGCCACGATGAAGGACCTGCTCCGTTCGCTGTCGCTCGGCACGAATGTCTCGGCTATCCTCATCGCCATTGCCACCTTCGCCATCCTCTACCTCTTAGGTATCGAGAATTGGCTCGGGCTCTCCTTCTCCGTCATCAGCGGTCTGGCTGCCGGTGTGATTATCGGACAGGCTACGGAATACTACACCTCTCATTCATATAAGCCCACCCAGAAGATCTCTGAGGCTGGACAGACAGGTGCCGCCACCGTGATCATCAAAGGTATCGGTACAGGTATGATCTCTACCTGCATCCCCGTGATCACCATTGGTGTGGCCATCATGCTGAGTTACCTCTGTGCCAACGGCTTCGACCTCTCGATGACGTCGGAATCACTGGCTCACGGTCTCTACGGTATCGGTATCGCTGCCGTAGGTATGCTCTCCACACTGGGTATCACCCTGGCTACCGATGCCTACGGTCCTATCGCCGACAATGCCGGTGGTAATGCCGAGATGTCACAACTGGGTGAAGAGGTACGTCATCGTACGGATGCCCTCGATGCCCTTGGCAACACCACTGCTGCCACTGGTAAGGGCTTCGCCATCGGTTCTGCCGCTCTTACCGCCCTCGCCCTGTTGGCTTCCTATATCGAGGAGATCAAGATTGCGATGACCCGTGCCGGACAGACGCTGACGAATGTGGCAGGTGACGTGATCGAGGCTTCCAATGCCACCATCCCCGACTTCATGAACTACTACCAGGTGAACCTGATGAACCCGAAGGTGCTCGTGGGTGCCTTCATCGGTGCAATGGCTGCCTTCTTGTTCTGTGGTATGACGATGGAGGCTGTAGGCCGTGCAGCAGAGAAGATGGTGCAGGAGGTGCGCCGCCAGTTCAAGGAGATTGCCGGTATCCTCGAAGGAACAGGTACACCCGACTATGGCCGTTGCGTAGAGATCTCCACCAAGGCTGCCCAGCATGAGATGATCATCCCGTCGGTGCTTGCCATCATCATCCCCATCCTCGTGGGTATCATCCTCGGTGTGGCTGGTGTACTCGGACTGTTGGTAGGTGGTCTGGCCGGTGGCTTCACCCTCGCCGTATTCATGGCGAATGCCGGTGGTGCCTGGGACAATGCGAAGAAGAACATCGAAGAGGGTAACTTCGGCGGCAAGGGCTCGTTTGCTCACAAGGCCTGTGTCGTAGGCGACACCGTCGGCGACCCGTTCAAGGACACGTCTGGTCCGTCACTCAACATCCTCATCAAACTGATGTCGATGGTTTCGATTGTGATGGCTGGTCTGACCGTTGCCTTCTCATAAAAGAAATAGACAGCAAACAAAAAGCGCTTCCAAATTCTGGGAGCGCTTTTTTATTGGGGGATAAGTTACTGCTATTGTTTGATGGCTTCTGCCACCAGTTCGGCAAGTCGGCGTGCGCCCTTGTCGTTGGGATGGATACCGTCGTCAAGAACCAACGTGGCATCCGTAAACAACTCATGCAGATCGAGCACTTGCAGACCGTACTGGGCGGCTACCTCTTTCTGGATGGGGATGATCTCGTTGGCAATCACCTGGTCGCTGATGTCCCACGTCGACTTAAAGGCGGGAATCGGTGTGCAGAGGATGATACGGGGCTTCACGGGCTCTACGGCCTGACCTTTCTTGGCTTTCTTGCCTTTCTTGGCGGGCTGAGCCAACGACGGACAGAGCGTGGTGATCATCTGCTGTAAGTCCTGCTTGAACTCGTCCTTGTGCTGCCAGTTGTGGGGCTTTGAGTCGTTGGTACCCAACTTGATGACGACGATATCGGGTTTGAAGGCCTGTGCATCGCGCCAAGCCAGTTCGTTCATATAAGGCACATCACCCTTGTTCAGCATCGTACGGGCACTCAGACCGAAGTTCTTCACGGAGTAGCCGTCGCCCAACATCCGCTGCAACTGGGCGGGATAGCCGTTACGGGGAGCCAGGTCGATGCCGTGTCCGTCGGTGATGCTGTTACCGATACAGGCCACACGGATAGCATCGGTCTTGGGAGCCTTCAACTGATCCAGCCACTTGCCGAGGGTGGCAAGCATCTCGTCGTGATAGGTAAACCACTGTCCGAAGCCGTAGCCGTGACCACCCGTAGGATAGAGCATCAGCATACAGTCGTTGCCGGCATTACGCATGGCTGTATAGTAAGTCAGACCATTGGTCAACGGCGGCACCAGATTGTCGTCACCCGACATGATGATGCAGGCTGGCGGGGTCAGATGACGCTGCACGGCATTGTTGGTAGAGAAGTCATGCACCAGTTTGGGGTCTTTCTGTCCTTCCTCACCAAGAAAGTTGCGGCACGACCACATGTGTGACACACGCTCATCCATCGAGATGACCGGATAGAACAGGATCGTGAAGTTAGGTCGCACGTCAAACTCGGAATGGGTAGAGAGCACAGAGGCTAAGTGTCCACCTGCCGAGAATCCCATGATACCCACGTCGTTGGGATTGATACCCCAGACGGAAGCGGAGTCGCGCACAATACGGAAACCCTTCTCGGCATCGCCCACAGGAATGGTACGGTCACCTTCCGGCATACGGTAGTTCACTACGAAATAGGCAATGCCCTTCTTGTTGAGCCAGTCGGCAGCCATCGTTCCCTCATGGGTGTTCGACAACACGGAGTAGCCACCGCCAGGGATACCTACAATTGCCTTACCCGAGGGTGTCGTAGGCAGGAAACAAACCATCTGCGCCTTCCCGTCGTCAGTCAGGTCGAGCGTGAACTTTCTTGCTGTCTGGTCGGTGAGCCCGGGTTCTGCCATCCGAGGCCTCTGGGCCCATTGTGCCTGTGCTGTCATCCCGATCAGCATCAGAGCGAAAACTAATAATTTCTTCATATTCGTTTTGTTGGTGTTTATGTAAAAATTTGTCGCAAAGGTACGAAAAAAGCCACAGATAACACAGATTATCACGGATTTTTTTACTAATTTTGCAGTCTGAATGAAGAAATCGCTACGATATGGGGGCTTGGTGCTGGTTGCTGCAATGACAGCAGGTGGCTGGATGGGGTGGCGCCATCATACAGAACAGTACAAGACGGAGGCTGTCGGCGACACGCTGACCGGCAGACATTTCAACATCTCCCCTGCCATGCGGCTCGACTCCCTCAAAAAGCAGATAGAAGATGACCGTCAGGACGAACTGAACTACTATCTGGACCGTCACAACGTGGAGGACGAGGGCTACGAGATGGTGGCTGCCTTTGCCGCTGGCCAACGGCATA
Organism: Prevotella sp.; assembly: GCA_017618275.1. Lineage (GTDB taxonomy): Bacteria > Bacteroidota > Bacteroidia > Bacteroidales > Bacteroidaceae > Prevotella. The sequence goes on from JAFZUS010000080.1 coordinate 25,206, forward strand.
GCGAGACCATCGACACTATACCTATATATAATATAGGGCGCTGGAAGAACCATAAGCGACAGGGTACGGCCATCAGTCGTGACTCTCTGGGGCGTATCACCATCGGACAGTGGGATGGCGACACGTTGACCAGCGGCATCCGTATCGACTCCACCGGCATCTACCAAGGTGCCTTCAGAGGCGGCAGACTCGGAAGCATCGTCGATGCAAAGGCTGAGGGACACGGTTCCTACCTCTCTGTCGACGGACACTACTTCGAAGGTCACTGGTCCAACGACCTGCGCGAAGGCTTCGGTCTACAACTGTTGGAGAACGAGGTGGCTACGGTGCTGAAGACCGGTCAGTGGCAACGGGGCGTATTCAAGGGCGAACGGATGAACTACACGTCGGAGCGCATCTACGGCATCGACATCTCCCGTTACCAGCATGGAAAGGGTCGCAAGAAGTACCCTATTCTCTGGAACAAACTGCGCATCAGCCATCTCGGTTCGAAGAGCAAGAAGCAGGTATCCGGGAAGGTCGACTATCCCGTCTCGTTCGTCTTCATCAAGTCGACGGAGGGCATCAGCGTACGCAACCCCTACTACGTCCACGACTATGCCGCTGCCCGAAAGGCCGGCATCCCCATCGGGGCCTACCATTTCTTCTCCACCAAGCGCACGGGTGCTGCACAAGCGAAGTATTTCATCGACAACACCCTGTTCCGCAAGGGTGACCTGCCCCCCGTACTCGATATCGAGCCCTCCGACAGTCAGATAGAAAGCATGGGTGGTTCACAGGCTCTGTGGAGCCACATACGCACCTGGCTGCAGGCCGTCGAACGGCGCTGTGGCGTGAAACCCATCCTCTACATCAACCAGCGCTTTGTCAATAAATACCTGCCCGATGCGCCTGACATCAAGCGTAACTACAAGGTGTGGATAGCCCGCTACGGCGAGTACAAGCCCGACGTGCGGTTGGTGGTATGGCAGTTGTCGCCCGACGGCCGGGTACAGGGTATTACGGGTGAGGTAGACATCAACGTGTTCAACGGCTACCAGACACAGTTCAATGAATTCCTCGAAAACGAAACAATCAAGTGAAGGTGAGAAGGTAAGAAAGTGAGATAATTATGAAAACTGTTCTAATAATAGTTGGTAAAACGGTCAACAAGCATTTCCAGGCAGGCATCAGCGACTATGCCGAACGCATCGGCCACTATATGCCCTTCGACATCGTGACCATCCCGGAACTCCGTCAGACCAAGAGTCTCTCGGAGGAACAGCAGAAGACGGCTGAAGGTGAACTGATCATGAAACAGATACAACCGTCGGATACCGTGGTGCTGCTCGATGAACACGGCAAGGAACTGCGCAGCGTCGACTTCGCCCGTTGGCTGGCACAGAAACAACAGACCGCCCGTCGCTTGGTGTTCGTCATCGGGGGCCCTTATGGTTTTTCGCAGGAGATCTACGCCCGTGCCAACGAACAACTGTCGCTGTCGCAGATGACATTCTCCCACCAGATGGTACGGCTCATCTTCACCGAACAACTCTACCGTGCCTGCACCATCATCAAGGGCGAACCCTATCACCACGAATAACTTAAAAGCCCTCCGTTTGGGAGGGCTTTTAGTTTAAAGATCGTTATAGTTCTGAACGTTGAAGGTTGACGTACGCATGTCACCTGTCTCGTATCCACGACGCAGCCAGCGCTTGCGCTGCTCGGAGGTACCATGGGTGAACGACTCGGGCGTTGCCCGACCTTGTGCCTTCTTCTGCAGCCAGTCGTCGCCGATAGCCTTGGCCAGTTCGAGACCTTTTTCCAAGTCGCCATACTCCATCGAGTGGTTCATGGCATCCTCATAGTGAGCCCACACACCAGCATAGTAGTCGGCCAGCAATTCCAGACGGACACTGATCTGATTGGCAGTCACCTTGTCAGTCTGGTTCATCTGCTGATGGGCCTTGCCAAGAATGCCGAGAGAATACTCAACATGGTGGCCTATCTCATGAGCGATGACATAGGCATAGGCGAAGGTATTACCTTCGACACCCAACTGCCGCTTCATCTGCGTGAAGAACGACAGGTCGATATACAGTTTCTGGTCACCAGAGCAATAGAACGGACCAACGGCTGCCGTTGCAGAGCCACAGGCGGAGTTGACCTGATTGGTAAACAGCACCAGCGTGGGCGACTCGTAGGTACGACCCAGTTCCTTGAACACGGCAGTCCATACATCCTCCGTAGAGGCAAGGATCTGCTTGCACTCAGTGGCAAGTTGCTGTTCTTCCTCAGAGAATTCCTCAGGGTTGACACTTTCCGTACGTGCTGACATCTGCTCCTGGGCTGCCTGTAAACCTGCTGAAACAGGGTCGCCGCCACTCATCCAGGCAAACAGGGCTGCCACGATGATGGCACCGATGCCACCGATACCGGCTTTCGCACCACCACTCAAACCACGGCGGTCTTCTACATTACTACTTTCTCTTCTTCCTGTAAGTTTCATAATCTATTATGCATTATGCATTATTAATTATTAATTGTTAACTGAGCCTCCTACGATGTCGAGGAGTTCAGATGTGATAGCCTGCTGACGGCTCTTGTTGTACTGCAGATTCAGTTCGCGAAGCAGTTCGTCAGCATTATCAGTAGCAGTCTGCATGGCCACCATACGGGCGGCATGCTCCGAAGCGTTCGAGTCGAGCAGGGCTGTATAGAGCATTAGATGAGCCAGTTTGGGAATGAGTTGCGACAGGACGGTGACCATATCGGGCTCGACGATAAAGTTATCGTTGAGCGGCTTCACGTTGTCCTGTTTCTGCTCCTGATCACGTTCCCCACGCTTCTTCAGATACTCCTGGCTCTCCTTGGTGGCAATCACACTCGTCAGGTCACGTTCATGATCGGCCTTCAATTCCTCCTCGATGTCGATGGGAAGGAATGTCTTTCTAGTAAGCACCTGCGAGCCTGCACTCTTGAAGTGATGATAGATGAGTTCCACCTTATCTATCTCACCCTCAGCGAATTTCCGTCCAAGTTCCATCACTATCTCAATGCATTGCTGCACGTTGGGTTTGTCGGCCAATGCCGAGTATTCGCCCTGTACCGCGAGTCCCATTTTCTTTGCCTTCTCATACACCTTGCGGCCTATGGGATAGATCTCGATGTTGTCGCGCCCGATGGTCTGAGCATACTCATCGACGGCATGCGTCATCATCTTGATGGTGTTGGCATTGAAACCGCCACAGAGCGACGAGTTGGAGGTAAAGACCACCAGGGCAGCCCGTTTTACGGGACGCTCCTGGTCGTAGATGGTCTGTGCCTCTGCTTCGGCTGCGAGGAACGACTTGAGGATGTGCTCCAGCATCTCCTCGTAAGGCAGCATGTTTTGGATGGCTACCTGTGCGTGGTGGAGTTTACTGGAAGCCACCATCTTCATCGCCGACGTGATCTTTCGCGTGGATTTGACTGAGGCGATGCGGCCTTTAATTTCTTTCAGGCTTGGCATAGGCTATCAGTTTTTGTAAGTCCCTGCGATATCGGCCATCACAGCCTCGATCTTTGCTGTCGTCTCGTCGTCGATCTTTCCGCTGGCCAGTGTCTCAATCACCTCTGGGTTGGAAGAACGCAACTTGTCAAGGAACTGGTTCTGGCACTCTCGCACCTTCGGAATGGGTACCTCGCGCATCAGTCCGTGCACACCGCAATAGAGGATGGCTATCTGCTCACCTACGGGCATCGGGCTGTACTGCGGCTGAATCAGCAACTGGTTGTTCTTACGACCTCTGTCGAGGGTCATCGCCGTCACAGCATCCATATCGGAAGAGAACTTCGAGAAGGCCTCGAGTTCACGATACTGTGCCTGGTCGATCTTCAACGTACCAGCCACCTTCTTCATCGACTTGATCTGTGCCGAACCACCCACACGGGATACGGAGATACCCACGTTGATGGCCGGACGGAAGCCCTGGTTGAAGAGGTCTGACTCCAAGAATATCTGACCGTCGGTAATTGAAATCACGTTGGTTGGAATATATGCCGACACGTCACCTGCCTGTGTCTCGATGATAGGCAGGGCGGTGAGTGAACCACCACCACGTACATGTCCCTTCATACACTCGGGCAGGTCGTTCATCTGCTCAGCCACCTCCTGCTGTTCGTTCATCTTGGCGGCACGCTCCAACAGACGGGAGTGCAGATAGAACACATCACCGGGATATGCCTCACGACCAGAGGGACGGCGCAGGATCAGCGACACCTCACGGTAGGCCACAGCCTGCTTCGAGAGGTCGTCGTAGACCACAAGGGCAGGCAGACCCCTATCACGGAAGTACTCACCGATGGCGGCACCAGCGAACGGTGCATAGTACTGCATGGCAGCAGGATCGGCAGCGGTGGCAGCCACCACGATGGTGTAAGGCATAGCACCGTGCTCCTGAAGTGTTGACACGAGGGCTGCTACGGTACTGGCTTTCTGACCGATGGCGACATAGATACAATAGACAGGCTTGCCTGCCTCATAGAAACTCTTCTGGTTGATGATGGTATCCACAGCAATGGCGGTCTTACCCGTCTGACGATCACCGATGATAAGTTCTCGCTGTCCGCGTCCGATGGGGATCATCGAGTCAATAGCCTTCAGACCTGTCTGCAGCGGTTCCTTCACGGGCTGACGGTAGATCACACCAGGGGCCTTACGATCCAACGGCATCTCAAAGGCGTCGCTCAGGTCGATATCGCCCTTGCCATCGATAGCCTCACCCAGCGGATTGATGACGCGACCCAGCATGTTGTCGTTGACACGGATAGAGGCAATACGCTTCGTACGCTTCACCACCATGCCCTCCTTGATGCCTGAGGTAGTACCCAAGAGCACACAACCGACGTTGTCCTCCTCCAGGTTCATCACGATGGCCATTGTCCCGTTCTCAAACTCCAGCAGTTCGTTGGCCTCAGCGTTGCGCAGTCCGTAGATACGGGCCACACCGTCGCTGACGGTCAGCACGGTACCCACCTCATCGAACTTCTCGGCGTTGGAGATACCCTTCAGTTGGTCGAGCAGGACCTGGGATACTTCGCTTGGTTTAATTTTATCTGACATTGTTTTTACCTTTTTACTTTTTTACCTTTTTACTTTTTCAAGGTGTTGAGGATGGAGTTGAGTTTGGTCTTCACACTGGCATCCATGCGGTAAGTGTCGTATTCGAGGATGAAGCCACCGATGATGTCGGGGTTCACCTCCGTCTCAAACTCCACAGTTCCATTAGTCTTACTCTCCACCATCTGGCGCATCTTCTGCTCAGTCTGAGCGGAGACGCGGGCGGCGGTGGTGAGTTTACCACGGATAACGTTCTTCTGCTTGCGGTAAAGCGTAACGTACGAGTTGGCCATGAACTGCACCATATTCTCGCGGTCCTCTTTCAGCACCAAGGCGATGAAAGCCTTCGTCAGCGAACAAGCATTACTGCCTGAGGCTGTCTCAAGCAATGTCTGCTTCGTCTCCTTTGCGAGCATAGGGTTGTCGATGGTCTGACGCAACTGAGGGACATCGACATAACTCTTAGCCAGCGTCATCATGTCCTGATAGACCTGTTCCTCGAGTTTCTGGTCGGTGGCACTCTTCAGTAGCGCCCTCGCATATCTAACCGATATGACTCCAATATCCATACGTGTGAACCTTATTTAATTAGCAGTAGCGTCATCCAGCATGCGGTCAATCAAATCCATCTGCGACTTATCGTCACGGAGGTTCTGACGAAGCACCTTTTCGGCAATTTCGATACTGAGGGTCGCAACCTGCTGACGGATGTCAGCGATGGCGGCTTTCTTCTCCTGCTCGATGGCGATCTTCGCTTCATCCAACAGACGGGCACCCTCAGCCCTTGCCTTCTGCTGAGCCTGCTCGACGATAGCGTCGCGCGACTCGGCGGCCTCCTTCAGTATCTGAGCCTGTTTCTCGCGTGCCTCCTGCAAGATGGATTCACTTTCCTGCTGAATATTGGCCAGACGTTCCTCAGCCTCGTGAGCCTTGCGCAGACTTTCGTCGATGTATCGGTTACGCTCGTCAACCATGTTGAGGATGGCGGGGAAACCGTACTTGGCAAGCACTCCAAAGACCACCAGGAACGCCAGCAACATCCAGAACAGGAGTCCCAGATCAGGCGTCAGGATGGATGGTAATTGAGTGAAATCCATTTGCTATTCCGTTTTATTTGATCAAGAATGCACAAGCAGCGATAGCGAAGAGGGCACAACCCTCAACGAAGGCAGCCGTCAGAATCATCTGAGCGAATATCTTACCAGAAGCCTCTGGCTGACGGGCAATAGCGTCAACAGCGCTACCACCAATCTTACCAATACCAATACCTGCACCAATTGTTGCAATACCTGCACCGATACCGCAGCCCAGCTGAGCCAGACCTTCTGCGGCTAATAACATAGATGTAATCATAATTGTTTAATGTTTTAAATTGTTAATATTTAATTGTTTATTTTACCTTTTTACTTATTATTCTTCGTGGTGCTCCTGATGTGCCAGTCCGATAAATACGGCTGACAGCATGGTGAACACGTAGGCCTGCACGAATGCCACCAGCAGTTCGAGGGCGTTCATGAACAGTAGCATGATGATGCTAAACAGGTTCAAGCCGACACCCATGCCAACACCCATAGTCCATCCCAGGAAGATCACACAACTGAAACTGAGAATCATCGCATGGCCAGCCATCATGTTGGCAAAGAGACGGATCATCAGGGCGAAGGGCTTGGTGAACACACCGAACAACTCAATCACAGGCATCAGCGGAATGGCTTTCAGGAAGATGGGCACATTGGGCCAGAAGATATCCTTCCAATACTCCTTGTTGCCAAACAGGTTGATAGCCAGGAACGTGCAGAACGCCAGGAAGAACGTGATGTTGATGTTACCCGTCACGTTAGAACCACCCGGGAAAACGGGCAACAGTCCCAGCAGATTGGTGACAAGGATAAAGAAGAACACCGTCAGCAGATACGGGGCGTAGGGCTTGTAGTGCTTCTCGCCGATAGACGACTTGATAACGTCATCGTTGATCATCACCACCAGCAATTCTACGGCACCAATGAATCCGCCCGGAGCCTTGCTCGTCTTGTCACGCTTCTTGTACCAACGGGCACAACTCAGGAACACCACCAGCAATACAGCCACCACAATCCATATCTGCAATACGTTGCGCGTAATGCTCAGGTCCAGTGGGCGCTCGATAGTGCCATCAGCCATTTGCTCGTAGATCTTGCCGTGGGCTTCAGGATTGAAGAAGAAGCCGCTGGGCAGAGAATGCTCCGTGCAGAAGTGCCACTCGCCAGTCTGCGAACTCCTGATGATAATGGGCAGCGGGAACCCGATGTGCTTACCCTCATAGGTGGCGATATGCCACTCATAAGAGTCTGACAGGTGCTCGAGCACGATCTCGGAAATATTCAGAGACTCGTCCTTCGGCTCCTCGCCAGCCAGCATCGGCAGGGGCAGCAGTGCCATCAGCAGCAAGATGCATATTGACTTTATTTGTTTCATCTAATACGTTAATTTTTAACTCGTTATAAACGACTTGATACTCTCGAAAAGAAGATAGAGTGATGAATAAGTGATGCCATATAATAGACCATGAACACGATGATGAACTGCATCATCGAGGTACGGTCTGATATGACGTACATCACTGCCATAACCACCAATGCTGCCAGGAAACGGAATCCCGACACACCCGTAATGAATGTCGGCAACATGTCGCAATGCTTGGTGGCTACCCAGCGGAAGACAAGTGCCGAGGCAATGTCGACCACCAGGATAAAGCATACGCTGATGATGATGGCACTCCACAAATCGAGCGACCACATCTTCATGGCTACAAACCCACAGGCGGTGAGTATGCAGCACAAAACAATGCTCTGCACGATGTAGTTACGGCTCTTTTCTTGGATACTCATCACACGTTACGTATTTTATTCTTCGTTGATCTCTATGCAGAGACTCACCACGTTCTTCTGCACCTCTACGAAACCGCCACAAATATCGAGGGGTTTCTTCTCGCCGCCAGGCAGCGTGTAGACCACCCTACCCTTGTCAAGCAAAGAAATAATCGGTGCGTGGTTGACGAGGATTTCGAACTGTCCCAGCGTTCCTGGCACCAGCACGCTCTCCACCTCACCTTCGAACTCAATCCTTTCGGGAGAAACAATCTTTAGCTTTAACATAATTGTCAATTATCAATTGTCAATTAACCTTTTGCGGCTTCCAGCAGTTTCTTCGCTTTCTCCTTCGCATCGTCGATGGTTCCCACATTCAGGAAGGCCTGTTCGGGCAGGTCGTCCACCTCGCCGTCGAGGATGGCATTGAAGCCCTTGATGGTCTCTTCGATAGGTACCATCACACCGGGCAGACCCGTGAACTGCGAAGCCACGGAGAACGGCTGCGAGAGGAAACGCTGCACACGACGTGCACGGTTCACCGTCAACTTGTCCTCGTCCGAGAGTTCGTCCATACCCAGGATGGCGATGATGTCCTGAAGTTCCTTATAGCGCTGCAGGATCTCCTTCACGCGCTGGGCACAGTCGTAGTGTGCCTTGCCCACAATCAGCGGGTCGAGGATACGTGAGGTAGAGCCCAGTGGATCCACAGCAGGATAGATACCCAACTCCGCAATCTTACGGTCGAGCACCGTCGTGGCATCCAAGTGCGTAAATGTTGTGGCAGGAGCCGGGTCGGTCAAGTCGTCGGCAGGCACATACACAGCCTGTACCGAGGTGATAGAACCCGTCTTCGTCGAGGTGATGCGCTCCTGCATCGTACCCATCTCCGAGGCCAGTGTCGGCTGGTAACCCACGGCCGACGGCATACGACCCAGCAGGGCCGACACCTCAGAACCAGCCTGCGTGAAACGGAAGATGTTGTCGATGAAGAACAGGATATCGGCAGCACCGCCATCCTTACCGCCACCGTCGCGGAAGCCCTCAGCCACCGTCAGACCAGATAGTGCCACAGAGGCACGTGCCCCAGGAGGCTCGTTCATCTGACCATACACCAGTGTGGCCTGACTCTTCTTCAGTTCCTCGGGATCCACAAGACTCAAGTCCCATTTTCCCTCGTCCATCGCCTTGCGGAACTTCTCACCGTAGCGGATCACACCGCTCTCGATCATCTCACGGATCAGGTCGTTACCCTCACGGGTGCGTTCTCCTACACCGGCGAACACCGAGAATCCGTTGTGTCCCTTGGCAATGTTGTTGATGAGTTCCATGATGAGCACCGTCTTACCCACACCGGCACCGCCGAAGAGTCCGATCTTACCGCCCTTCATGTAAGGCTCCAGCAAGTCGATCACCTTGATACCCGTCGCCAGAATCTCCTTCTTCGTGGATAGTTCCTCGAACGAGGGAGCCTGACGGTGGATGGGATAAGCCCCCGTCATGTCGAGTTGTTTCATACCGTCGATAGGCTGTCCGATCACGTTCAGCATTCGACCCTTGATCTGATCGCCAGCAGGCATCACGATTGGTGAGCCCATCGGGATCGCCTCCAGTCCACGGTGCAGTCCGTCGGTATTGTCCATAGCCACGCAGCGCACCGTATCCTCGCCGATGTGCTGTTGCACCTCGACAATCAGTTCGCGCCCGTCACCACGGTCAATCTTCAAGGCATCGTGAATCTTCGGCAACACTTTTTCCGCATCCTGCCCCTCGGTGTTGAAGTAAACATCGATGACCGGGCCGATAATCTGCGAAATGTGTCCTGTAATTTGTGACATACGCTGTAAATATTTAAAGTAATTATTTTGTTTTTAGAAATCAAGTTAGAAACCTAGTCGATTGCAAAGATACAGATTATTTTCGTAACAAAAAAATAAAAAACCAATTATTTCTCAAATAAAGCCAAAAAGAGCCAGATTTGGGGGAAATTTGGCTCTTTTGCATTGTACCTTTACGGTTGTTAAGACGTAGGGAACAGGGGAAAGAAGCGTTGGTTATAGGGGAAAAGTGCCTTTGCAACAGGGATAAAACCCCTTCCCTTCGAATCAGCAGCGGGCGGGGACGTAATCAGCAGCGCCCGCTGCTGATATCGGCAGCGGGCGGGGATTATATCGGCAGCGGCCGCTGCGTACCATGTGCTTGGGATGCCTTTCTTTTATTTCATCGCATCAAGGCGATGTTGTAGTTGAGGTAACGGCTGTTGCCCGTTACATCCTCCAAGACCTTGACGAAGGGCGGGAAATGGATATCCTCCTGTTCTGAGACGCCTTTGATCTCCATCATCACAAGGTCGTTGATGGGAGCATGGAAGGTGTCTATCTCGAAGAACTGACCCTTCCAAATGAAACTCTGACGCTTCTTATGGATGGTGGCGCGATAGGGATCGGCCTGCTGGAGCATCTGCTCGTAGAGGTTGTTGTCGATATGCCGCTCGGTCTCGATGACCTCCGTGTCGGAAATGCGCTTCCTGGAACGGTGGACATTGACGACCTTACCGCCACTGAACTCCCTGCGACGCAGACGAACTTCGCTGCCGGGCTCCGTCACCAGATAGGTCTGGGTGATCTCGCTCTCGGAGCACTCGGGTATCTCACCGACAATCTCCACGCGGAAGATACGCTCCTGCTGGACGGGCTGTGGCAGGCCGACGACCTTCGAGATCTCCTTCAGCACACGGTTGAGCTTGTTCTCGAAGTCATCGTGGTTGTTGATGACGCGCAGATGAGGATGACCCGTCCAGGCCTTGATGACCTTCTTGTCGAGCTCACGGGCGAGGCGCAGTCCTTCCTCATTGGCTTGTTCATAGCGGGTGGCATTGGTTGCGGTGGTATAGTACTGTTCAGCACCGTCAGCAGCGCTCACGAGGTGCAGCACGGCATCATAGCGTTCCAACAGTTCGTTGGAGTTCGTGCCACACATGGCGGTGATCTCTTCCCACTCTTCGGGCTTGATATAGGCGGAGATATCCAACGTGCCGCGATCGCAGACGACGAGCACAGGACGGGTGCAGACCTCCGCCAGACGCATGAAATGGTCTTCGAGGGCCAGTTGCGTCGCGAGGATAGCACGTTCGCCCTGGTAGTAGAGGTCGCGGTTGGGCGTGAGGTAGTTCCAGCCTGCCGTGCTGAAGATGGTCGGCACCTCAGGCACATTGAACACCTTATAGCCGAAGCCCGAGAAGTACTCGGTGATCTTCACCAGGGCTGTGGTCTTACCGGCACAGGGACCGCCTGTCAGGACGATTTTCTTGATTTCGGGCATAGACTTAGATGCTCAGTTCGTCGAGGACATTGATAAGGCGCTTGTCGAAGCGCTTGTCGGTACGGATGCACTCGGAGAAAGGCACATAGACCACCTCGTTGTTGCGGACACCCACCATCACGTTGCGCTGCCCCTGCAGGATGGCCTCGATGGCACCCACACCCGTCGTTGAGGCAAGGATACGGTCACGGGCAGAGGGCGTACCACCACGCTGCAGATGACCGAGGATGGAGACGCGCACATCGAACTCGGGGAACTCATGCTTCACACGATCGGCATAGTAGAGGGCACCGCATTTGGGACTCTCAGACACGATGACGATACAGGACTTCTTCGACTTACGGATACCACGGCCCATGAATGCGGCCAACTGGTCGACATCGGTTGACTCTTCAGGCACGATGGCAGCCTCAGCGCCACAGGCGATGGCACAGTTCTGTGCCAGGAATCCGGCATCACGTCCCATCACCTCGACGAAGAAGATACGTTCGTGCGAGTTGGCGGTATCACGGATGCGGTCGACACACTCCATGATGGTATTCATCGTCGTGTCGTAGCCGATGGTATTGTCAGTGCCGTAGAGGTCGTTGTCGATGGTGCCAGGCAGACCGATACAGGGAAAGTCGAACTCCATACCGAAGTTACGGGCACCTGTCAGTGAACCGTTACCGCCGATCACCACCAAGGCATCAATCTCTTCCTTCTGACAGGTCTCATAGGCCTTCTTCATACCCTCGGGTGTCATAAACTCCTTCGAGCGAGCCGTCTTCAGGATGGTTCCGCCACGGGTGATGATACCTGATACATCCTCCGTCGTGAAGTCTTTCACCTCGTCATTAATCAGGCCCTCGTATCCGCGATAGATACCCTTGATCTTAAATCCATTATAGATACCAGAACGTGTCACGGCACGAATAGCCGCATTCATGCCAGGAGCATCGCCACCTGACGTCAATATGCCAATAGTTTTGATTTTAGCCATACCTTATTTATTATTAGTATCAGTTATAGAGATATATTTCAAGCCATAGGACGGCCAGTCCGATGAGCCAACCAGCCAAGACCTTCAGCGTCATGTTCCGCAGGTACCAGCCCAGGCGGATATGTTCCATCTGCATCAGAGCCAGACCGCTCACCGATCCCACGGAGAGCAGACAACCACCGACAGCCGTACAGTAGGCGATAATCTTCCAATAGGCACCGTTCGCAATGAAACTGCCGATATAGTCGCCAGGCAGGGCGCCCTTGACCACCGGATAGAGTGAGATGTCGCTGATGGCTATCGTGAACGAGTCGACGATGGCACTGAGGAATCCGGAGACGATGCCGACGATCCACACGTTGTGGACAGTCTCGTCTATCCATTGTGCCACATCAGGGAAGATACCCGTTTCTGTGACGACACCCATACCCATCATGATACCCATGACAAAGAGAATCTGTTGGATGGAACCATACTGCAAGGCACGGGGGATGAAACGCTTTGACATCTGGTCTGCATTCATGAGTTTGCGGTTGAAGATCTCATTTACCACCCACAGCACACTCAGCACACAAAGAGCCCCGAGGAACGGTGACAGTTTGGTGATATTGTGGAACGTGGGAATGAACCAGAGACCACCGATACCCACGAAGAGCATCACGATACGTTGCCACTGGTTCAGGTTCGTATCATCGCCACGATAAGGCATCGGCGACCACTGGGTGTCGAGTCTTTCCGGCAGGGCGCGGTTGATGAGAAACGTCGGTATCACCCACGCCAGGACAGCCGGCAGCGCCATATACGATGAGAAATTGGAGGCCGTAATAGCACCGTCGCCCCAGAGCAGAAGTCCCGTAGGATCACCTATCACCGTGAAGCATCCGCCACAGTTGGCCGCAATGATAATCGCACAACCGATGAGCATCCTTTGCCGACGGTTCTGTACGATGCTGTGCATAATCACCAACATCATCGTGGCAGTGGTCAGGTTGTCGAGATTGGCCGAGATAATGAAAGTGGCAAGGGTGATCGTCCAGAGCAGGCGATTGGAGTTGTGGGTACGGATCCATGTCGTCACGAAGTCGAAGCACCCGTTGTTGTTCAGGATCTCGATGATGGACATCGTGGCCAACAGGAACATGACGATACTCGCAGCACGACCGACATAGTAGAGAAATACATTTTTATGTATGAACTCTTTCACAGCGTCACTCGTGGGTTCGGCACCACTCAGGAACTCTGCGTAGTCGTCAGGGTGCATATCTGTCACGAAGTCGGTACCCCAGCAGATATAGACCACCCACCCTACCGTGCCTAAGAACATGGCAATGGCTGCCTTATTGACACCGGTCAGATGACCGGTGGCAATGAGCAGATAGCCCAGAATCAATAGTATTACTACTATTAGCGTCATCCTCCGAAGTTATCGTACATGATGGACTCTGGATCGACGCCGAGCGAGTCGAGCATCGAGACAACGGCCTTCGACATAGGGCCAGGACCGCACATGTAGTACTCGATATCCTCGGGAGCCTCGTGGTCCTTCAGATAGGTGTTCAGCATGACCTGATGGACGAAGCCCGGCGTGTACTTCACGCCAGCAGCATCGGCTGCGGGATCGGAACGGTCGAGGGCCAGATGGAAGTGGAAGTTGGGATACTCCTTCTCCAAGCCCAGGAAGTCGTCGAGATAGAACACCTCGTTCAGGGCGCGTGCACCATAGAAGTAGTGCATCTCGCGATCCTTGGTGTGCAACGTCTTCGTCATGTGCATGATCTGAGCGCGCAGCGGAGCCATACCGGCACCACCACCAACCCAGATCATCTCTTTCTTCGAGTCGAAGTGCGGGTGGAAGTCGCCGAACGGACCGCTCATGATCACCTTGTCGCCGGGTTTCAGCGAGAAGATGTAAGACGAAGCGATACCAGGGTTCACCTCCATGAAGCCGCTCTTATCGGGCTTGAACGGAGGTGTGGCGATACGTACCGTCAGCATGAACACATCGCCCTCAGCAGGATAGTTGGCCATTGAGTAGGCACGTATGGTGTCTTCAGGGTTCTTACACTTCAGTGGGAACAGACCGAACTTCTCCCAACTGGGCAGATACTCGTCGCCAATCAACGACTTGTCGAAGTCCTTATCGTAGTCGATGCAATCGAACTTAGGAATCTTAATCTGAGCGTACGAGCCAGGCAGGAAGTCCATGTGTTCGCCGGCAGGCAGCTGCACCTTAAACTCCTTGATGAAGGTAGCCACATTCTTGTTGCTGATAACGGTACACTCGTACTCCTTAACGCCAAGGATCGACTCGTCGACATGGATCTTCAGGTCGCCCTTCACTTTGCACTGGCAACCGAGGCGCCAGTGGTCCTTGATCTGCTTACGGGTGAAGTGTGGCTTCTCGGAGTCGAGGATCTCGCCCCCACCCTCAAGCACCTGAACCTTACACTGTCCGCAAGAGGCCTTACCACCACAGGCAGAGGGCAGGAAGATGCCGTTCTGGTTGAGCGTTGCCATCAGGTTGTTGCCCTGAGGCACGTTAAGCACTTTATCGCCATTTACTGTAATATTCACGTTACCGCTGGGGCTCAGATACTTCTTTGCCACCAACAGGATAATCACCAGCAGGATGATTACCAGGAGAAATACTCCTATACTATAAGAAATAAACTGTATCATATAAAGCCCACCCAAGCCCTCCCAAAGGGAGGGATGTTTAGTTACATACTGGGTGCTCCTTTTATTTGTTTGTTACATATTTTATTACAACTTTTCCCACCTATTGTCTTTTCAGACATCCCTCCCTTGGGGAGGGCTTGGGTAGGCCCTTAGATATTCAAACCGCTGAAACACATCATCGCCATAGCCATCAGACCTACGGTGATAAACACGATACCGAGGCCCTGCAGAGGCTTGGGTACATCA
>JAFZUS010000081.1 GCA_017618275.1 Prevotella sp.
GATAATATCGTCGTAATCGTGAGTCATGCCTTGTGTCCTCCTATCTGTTTGTTTCGCTCCTTGGCCGTTGCACCTTCCTCGAAGTTCAGACCTCTGAGGATGGCATTCTTACCGAATCGCTTCTTGATTTTCAACTGTGCCTCCTGCATACGACGCTCTTTGTCAAGCTTGGCCTGTTCTTCCTGACGCTGCTTTTCCAGAGCCTCGTAGTCGGTGAAGAGATCAAGCTGCTGGGGAGCATTCTCCTGTGCCGATACCGATTCCTCTGAAACCACATGGTTCGTTGTCAGGTTCAGCCTGCGAATCAGCAAATCGGGATTCACATGCCTGTCAAACAACTCAGCTGCGCCCTCCATAATGAGCCGCGATGATGATGTAGGCTTCTCGAAATTGAAGGAGCCATGAGCATGTTTGGGCACCTGCTTGCCGTAGTAGTTGGCGGTTATCTCGCCATGATATTTCTCACGGATTTCCGGACGGGTAAGACTCTCGGCATCATAGCCTACGGTCAGAACCAACTGATCAGTTACCAATCGCTTCGATACCAAGTCGAGTGCCATTCCCTCAGCCATTTCCTGTATGACCACACGGGCTTTCTTGAAAGTGTATGGCTCCTGCAATACCTGTCCGCTACTGAAGCTATTCGTCTCAGGACGATAGGCTTTCACAGCCTCCATTGTACTCGACTCCCAACCCCAGGCATGGTCTATCAGTAGTTCTGCATTCACACCGAAAAGCCTGTAAAGCAGCCCTTCATTCTGTATTGACATTCTGGCCAGTTTGCCCATCGTATCAATGCCATAGACTGCCAGTTTCTCAGCGATACCATGTCCCACGCGCCAGAATTTGGTCAGAGGCCGGTAGTCCCAAAGCTCCTGTCGATACGACATTTCATCTAACTCAGCTATGCGTACACCGTCTTTGTCAGCTGGCATCTTCTTGGCCACAATATCCATTGCCACCTTGCAGAGATACATGTTTGTGCCAATACCTGCTGTTGCCGTGATGCCTGTAGTGGCCAGTACGTCACGGATCATCTTCATCGCCAGCTCGTGGGCTGTCAACTTATAAGTACGCAGATAGGCCGTTACATCCATGAAAACCTCGTCTATGCTATAGACATGGATATCTTCAGGAGCAATGTATTTCAGATAAGTCTGATAAACCTTTGTACTCACCTCCATGTAATGAGCCATACGTGGCGGTGCAGCGATATAGTCGAGTTCAAGGCTTGGATTAGCTTTCAATTCAGGATCGTTATAGGATTTGCCAGTCATCCTCCATCCAGCAGCTCTTTTGCGCTCGTTGTTCACCTCGCGCACTCTCTGAACCACTTCGAACAGTCGCGCACGTCCACCAATGCCGTATGCTTTCAGCGACGGAGAAACGGCCAGGCAGATGGTCTTTTCTGTTCTCGACACGTCAGCCACGACAAGGTTTGTGGTCAGAGGGTCAAGTCCCCTGTCCACACACTCCACTGAAGCATAGAACGACTTCAGGTCGATGGCAATATACGTGCGCTGTTCCATCATTTGATAGTCTCTGATAAATTCATTCCTAACCAAACAGCTAATATGCCGACAACGACACTTGCTCCTATGTATAATGCTGTCATCAAGACATCACCGACTTT
The DNA here is from genome assembly GCA_017618275.1 of Prevotella sp. Classification (GTDB taxonomy): domain Bacteria; phylum Bacteroidota; class Bacteroidia; order Bacteroidales; family Bacteroidaceae; genus Prevotella. The sequence goes on from JAFZUS010000081.1 coordinate 1,634, forward strand.
CATCATGCCAAACGATTCATTGGCAAAGGTGCTGAATGTCGTAAAGCCGCCACAGAAACCAGTAACGAGCAATAGCTTCATATCTGGTGATAAAACGCCTTTAGTTACCAAGCCAACAAGCAATCCAATGAGTAGTGAGCCGAGGATGTTTACTGTGAAGGTGCCCCAAGGAAATGACGACTCCACCATTCTCGAAACGAGGTAGCGACAAACTGATCCAAATGCGCCACCTATAGCTACCAATAGAATATTACGGAGCATATCTATTCCATTATTACAGGCATGTTGGCTTCCTTCCAAGCGATAATGCCACCTTTCAAGTTCACCAGCTTGTAGCCATCTTCGCCCAGTTTGCCTGCTGCACCAGCAGAACGTCTTCCGCTCCGGCAATAGACAGCAATCTTCTTGTCAAGAGGCAGTGTAGCCTTGGCTTTCTCCACGAAGTCGCTTTGATGATAGTCGATGTTGATAGCCCTTTCGAGATGTCCTTCTGCAAATTCAGCAGCAGTTCTCACGTCAAGCACAACCACATTGGTATCAGCAACCAATTCTGCAAAACCTTGAACATCCGTATTCTCAAAGTTCCCTTGGCCACATGCCGTATTCAGTCCAAGCACAGCCAATAAGCAGGTCAATAACTTCTTCATATTCCTAATTATTCTCAATTTTGGTCACAAATTTACGCATTATTCCTCAAATTTCGACTGAAATGCCTAACTTTGCAACATTATTTAGGAGAATTGACTAATGAAACATCTGACGAGCATACAGGATATTGAGCAGAC